>CAYNFS010000029.1:0-2897 GCA_964396685.1 uncultured Candidatus Saccharibacteria bacterium | reverse complement strand
TTTCTTTTTGAAACGAAGGGGCTGATCGGAGTGGAATTTAAGGTAGCGCAGTGCGAACTGAAAAATTTTGAAGCTGAGGTCGGCGAGGGAGAGTGGGATGAAAAAAAACAACCCTTAAAAACCCAGATCAAGGCGGTCACCTATCACGGATTGAAAATTGAAAAGAAGCCGTCGGGATACACGGCGCAAATTATTTTGGATGTTTAACCATGGTTACCATCGAAAAAATCAACGAATTCAAGTGGCGCATTCCTAAGCAGGGCAAAATGCGGGTGGACGGGATTGTCTTTGCCTCGGATAAGTTGATGAAGAACATCCGCGAAGATAAAAGTTTGGAGCAGGTGGCTAACGTGGCCACGTTGCCAGGCATCGTCGGCGCCTCCTACGCCATGCCCGATATTCATTGGGGGTATGGTTTTTGTATCGGCGGTGTGGCGGCGTTTGATCCTGACGAGGGGGGCGTGATTTCGCCGGGCGGAGTAGGTTTTGATTTGAACTGCCTTCCCTTTGGTTCGCTAGTATTAAGCTCTTTAGGTTACGTGCGTCCCATCGGCGAGTATCAAGAAATTTGGAGAAAAGAAAGCCTGGCTTGTCTAGACCAAACTCAAAAAAACATCCAGCGCGCATCCATTGCACGCTTCCTGAGGAATCCGCCGCCCAAAAAACTGACCCGCCTAACAACAGAATCTTGGCGGGTATTGAAGGCAACGAAAGAACATCCAGTTCTAACATCAGAAGGAATGAAACCCATTGGTGAAATTGAGGTGGGTGAAAAAGTCGCCGTCTATCACTTTGAAGGAGTTTCCTATGAGGAGCCATCCGATGAGGTCATTGTAGCGGAGGAAGATATTATCAAAATTCTAAAATCCCTCGAAAAAGAAGGAGAGGGAAATGCCATTCCGCAAGTTTTAAATTATTTGCGACGCCAAAGGATCTTGCCCCTCCGTTATAATTCTCCGCAATTACCCTATCTCATCCGGCTGGCGGCCTTTTTGTTTGGCGATGGCACATTGTATATTGAAAAAAAGAGAAGGCGTCCTATGGCTGCCTTTTACGGTAAACCTCACGATTTAAAAACAGTCAGAAGCGATGTTCTTGTGGCAGGCTTTACACCCTCCCCAATTCATGGAAGACAACGACACCATTCTATCCAAACAGCTTATGACAAAATTGATTTCGCACATTATGAAACTTCTTTTTATGTAAGTAGCTCGGCTTTCGGGGCGCTGATGATGGTTTTGGGCGTACCCCTGGGCCCAAAAGTTTCTCAACCCTATGAAGTGCCCCCGTGGTTGTGGAAAGCCCCTCTTTGGCAAAAACGACTTTTTTTGGCCGCACTGTTTGGTTGTGAGCTGTCTTCCCCCAAAACACTAACAGGGCATGGACATAATTTCTATTGTCCGGTTCTAAGCATGAATAAAAAAGAAGGATTGTTGGAAAATGGGGAGAAATTTTTATTCCAGATTTCGAATCTGTTGAGCGAGTTTGGTGTGATGACAAACACTATTTCACAACGTAAAGAATTTACGAATAAAAAAGGTGAAATTTCATACCGTTTCAGGCTAATCTTATCGGATCGTTTTAAAAGTTTGGAGGCGCTCTATGGAAAGATTGGCATTGATTATCATCGTGAAAAAGGGGCGAAAACGGCATTAGCCTTGGCCTACCTGCGTTTTAAAGAGCGTCATCTTACTTTTAGGCAACAGGTAGCCGATATGGCAGCAGGTCTTTATAAATTGACAGGCACAGGTCCAACCCTTGTTTATGAGCAGTTAAAGGGGTGGGCACCCAATAAACGATTTATTGAGAGAGCCATTTATGAGCGGCGGGGAAGAGTTCGTGTGGGGGAATGTTTTTTTTCATTTTCAAAATTTTGTGAGGTCTTCTCAAAGGGAGTGGGAGAGAGCGGGATATTATGGGAGGAAGTTGTGAATAGGGATGAAGAGGATTATATCGGCCCCGTCTATGATTTCACCGTTAACCACGCCGACCACAATTTTATTGCCGACGGTTTTATTGTTTCAAATTGCGGTGTTCGGTTGTTGCGGACGGATGTTCCAAAACGAGAGGCTGCCGGAAAGATGCGACCATTGGTACAGCAATTATTCAGCCACATCCCCGTCGGGGTGGGGAAGGGACATCGCGGATTTAAATTATCGCGCGCGCAGTTGGAGGAGGTGGCGCTGAAGGGGGCGGGTTGGGCGGTGGAGCAGGGGTATGGAACGGCCGATGATTTAGTACACTTGGAATCAAATGGTTGTTTGGATTGGGCCGATCCTTCCGCCGTGCCCAATCGCGCCTATGAACGGGGGGCGCCCCAGTTGGGATCGGTGGGAAGCGGCAATCATTTTGTGGAAGTCGATTTCGTCAAAGAAATTTATGATGAAGAGGCCGCCCATGCCCTCGGCCTGGAAAAAGATCAAATCGTCATTCAAATTCATTCCGGCTCGCGCGGCTTCGGTCACCAAACCTGCACCGAGTATTTGCCGGTCATGCTGAGGGCGGCGCAGAAATACGGAATTGAACTCGTGGATAAACAGCTTTGCTGTGCGCCGCTGACTTCACCGGAGGGAAAAAAATATTTCGGCGCGATGGCCGCGGCGGCCAACTACGCCTTTGCCAATCGTCAAATGATTACGCAATGGGTGCGCGAGGTCTTTGAACAAATGTTCGGCGCCGGTTATGAAAAACTGGGAATCCATCCCGTCTACGACGTCTGCCACAACATCGCCAAGTGGGAGGAGCATATTATCGAAGGGAAAAAACGCCGTCTTTGTGTGCATCGCAAGGGGGCGACCCGCGCCTATCCCAAGGGTCATCCCGAATTGCCGGAGGCCTACCGCGATCTGGGCCAGCCGGTGATGATTCCGGGCGACATGGGGCGCTATTCGTTTGTT
>CAYNFS010000028.1:1919-4709 GCA_964396685.1 uncultured Candidatus Saccharibacteria bacterium | reverse complement strand
CCGTCATTCCCGCGAAAGCGGGAATCCAGTAAATAAGCCAAAATCTGGATTCCGGGTCAAGCCCGGAATGACAGAAAACTAATGATGGAATATGGATCCCAAATTTTTACGCGAATATCGGTGTGAAACCTGCAATAAACTTCTCTGCAAAGGCTTTTTGCAAGGAAGCGGGAGCGCTTTGGAAGTCAAATGCCGCGGCTGCGGCAGGCTTTGTTTTTTTTCCGGCGAAGACGCGGAAATCATTACCCAGCGGGCAGAACTCATAAAAATCGGCGCCATTCCAGATACCGATTAGATCGCTTAACAGGTTGTCTACAGGATATCAACGGATTATTAACATTTTAGTCTTTACAAACAAACCAAGACTTTTATACTGGAAAGTGAGAGGCCAAAGTCCGCAATCTGCTGACAAGAGCCCAAACGCGTTTGAATTTGTAGAGCCCGAGGCTTTTGGCGTAAGGGTTTTTTGATTTTTGGAGGATGCGTCACAAATAAAAACATATGAAAAAATTTATTTCTTCATTTCAAAATCTGATTATTTCGATTTTCATCATAATTATGAGGTTTATTGACGAGTTTGGCCAGAAAAAGCCTTAAAATAAACACAAAAATCATCTTTGTGGATAAAAAAGGTGATTTTCTGTTTTTATTGTGCTATGGTAAGAAGTCAGGGTCTCGTCCGTCGTAAATAATTAGAACTAGAGCGGATATTTTGAAATCAATCTCTCCGAGCACAAAGCAAGCAAATATGGGGGCAAAAAACAAAAAAAGAGCCATCTTGAGGGCCGAAAAAGATGGCTTTTATATGTTTATTCTTAATATTCGTGAATTAATAGGAAACAAATTATGAGAAGAAGAGTTGATGGAATACACGCAAGGAGGGTAGGGGAGGCAAAAAAGACAAAAACAATAAATAAAAGCAATTTCATCCTTAACTTGGCGAGCATTATCGCATTGGTCCTTGCCCCTCTAGCTTTTCCGGTTTCAACAAGCGCAGTCCACTTGGCTGATGGACTGGCAGGGTATTGGAATTTTGATGATGTTGTAGGTGTGCCTGATGTCACGACGCATGGTAATAACGGAACCTATGAGAACGGGGCTTCTCGCGATACAACAAAAAAGCCGACGGTTCCGGGAAATGTGGCGTCGGTACTTTTGGATGGAACTAATGATTTCGTAAATGTAGTTGACATAGCTGGAAGCGAGCTTGACGTTGACAATGTTACATTATCGGCTTGGATTTATATTGATGCTAGCGCCGTTGGAACCAGAAATATAGTCAGGAAAGGACACTTTGGCAATCGGGTCTATGGATTGGACGTCGGAGCTCCTGGCTCAAATAAAGTTCGTGGGTTTGTTGTGTTGGGACCAACAGGCGGTTCGGCACTAATAGCATCGGGAAGCATTTCTCTGACAGCAGAGGCCTGGCACCATGTGGCTATGACATATGATGGCACCAATGTGAAAGTCTATATAGATGGAGTCTTGGATGCAACGTCAGTCGCCAGTATTGGCGTAATCAGCGATAATGATTTGTCGGTCAGAATTGGCGGCCAGCCATCTGGCGATTCCGGCGGTCCGCTTGCTTTCAAGGGCAACATAGACGAAGTGAGAATCTATGATAGAGCTTTGTCATCTGGTGAAGTGGGGGCTCTGGCAGATTACAGCGAATTTTCCGTTGACTCGCTGACACCGCTCGTAGATTATAATCCGGTTGGTACAGACCATACAGTTACAGCAACAATCGATCCCGCATTGTCCTTTATTCCGGTTTTGTTTGACATTGACGGGCCGAATTCTTCGGAGTCTGATACGGTGATGACTGATGGCAGCGGAGAAGCGGTTTTTACCTATACTGGAGCCGCTCCGGGAACGGATACTATATCTGCCTGCGTTGATAGCAATGACGATGGGGATTGTAGTGACGAAAGTTCTTACCTTGTGGTGACTAAATACTGGCTGGAACATTACGTGACCGGTGGAGGGGTAGTTAAAGGAAGTAAGCCACTATGGAGTTTCGGCGGCAATGTCGGATATGATTTGGATGGCAATGTTGTTGGGCAATTTCAGATAGTGAATCATACTAATAAACTCGCTTGTCATCTGAATAGTTTCTCCGAATTGGCCTTCAGCGGTACTAATGCACCCGCAGAATCGCCGTATGCAGAGTTTGATACCGCGACATTTGTTGGATCAGGAGAATGTAATAACGGGACGCCGGCCACTGATGTAAACATTACGATCCAAGATCTTGGAGAGCCGGGAGCAGGGCTCGACAAAATTGAAATATCCGATTTTCCTGGCTCCATTACAACATTTAGCGGGCCGATAAGCGGCGGCAATTTTCAGGTTCATCCGCCAGAAATACCTTAATTTCTCGACTTTGTGCCGCTTGGTTCTCCAGTTCCAGCAGCTACACCAAAGGATTCAAAGAGCCAAGCCGATATTCCGTTCTGGAACAATCCAATCGGAAACTAGAGATAAAACAAGCCTTTCGGCAAACAATGAAGGGCTTTTGGTCAGAAAGAAGACATATCAATGACCACAGAGGTACAAGCGCATCTCGCAGGTCTAGTTCCTGATGGAGTGATTCCCAATTCCTGCAACGATTAAATTAAACTGGATTCCCGCTTCCGCCTGCCTGCCGGTAGGCATGGCGGGAATGACAGAAAGGAGCGAACGCTTATGCGCAAAATACTTACTTCCACAATTACTTTGATTTTCGCGGTAGCCATGATCTCGGTGGTGGAGGCGAAAGGGCCTTCGAAGGCGCCCCAAATGGATTTTGTT
>CAYNFS010000028.1:0-1909 GCA_964396685.1 uncultured Candidatus Saccharibacteria bacterium | reverse complement strand
GCGGTAGCCATGATCTCGGTGGTCGCCGCGTCAGTGCCGAAAGCGCCCGAGAAAGAGTTTGTGGAAGAAGTTTTTGTGGACTACAAAACCCCGACTCATGCCGGGCCGGGGCCGCATCCCACGACCGAGTCCGATGATTTCGCTTTGACTATGGGTGGGATCAGATGGTTTGAAAACGGCACGGTTAAATATAAAATTACAGGTGGGACTTCTGACCAAAACACGGCAATCGTGAGTGCCGAAGAAACTTGGGATGGCTTTGTTAGCACGAGGGATTTCGCGCGAGATGATGGCAGTCCTTCCGATAATCCCTGTGGTGGGGTTAATGAGATAGAATGGGTTTCAATTGACGGCGAGGGAAATGTTTTAGCCGCAACCAGCGTTTGCCGCAACGTTGTAACTAAAGAAATTGTGGGATTCAGGATGTTTTTTGACACGGATGAAGACTGGGCGACTGACGAAAGCAGTGACAAAATGGATGTTGAAAACGTGGCCTCGCACGAATGGGGTCATGTCATGGGTCTGGGCCACACCAACAAGCCCAAAAGCGGGTGTTTGACCATGTACAACTTTGCTGAAGAAGGGGAGACGCAAAAACGCACGTTGGGTTGGGGAGATAAGCTGGGAATGGACGTCTTGTACGCAACTGGCGATACTGGTCCTGGCCCCGGTTGCGGATTCTAACTTTCTGCTTCTCGATTTCGCTCGAAGAATAAAACCCCTTGTCTGACGGGGGTTGAATTTGAACTACGGCGCAATAAATGCAATAATACAGCTATGCCAGAAGAAATTGACTTACTTATCGCTCTGTCCACCATTTGTTAAAAGACATTATTTTCAAAGAACAAATTAGAATCTTATGACCAGGGATCCAAAACTTTTGCGGAAAATTAAACTGGATTCCCGTTTTCACGGGAATGACAGAAGGGTGGGAGTGGGTCAAAATCGCCGCAGAAGTGATTGCTTCGTCGCGGACTCCTCGCAATGACAGGTTGCAAGCCTTTGAAAATTTTGGATTTAATGCTATAATAGAGCTGAAAGGAGTTAATATATGATCAAAAAAATCTTAATCTTTTCGGTTATTTTAGCGGTTTTAGCGGCTTTTAGCCCGGTTTCGGCGGCAAAGCCAACTGCCAATTATCTTCCCGAGGTGGCGGAAGAAAACGGAGTTTACGATGTGCCCGGACGTCCTGACATGAAAGTGAGGGTGTTTGTGCACAAGGCAAGGCCGGAGCCTTCAGAGGCTTTGGCGCTTTCCTGCGATCTTCCCGATCCTGATTCATCGGCCGTGACGGGCGCTGAAGTCTGGCGGCTTCCTTCAAGTGCGGCTTACAAACTAAATACGGCAAGTGTGCCGTCTTTGGTTGGCGGAGGCAATCTCTCTGAAATAGTGGGTGAATCTTTTGCCGAATGGACAGCCGTTGTGCCTGGATATTTCACGATCAGCAATGCGGGAACTACCTCCAAAACCAGACAAGCGCTGGATTTTGAAAATATCATCACTTGGGGCAGGACATCCGGCACCGCGCTAGCCACGACTTACATCTGGTACTACACCGCGACAAAAATGGTGGCTGACGTGGATACGATAATGAACAAAAAATTTGTCTGGAGCTGGTCTGATCCGGACACTTGGCCGTCTGATCCCGAAGGCGATACCTGCGCTTTTGAGAACTCCTATGATGCGCAGAACATCATGATTCACGAACTCGGCCACTGGTTTGGTTTGGATGACGAGTATGATACAGCTTACGCAAATAATACAATGTACGGTTATGGCGCGAAAAAAGAGACCAAGAAAGACACGTTGACCGCTGGAGATAAAGCCGGACTAGACGCGATTTATTGAAAAAAGACAAAAACAAAAAATGCATAAAAAACTGATGAAGAAGTCATCGTTTTATGCCAG
>CAYNFS010000027.1:0-4728 GCA_964396685.1 uncultured Candidatus Saccharibacteria bacterium | reverse complement strand
CGTTCCAATACCGATCAGACGCGTGTTCCAGATTATCGGGATTAAAAAATCCCGAACCCTCCCACTTCTCGTAAATTTTATCCTCGACTTCTTTGGGATTGTAGGTTTTTGGGAGTTCCATAAAAAATTCAAATTAAGGGCTGACGTCAAACCCTGATTTTCTTAAGTATTGTACCACCAGTTCTGCTGGTAATCCATGAGAGAACCCTGTCATGGATCCTTTCATTTCCGCTATCATGGTCATCACATAGGGATAGGCTGGTGAGTAGGCCGCCGCCCATGTCAGCACTGGGAATTTTGAAACATATGATTCTATTTCCGGCTCGCTTAATTCTCGGAATTTAAATTCTACTTCTACCGTGGTTGAAAAATCAATATTTTTTTCCCTGTCAATATAGCAAAAACCGTTATAATTCACCCCTTTGTTGCCAGCAAGAATTCTTAACATGGTTTTGGCTTCTTCCAATTTTTTGGGCTTTTCCATTAATTTACCATTACACTCGGTAAAAGTATCACCAGCAATCACTATCCCATTTTGGTCCCTGGCCACTTTTTCAGCTTTTGCCCTAGCTATTTTTTCAGCTAGTGTTGCCAGATTTTCATTCCGAATTGTTTTCTCATCAATGTCGGCAGGGATGACCTCAAAAGGAATGTTTAAGATAGACAATATTTTTTTTCTTTGCACAGAGGCTGAAGCTAGGATTATTCTCGGTTGCATATCGATATTATTCTACCATACTCATCGCCAGCTTTTAAGCGGCATGTTCGGGTCGGCTTTGATTTTATCATAAGTTGTAGTATGGCCATAAATATAGTGATAAAATCCGGCGATTGCGATCATCCCGGCGTTGTCGGTGGTAAGAACAGTATTTGGTATTAAGTATTTGGTATGCGGGGTTTCTTTTTTGATTCTTTGGGCAAGGGTTTTGCGCAGTTTTTGGTTGGCGGCAACGCCGCCGCCGAGGAGAACAGTTTTTACGCTGTATTCTTTGGCGGCGCGGAGGGTTTTGGCGGCGAGGACGTCAATGATGGCCTGCTCCACGCTTGCCGCGATATCGGCTCGTATGTTGTCATTGCGAGGAGCTTTGCGACGAAGCAATCTCAATGGCGAGGGGATTGCTTCTTCGCCTTCGGCGAATCGCAATGACGGATATGAATTTAAGTCGTGAAGGAAATACAAGACCGCAGTTTTAAGTCCGGCAAAAGAAAAATTGAAATTTTGCTGGTTCAGCATCGGCCGGGGGAAGGCAAAGGCATTTGGATTCCCCTTCTTGGCAAGTTTGGAAATTGCCGGGCCGCCGGGATAGGGAAGCCCTAAAAGCTTGGCGACTTTGTCAAAGCACTCCCCTGCCGCGTCATCTACGGTTTGCCCAAGAATTTTATAGCGGCCGATTTGTTTAGCTAGAACGAGAAGTGTATGGCCGCCGGAGACAATGAGGCCGAGGGCGGGAAAGTATTTAGTATTTAGTATTTGGTATTTAGTATTTCGGCCGAAAGCCGAGAGCAGATGGCCCTCGAGATGATTGATCGGGATTATTGGTTTGTTGAGCGCGAAGGCCAGAGCTTTGGCCGTATCCACGCCAATCATCAGAGAAGTAATGAGTCCGGGGCCGGCGGTTACGGCAATTGCGTCAATTTGGCCTAAGCTAGTCTTAGCTTTTTTGAGAGCCAAATCAATGGCTGGAAGAATTTTTGGAATATGCACGCGCGCGGCGACTTCCGGGACAATGCCGCCGGTTTTTCTGTGGATTTTAAGTTGAGAATAAATAATGTTGCTTGAAAGACCACCTCTTCCGCTTTCCGAGGAAAAAACGGCCGCGCTGGTTTCGTCAGCCGAGGTTTCTATAGCCAGAATTGTCGCAAGCGCCCTCTTTGACATATCGGCATTATAACATTTATACTCGAGCTAGAGCATGAGGACCAGAAACAAAACGTGATCAAAACCTATATTTTGCAAAATGACCAAGTGGTAGAAGGGCAAGTGCAGGATTTGCGCGGACAGCACACGACTGTTTGGACAGACCTTGCGCAGCCCGAACAGGAAGAGCTGAAGATTGTCGCCGCTCACCTTGGCGTAAGCGAGCAGGAGATTCAGGAATTATTGCACCCAACCCAGCGGCCGATTCTGCAAAACATCGGACAATTCACTGCGATAGTTTTTCACTCGCTGGAAATCCAAAAAAACATCATCGCACTCAAGCCCCATTTGCTTTTGACCTCCAAAGAGCAAAAGGATTTTATCAGCATTCACAAAAGTCCCGAGAGCGCAATACATAAAATCTTAAACTACCCAACTGCGCGAAAGGTTGAACTTTTTCGGAAGGGCTCAACAGCGTTGCTTTTTGCGGGGCTGGAGGAGATGACGGCCAGCGGCTTTCAGGTTTTGGACCATATCAGCGAGGAGACCAGCAAACTGGAATCCCAAGTTTTTCAGCCCCAGCTTTCCTCGCAAGTCATGAAGCGGATTTTCAACCTCAAAAAGGGGCTCATATATTTTCAACGCTCTTTGTCTTCGGATCGCGAGGTGATTTCGCAAATAGAAAAAGCCTATGGGCAGTTTCTAGATGAAGCCCAACTTGCTAATTTCCGCCTGCTGTACTCTGACCTGACCCAGCTGATTGAGCTTTCCGCGACATTATTATCTCGGCTTTGGAAGTCCACCTTTCCGCCATTTCCAACAATCTCAACGTGGTCATGAAAAAATTGACGTCCTGGGCCGCGATCATTTTGGTGCCGTCACTCATTGCCGGAGTTTACGGCATGAACTTCGCAATACTGCCGCTGGCGCGCCATCCTTCGGGTTTTTGGCTGATGCTGGGGCTGATGTTTGTCTCTGTTGTTGTACTCTACGTTTACTTCAAGCGCCACGACTGGATTTAGTTTAGCGCCGGATTGCTGGCAAAGTCTCCAAAAGTTTTTTGAAGTCCTGTGTCGCTGCCCGGAATGACTCGTCTAGGCCGCTGACTTTGAAGAGAAAATACAAAACAGCCAGCAGTGCCAAAAACCCTATGATATTGCCGATGCCGCGGCCGAGCCCCCACATAAATCCGCGCCAGAAAGTTTTGCCCGCCGAGCCGTAGGCAGTATCCAAGGCTTGAGTTAATTTTTCCAAAGTTTTTTCTTGTTCAGGGGTCATCTCAAAAATTTGGCCCGGCTTTCATAATTAAACTGCACTGATTCGACTTCCGGCAGAATTCTTAAGGCTTCCAGGTATTTTTCTTCTTCTCCCGGCAGCACTTCCAGCTGTACCGAGTTTGTTGCCAGATTTTCGCTTATAATCCTTAGCCCGTTTTCCACGACAAATTCCAGAAATTGTTCTTTTGGCAGATTCGGCCGAAAGGTGATTTTGATGCCGCCTGCCGCTTGTGAGGGAGCCGCGGATTTATTCAGGGCCAAGTAGCCGACAACCGCCGAAACCGCAACCGACAGCACGATAATAAAAAGTTTAGTTTTTCTCATGTGGAATAATTATATCATAAAATAACGAAACGGGCGGTTTTGCGATGTTTGACCAAAATATATTTTTTTGATAAATTTACCCCGCACCTATCGTAATGCTGCAACTTGGTTTGAGTAAAGTTACCAAAACATCATTGCTTGTCGAATGCAATTAAAATGTAGCGGGATAGGTGCGGGGTTTACCACATTATACTATAAGGCCCCGTCGTCTAGTCTGGTCTAGGACACGAGCTTTTCAAGCTCGGTACACGGGTTCGAATCCCGTCGGGGCTGCCACTAGCTCAAAGTTCGAGAGACCGAGGATCGGGTCGGAAAAACTTTGAACAAGTGGCCAAAAAAGAAAGCACGGAAATCAATCCGTGCTTTTCTGAAAGACACAAGATAAGTCGTGTGCTTCAGGTGCTCTTACAATTTTCTGGCAATCGTGAGCAGGTCCTCGAAGACCCCGACGGCAGTGGTCATTATAGCCTTGGTGCCTTCCGGCAGTTTCATGAGGATACCGAATGGTCCGGCAGAAGGGATTTCAAACCAGAGTCCCATATCCGTGCCGCGAAGCTTGACAAAGAACGAGTGGTCGGTTGCTAGAGGTTTGACTTCGGCTTTGACTTGCCCCGATTCGTCCCGCCAGGCGTGGCCCATTAGCTGAATCCACTTGCTTTCTTGATCGGCTTGCCGCAGTTGCTCAAGTGTGACGTTACGAATGCCGACGGTTGGTACATCGTCTGACGTGAGGCCTGCATCCATCAAGGTATTGGCCAGAATCACGATTTTTTTCTGGGTGTCGTGGCCATCAATGTCATCAGAGGGATCGGCTTCGGCTATTCCTTGTGTTTGGGCCTTCTTGATTCCCTCATCAAAACTCTTGCCCTCCTCAAGCATCATCGTGAGGATCTGGTTTGAGGTTGCGTTGACCACTGCCCAGATTTCAGTGATGTAGGGCCTGGTGATGGACTCCAGAAACCGCCGCCAAGGAGGCCAGCCCGCAAGCACTGTTGCGCTGAACTCAAAGTACACCTTGTGTTTGCTTGCCAGATCTCGCAATTTCCGGAAGTGGTTAGCAACCGGTGCTTTATTTGAGGCGACAACACTCATCCCCCGGGCAAATGCGGCTTTGATCTCGTCCACTGACGGAATGCTGGCCGGTGTAGCCACAAAGAGAATGTCGGCAGGGACCTTCTCGATGAATTCGAGGTTGCTCTTTGTGATCGGGCCCCGATTAAGATCAGACACCATTCCTTGCTTTCCCACTCCTTCGAGCTCTGCAAGAGA
>CAYNFS010000026.1:0-5187 GCA_964396685.1 uncultured Candidatus Saccharibacteria bacterium | reverse complement strand
ACAATAAATGCTGTAAATTCTCTATTAACACTTTTACTCATGACAACCGAGAAAGGGAAAAACAAAGAGGGCGAGAAAGCTGTTCGTGCCCTAATTTCTGCCAACAAGGAGATATTGAGCTATCTTAAGAAAGTCGTAAACGGTAGAGATTTTAACTATCGTACTTTTGGCACTGCCATCGAAGAACATCTTGTTGTAGTACTTGTTAAAATTTTTGAAGAATCGGGGTTTATCAAGAGCAAAACCGATTATGCAATAGCCCCACACAAAAATTACTTCCCGGATTTTGAATTAAAGACTTCACCGCCGATTGCTATCGAATTCAAATCAGGCAATAGAAGCCAGAATCGCAACGGCAAATGGGTTAAGGTGAAAAACAGCGAGAATGACATGGGGACGCTAAGCGAGTGGCCAAAAAGAATTAAGAGGTTTGGCGGGGATAATATTTATTACATTTTCGTGATTTATAATTTTGATGATCGGACTAAAGAAGTTTCGAGTGTTGAAGTCGCTCCATTTTACAAATTTGTTGGTGTTAATAAAGATAAACTTTTAAAGTACCGAGAAAAAGATGGTAACCTAAGACCAAAGGATTTTGACGCAAATTCTCCAATTAAAACATTAAAACAATTCAAAGAATTGTTTAACAAAACCGTTGTCTATCGATCAAAACGAATAATCAAAAAACACAGGCTGATTATTAAGAAGGGTGGTCAGGATTTCTAAAAAAGAGTAGGATTTATTGCTCGGTCTATTTTTTTGTTGTTGCTAACGAGCTTTGGATTGTCTATCGGGTAAATTCCCTCATCTTCAGATAGAGTCAGATTTCTTAAATATTTCGACGCAGTCGCCGGAGCGTCCCCGTTATATTTATAACCATTACTTGATCGATAATTAACTTTTTTAATTTTGTCAGCAACGATTTTTTTATATTTCGGGTCTATATCAATGCCAATATAATTTCGTCCGAGCCGTTTAGCCGCAAGCGCGGTTGTGCCAGCACCGATGAATGGGTCAAGCACCACATCATTCTCGTTGGTTGACATTAATATCAAGCGTTCAAGCAATGGCTCAGGAAGTTGGCATGGATGAGCATCTCTGCGTGTATTGTGTCTAATGCGATGTATATCTGCCCAGACATCGCTTAAAAGAGTGCCGTAGGGGTTTATTTGGCTCTTTTTTCCCCCATAATCCTTAATCATCTCGCCGCAGGATCGGCATTTTTTGTGTGGTGATCTGAGTTCGTGAAATTTAAATCCTTTAGGGGTTTTTGTATAAAAGAGTATACCGTAATGGGCAGGTAACAATGTTTTTCCAAGAGGCGTACTCATTGAATCCCACGCAATCCAATGTTTGAAATGGGCAATTTTGTTTAGATGATTAGCAAAATATATTAACCATTTTGGAATATTGTGCACCAAAATTGAGCCTGTTGGTTTAGTAATTCTCACCATTTCACTTAGCCACTGTTCGCACCAATTTACATAATCTTCGGCGGCTTTTTTATCTTTGTAGTTGCCGTATTTTTTATTAAGGTTAAATGGCGGATCGGCAAATGTCATATCTATCGAGTTATCTGGTATTTTTTTCATTTCTTCTATCGCATCTCCGCACAAAATTTCATTGAGAGGAAGTTTTTTATATTGCCTAGCCTCAGGCCTTATTTCTGGTAATACTATGGGAATTGGAGTTTCTTCGCGGATAACATCAAGAACGATGCCCTGAATTGTAATGTCCCGACCATTTCTAAATATGAGCGGCTCCATGTTTTTGTTTGCCGGCTGTAGACGAATATGTCCTTTCTCTTTGTAAAATTTCTTTAGGGTTGCCTCGTGATCATCGATGAGTGCAACTACCTTCTGTCCGTTATCAGCAGTTGCCTGCTGTTTTACCAAAACAACATCGCCGTCATTGATATTCTCATCAACCATGCTATTACCGACGACGCGAAGCGCATAAACATCCGCGGATGCGGGAATTTTATTTTTTGGCACGGCAATTATTTCTTTATCTTGTATCGCCTCAATCGGTTGACCCGCGGCAATAGTTCCCAATAGCGGGATTTTAATCATTGGCTGTGGTTTAGAAACATCTATATCTCGCGTATAATTACCTGATTTTTGTAAAAAGCCCTTCTCAATAAGAGTTGCGATATGCTGGTGGACTGTAGAAACGGCGGAGACTTTAAGTTTCTTTCCAACCTCTTCGAGGGTGGGCGGATATCCCTTCTTGTTCACGAATTTCCTGACGAAGTCGAGAACCTCTTTTTGTCTTTTAGTTAGTGTTTTGTGCATACTTAGGATTGCTTATTTCGTATCAACTTGATACATCATCAGTATACCGAAAATTTACCGAAAATGTAACAAGTGACTTATCCACACATGAACAATTCCAATAAAAACTTAGCAATACTCGGAGAGCTAAAAGCAACCGAATGGGGCACCCGTTTTGGTTTAATAGTTTACTCTTTCGGCATTTTTATTCTTTCCTCGGGTATTCTATATGGATTGCGTGCGCTGGATATCGTTTTATCCGCAGGACTAACGGCCATTATTTTAGCTAGCGTTCAGGTTATCCATTTAATTTTCTGGGCAGTAAAGAGAAGCTGGTTTTTTGATCCCGAAGCGTTATCAATAGCGTTTGCGATATCTACCGAGGAAAATTCACGAGAGTATTATCGTGAAATAAAAAAACAATTTAAACAGCAGGTTTTTTCCAAAAATTTGGGCCGCTTTGTTAAAGTCAGAGAACTGCCAAGCGATATGAAATTCAAAACACCCGAAGAGGCAGAGGCCTTCATTGTTAAAAAGGGAATTAGGGTTCTGGTTTGGGGAGATACAATGGAGGCTAAATTACATAACGCGCCATTTACCCAGTTTAATATTAAACTCTCATATCAGCACGGCATTGTCGATCCAATAAAACGCACAAAGTTTTTGGCGGATATCGGAACTGCTATTCAAAGAAAAAGCTGGGGCGTTTGGAAACCACATTCCTACTTTGGCCTTGTTGTTGTTGCTGGTAATGTTCTCGAGATAAGTCTTTTTACGCTGGGTATGTGTTTAGCATCGATACCAAGCTTTTCTTATCTGACAAAATCCGTAGACATTCTTGAAGATCTCAATAATATTCTTCAAAACAGAAAACAAGATGTAAATTTTCCAAACCTCGATTTTGTAAAACAGAAAGTCCGTTCCGTATTAAGAGATGCCTATAATCTTTTGATGGGTTTTTATTGGGAGACAAAAAAGGATATTGAAAAAGCTATTGAATACGGCGATAGGGCAACAAAGCTTGATGAAAATAATTTTATTGCCCATCAGAATATGGCAGTTTTTAAATGGCTTAATAACGAGCAGGATCAAGCCCGTTACCATACCAAAAGAGCATGGCGAATAAGGCCGGGACACCCCCTCCCCAGATTTAATATGGCATTCTTCAATTTTTATGATAGGAAATTCGAACAGGGACTGCGCCAATATAAAAAAATCAAAAACGAAACCATGACGAACATAGTTGATGTTGTTGATTTTTTGGAAAAGGAATATGAAAAAAGCACTGGGAATTTTGGGCTCTTGTTCGCTTGCGGCTGGCTAAATACTAAATTTGTTGATCAGCTTCGAGGTTTTACGCAATTGAGAGAATTTTTATCGAAATCGGATGGAAAAAGCGAGTATGCGATTCTTGTTGATGAGGCGAAAAAGACTTTGAATAGCATAACTATCAATTCAACTACGAATCCACTACAATCTGCTATAGGCGATGTAGCGGATTAGCGCAGTTCCTTAAAAGCTGGTGGGGAGAAACTTCCGCCCACTTATTTGTTATCAGGCTAAGTTACCTTTATCCCCCTCTACAGATGCTTTTCGGCATTTGTGGTGGGGTTGGAATAAAGGTCGACGACCCTTGTATTAACAGATTAAAAACGCGGAATAATATGGCACATCGAAAGACAAGCCGTCGTGTTGCGCGAATTGCAGGAGAGCTTCTCCGCAAAAAATCTACACCCAAAAAGGTGAAGATTGTTGCAGGCAGTATTGTCTCGCAGTTTGCAAAGCGCGATAGACGATATCGCCGGCGATGAAAATCGTAGGTAGATAGCGTTACCTCCTCGCCAGCTTTTAGGGAATTACCAATAGTTCACGATCTTGAAGGGTGAAATGTTGCCGGGAATCTGCCAAATGGCGGTTCGGAATGCGTGAAGCGCGCGGAGCCAGATAGGATGAGTGTCGCCTAAAGCGGCACTTTTCTCTTTACCCCCACACCAAAGCTTTTGATGTGGGGGTTTATTCACGGGCTTTTTCGCAGGCCTGCCCCGTAGTTAAAAGCAAGGCTTTATACTTCGGGGTTCGAAAGTGATTTTTTCGGTCATTTCCCGTGCGGCTCTTTTACCCGCACTTGCTTGAAATATTGGTCTATGCTAATATTTGAACTGGAGATAACCTTTAAGGTTACTTCCAGTATAAATATGGACGAAAAACCTAAAAAAGGTGAATATTTAGATATTTTATTGAGATCCTCTAAAACCATCTTTTCAACCAAAGATGCGGCTTTGTTGTGGGCCGAGGAAAGAGAAAATACTGTCAGTGCTAGATTAAACAAGTATGTTAAGGCCGGGAAATTGATCCGTGTTCATCGTGGTTTGTATGCCAAAGATAAAAACTACGACAAATTTGAATTGGCTACAAAAATCTATATTCCCTCATACATCAGTTTTGAGACTGTATTAACTCGGGCCGGAATAAATTTCCAGTACTACGATTCCATTTTTGTTGCGTCGTATGTAACCCGCGCGATTGAAGTTCCCGGACAAAAAATATTTTTTATTCGGATGAAAGATTATGTATTAAGCAATACGGTCGGCATTGAACATGCCGAGGGGTATTCCATCGCCAGCAAGGAGCGTGCATTTTTGGACAGAATTTATATCAGTAAGGACTATCACTTCGATCATTTGGATGTCTTGGACTGGGACAAAGTTTTTGGGATTTTGCCCATTTACAATAACAAGCGGATGGAGAAAAAAGTCAAATCTTATTTTGATCATTATTCCGCCGAAGGCGGATCCGCCTCTGGCGGAAAAAGCACCACTTAAAAGTATGACATTGGATTACTCAAAACACAAAAATATCCTGCTCCAGATTCTGAAGGATATATACTCTGATACGTCCATCGCGCCGCATTTAG
>CAYNFS010000025.1:0-5331 GCA_964396685.1 uncultured Candidatus Saccharibacteria bacterium | reverse complement strand
TGTTGGAAAGATGAAACAGGGACTCAAAACGAAGAAAGACCGGCTGATAGAAAAACTCAATCATCACATTGGTCACAGATAAAACTATCAATAAAAAAATAATTCCCTGGACCACGTACGCCCACAGCCCTTTCGGCTGTTCAAAAAAACCATATATTTGTTCTTTCATATTTACCATAACTTGTTTTTTCTTTTTCATATTTTTCCTTTAATGAGAAATGCCGAGCCGTCAAATTGACGAAAATCACCCGTTGGGGTGAGAATCCGCAAGTTTGGCGGCCCGGCGTGGGGGAAATCCTCCACTGGCTGTGAAGGTATCCCCTTCCCAAGTTGCGTGATGTGCTAGGTTGACCGATCCTTGAAAAGGCGGCGGGCGGGCAGATGGCTGACGGGCAGGTCGCTGGGCGGCGTCCACGGGCTTTCCCCGTTGAGGGTAATCCTCTCGGCCAACCGGTTAATCGCCTCGCTAAGACGAACGACTAGCTGGACTTTGGTGCCCTCCGGACTGACGTCAAACGCCTTGCACATGTCTTGCAGGATGTTGAGACCGACGTTGGGGTTTAATACCCAATCGTGGTAGGCCGTCAGAAGCGTAATCATCGAATCCTCCGATTCCCATCCTCTCTCGTTTTCACCGAGAAGTTTGACCAAGGGAGTGGCCGCGAGCTCCTTATGCGGAGCAGGATGAACAGTATTCAATTGTTAGTCGGGGTTATCCGGGATGAAGGTGCGTGGCGTGTTCCTCCTCGCCGTGATGTCCTCCGTGGGCATTTTGGTCGAGGCTGTCGATAAAGGCATCGATGGCTGCCGATGCTTTCGCAAGCAGTTTCTCGCGTACCTTCTCCGGCAGATGATGTGCCAACTTGGTCAGTTCGTCTTTGGTAGCCTCCATATCAAGCCCCATGAATGGGACTATAACGCTGTTGGCGCCGACGTGATCGCGGTTCTTGCGAGCCGCTACCAGAATAACCACCAGACTTTGGGGCGGACTCATAGCCATGAACCGATGCCAGCGGGAGTTGCGGCTCATGGCGCCTCCCATCCAGTAGCAGATACCGATCAGGATCAGCATGGCTATATTCCATATCATGGAGGGTACCACGCTTTCGTGGAGACCCTGCTGATAGGTTATTACCATATCGGCAAAGAGGGATGCCAGAATCGCCCCGAAAGACGAACTGGCCAGAAAGGTGAGGCCCCAAAGCGGAAACCGCTCCGTGGCATCAAAATCCGTTGCCGCCAGAAGCAGCGTGGCAAAGACCGACGATACGGCCAGAACCATGGCTACCTCCAGTTTAGCGGGGAGACCATACCAGAGATCTACATAGTAGAACACGACGTGGGTAACAGCCAGCATGATAGCTTGACCGTCCACGGCGTTGGCTCCCCAGAGGTTCCCGAATCCCTCCAGGGCCTTCCCCCACATCGTGGGTTTTTCCGACTTGCTCCTGGCATGGTTCCAGGCGTTTCTGGTAATCCACACCAAAACAAGGCCGAGAAGAGCCAGAGGCACCTTGTCAAGTGCCCACAGGAAAGTCTCGATGTCGAGACGCTTGCCTCCCTCGGTGCCTTCCGCGGCGACGATCACCGCTTGAGATACGACGTGTTGAAACACTTGCTCCCTCCTATTATTACTCACCAAATTGGTGGCTTACTGGGCACTGTTTAACAATACACAAAAAGCCACCAACAATGATAAGCCTGAAGGGTTTCTTTATTTGCAACCTGGTTGTTAAAGTGCTTGCTATATTTCTTCAAAAACCACGCAATAAGTGGTTAGGAAAATGATACAGCGAAAATAAAAAGCAATAAAAAACGAATATCGCAAAAGGACACTCTTTTCTATTGCTCCATGGCGCTATTATACTATAAGGTATCTTATTTGTCAAGTTCATACGACAATAATATCACAAAAGCCTTAAAATATAAATATACTACTGTCGTATGATTATAACAATAATTTGACAATAAGCAGTTTTTGTAGTAATATATAGCCAATTCTATATATATGAGCGGAGAGCGAGGACGAATTATTATAATACCTCCAGATGGGGAGGCAGGGTTAACACCCAGTCCAGAAACAGCGACGGCAGGCGGAGGGAAAGGGGTACGTATTGGCATAGGAACCGGTGATTCCGGAGATGGAGGAGAAAAGGGTCCTGGTGGTCTACCTTCGGGAGAGTTTGACGAGAGAGAACTGGCTGCTCTTGAGTTCGTTTTTCTGTGGTTATCAAAAAAGAGTTTACCCCCAGATGACGCGCCACTTAGCGCTAAGGGAGATCATTTTGAAGAGTTAAATGTTGCGGAAGGAGAGACGGAAAGGATTTTACAGTCAAGTTTTTTACCGGAAGCCTCGCGGCATTCTCTGATGGGTGTGGTTCGTACGGCGTTCTCTTCAGGTAGGTTTCCTGATGATTTATTGTCCTTGGGAGAGCTAGGGATCGATTATACGTATTTTACTCCTTTTATCAATTACATGAGAGAAAGAATTAACCCTGGTACTTCCGCGTTGGAGGGTAATGCTTATAGTTTTGGCGGTTCTTTAAACACAAGAAGTGTTCTGCAAGAGGCTCGTCAAGTATTTGCCGGGGCTTGGCAAAGCCCGGCAAAAACAGAAAAAACAACTGCGGCTCATCCTCTGGGAATATTTGAACAAGGAGAACACTTGCCTGTTATAGAAGAAGCAATTTCGCAACTAGTAACCCCACAAAATTCTTAATTACCCCGGTACAAACTATTGTTTTTAGATGTATAATAAACCGATGCCAACAGATTTGGGCGAGCCAGCTACAGCAGTTGGAAGTGAGCAAGGAAATAAGCCGCGTTTTATTGCACGAAGTGGGGGCGGGATAGATATGGGTCAATTTGGAGCCATAAGTTACGATGAGATGGTTAGACAAATGACTGAACCTGCTTTTCCATATGCCATACCTGGTCAGCTATCAAGAAGCGTTGCACGTCTAAGGGTAGAACACCTTTCTCACGATGCACTCTTAACTATTATTGACAAAATAGGAACTGCGGTAGGACAGGTTCCATTACAAACTAATGGCGAGGAAGCAGAAAGACTAATCCGTAGTCAGGCAGCTCTATCATTTCTGCTTATGAGCTATGTAAGAAATGCAAGCGTTACTTTTCCCGCGGAAGCCATCGAAAAAGTTCGCTTATTCCGAAGAAGCGAGGTTGCCCGAGTGCGGGAACTCGAAGAAAAAAATATAGGAAAACTTATAGTTTTGGATGAAAGAAATAAGCAGGGTAGTAGATATCTTGGAATAAAAGAGCAGGCGAGAGAAGAGATTCTGCGTGAACTAAGTTCTTCCCGACAGGAAGATGGTCAGGACGTAGAACAACGGCTTCAGGCATTTACACTGGCTAGTGGTAAAGATGCTACCAGAGAGATTATGTATCAATTCTTGGACGGACATCAAGAGCTACCAGGATTCTTTTATAAAGTTTTCGCAAATACTCTCGATTTTGATACTTTACGAACCAATTTACGTAATTACATGAAGCTTCATCCTGAAAGCAAACAAAGACTTGATATACTTTCAACGTCGTTGGGGCTTGATTTAGGTGAGACAGTTCTGGATTTAGCTGATTTTTACAGAAATGAGCCGCTTGATGAACACAGGCCTTATTCGGAGTTACTAGTCAAAGATCTGGCAATTCTTTCCCAGGAGTTTCAGGGGAGAAAAAAGGTTATTGATGTTGGATGTGGAAAAGGAAGGCTTATGTTGCCTCTTCGTCGAGAAGGAATTCCTGTGGAAGGGATAGATGCTGTTGCGGAGTATGGTGACTATATAAAATCTCGGGATCCGCAAGCCGTTTTTTATCAGGGCCTAATGGATGCTCTTCCTTTTGCAAACGGAGGGGTGGATGGTATATTTATTATGGGGAGGACGAGTGGTCATTGGAAAAATATGCGAGATGGCATTAAGACACTTAGGGAATTTCGGAGGGTGCTTGCGCCAAATGGTTCTGTGATATTAGATCTGCCGGATATAACTGCTGGTGAATACAGAAAACATACTATAAGACAAGCTAAGGTATTGGAAAGAGCGGGAATTTGGAATCATGAGTTCGGTGATATCAATGATAGTCCAAATGGAATTCACTACTTCGATCGTCTTATGCCTGGCATTGGTCAAATGAAAGCAATGGCGCTCCTTGCCGGATTGAAAGCGGAAATTATTGATAAAGTACCCTTTGCGGTAGGAGAGGATAAAGAAGATATAAATATCTATTGGCGACTAACCCATAGAGAGGGTGGAGAAATCAGGGCAGATACCCACCCGATGGACACAACTTACGATGAAGTAAGAACCCTTCTTACCTTTCTAAGCCCAGCAGATCTTGAAGAATTCGGTATCCATGTTACCGAATCCGGCAATCCATCGCTTCGGGGAGTGATGTTAAACGTAGAGGATTATTAGTTCTATTTTACACCATTCCAGGCCACATCAAAGAGAGCCTTCATGGTGGCGGCAATACGAGGGTGATGAATGACAACGCCCAAAAGATGTTCTCCTTTACGATAGTTGATAAAGGCCACCTTGTCACCATAGATATCTATTTCATGCATAAATGGATATTTTAATTTATCAATTACTTTAGTAACTCTTAAGGTCTCTTTATTTTCCGCCACATACTCTTTAGTATATTGGCTATCGGCCACCAGAACATAAGCCATAATCTTCTGCTTTGCCCTTTTTTTCACATAGACGCTATTTAGCCATCTTTTAAGCTGTGGGTCTATTTCTTCGACTGTTAAAGCGGCATAAATAGGTTTGCCGACAAGCAGAGTATCGTTGTAAATTTCTTTAAGCTCTTCTACTCCTTCAAATACCGAGGTAACCGGTTTTTCCACCGCCAGAATGTATTGACTATTGAGGCTTTGTACAACACCCATAAGTTGGCGGTGCGCTTCTTCAAAATTTTGCAATTTAAGATTTGCCAGTTCTAATAATTTAGTAGGAGGCTCCAGCTTAAAATGAATTTTTTTGTCAATTTCTATTTGAGAAATAAGGCCTTTTTTCTCAAGCGAATACAGCGATTGGTATACAGTAGCCCGTTTCAGTTTTGAGTCTTTCACGATATCTCCGGCCGGTAACTGGCCGCGAGCCAAAAGCAAACTATAGAGGATAATTTCTTTTTCGGTTAAACCAAAAGCTGATAAAAACGAATAGCTCATACAAATATTATATAAGTATTATAGTGAATTCTCCATTGCGAAGCAAATAAAACGGAGCTATAATGAATATATGAAAATAAATGTAGGGCATGTGGCGAAATTGGCTAATTTATCGCTCACTGAAGAAGAAAAGAAGAGGT
>CAYNFS010000024.1:0-6138 GCA_964396685.1 uncultured Candidatus Saccharibacteria bacterium | reverse complement strand
TCCATTCCGAACCAGGTCGTGAAAGACGTCAGCGCCGATGATACTGCCGCGCATGCGGCTGGGAAAGTAGGCCGTCGCCCCGTTTATAAGAAATACTCCGCATTATCGTGGAGTGTTTTTTTATTCTGTCATTGCGATCCGGCCGCTCTTGAGCGGACGGAGAAGCAATCCCATTGTCATTGAGATTGCTTCGTCCTCCGACGTACGTCGGAGTCCTCGCAATGACAATCAGGAGCAGGCAGAGTAGAGAAAATGAGAGTTTGTGGATAAAAAATTTGACTTTATATGATAGAGTATGATAAGGTATGAAATAAGAAATCATCCTGGAGGAAACAAGAAATGAAATTGCAAAAAAGGGGAAACCCGCGGAAACGCGCGATGTCTCTTATTAAACCGGCGAGCAAGGTCGCTGTCGCGATCATGGACAACGCCGAGCGGACGTGCGGCCGCCGCACGATCTTCAACCTTGTTACGCCATTGACCCGGCGAGACAAGGGGCATGGCTCGCAGAGCCGTCAGGCCTGACTAGGCCGCTCTCAGATCCCTCTCCCGGATACCCGCTTTCGGGTGTCCATTTTTTTTTGGTTGATTTTGGGTTATTTGGTATGATATAGTGTGATTATATATGGCCAAAAAGCGATTGACGATCACTTTAGATGAAGGCCTTCTCAAACGCCTGGACAGCGTCATTGACGGTTCCAAAATTCGCAACCGATCGCACGCGATCGAATTTTTGTTGGGTTCTTCTCTTCTCCCAAAATCTACCAAAGTTTTGATTTTGGCCGGAGGAGAGGGCGTTAAATTCCGCCCGCTTACTTACGAGCTTCCCAAAACGCTCATTCCGATTCTTGGCAAGCCGCTTTTGGAACACACGATTTCTTCCTTGCGCGGAATGGGACTAAGCGACATTTACATTTCAATAGGGCATTTGGGAGACAAGATCAAAGAATATTTTGGCGACGGATCCAAATTTGGAGTCAAGCTTCAGTATATCGGGCAGGGAACGAATAAACGCGGTACCGCCCAGCCGTTGCTTGCGGCGCGGGAACATTTTATAGACAATCCATTTTTAGTTTTATACGGCGACGTGTTCACAAAATTGAATTTTCTGGATCTGCTGGATTTTCACAATACTCATCGGGGGTTAGCCACCATGGCCTTGACCTCGGTGGAAAAATCTTCCATGTGGGGGGTCGCTATGATTCAGGGGAACCGGATAGTGGATTTCGTGGAGAAGCCGCAGGTTCAGACCAAATCGCATTTGATTAACGCCGGAATTTACGCGCTTAACCCCGGAGTTTTCAAATACATTTCTCCCGATTCGGTAAGGCTGGAGAAAGACCTTTTTCCAAGATTAGCATTAGAGGGCAAATTATACGCTTATCCTTTTGAAGAGGATTGGTATGATGTATCCACCCCGCAAGTCTATGAAGAAGTCATCAAAAAATATGCCACAGAATAAAAAACTGCGAATCGTCATAAATGGGTTGGGGCGGGTGGGGCGGATTTTTTTACGTATAGCCTGGGGCAATCCGATGCTGGAGATTGTTGCCGCAAACAGCCGTTCCGAACTTTCAGGCTATGCGCATCTTCTTAAGTATGATTCTGTGTACGGCATGTGGGACAAGGAAGTCAAGGTTCAAGGCAAAACGCTTTTCATAGACAAAAAGCCCATCAGATTTTTCCAGGAAAAAGAACCAAACGGGCTTCCTTGGCGCAAGGTCAGGCCGGATTTGGTGATTGAAGCCAGCGGCAAATACCGCAAGATTGAGGACGCGAAAAAGCATTTAGCGGCCGGGGGCAGATATGTTTTGATTACCGCGCCGGTAGATGGTCCGGGTTTGACTTTGGTTTACGGGATCAATGAGCAAAGTTTTCATTCCGCCCGGGACAGGATTATTTCGGCCGCTTCCTGCACTTCGGTCTGCACTGCCCTTGTCATCAAAGTCCTGGAGGAAAATTTCGGCATTGAGCGAGGATTTATCAATACAGTGCACGCTTTTACTCAAGACCAAAACCTGCACGACGGTTCGCACAAGGATTTGCGCAGAGCCAGAGCCGCAACCCAGTCAATAATCCCGACTTCCACGGGTGTCACTAAAACAATCGACAAACTTTTTCCGAAGCTTAAGGGACGCTTTTCAGGCATTGCTTTTCGCGTGCCGGTGGTTGATCCCTCCCTTCTAAGCTTAAGCGTTTTGCTAAAAAAGAAAATAACGCCGGGCGCCGTAAATCAAGCTTTTATTACGGCGAGCAAGCAAGATTTGAAAGGCAAACTGGCGGTAAGCAATCTTCCTTTGGTTTCGGCTGACTTTATCGGGAACCCGCACGGCGCGATTGTGGACTTGTTGAGCACTGATATCGTGGACGGAAGGCTCGCCAATATCGTAGCGTGGTATGACAACGAATTCGGCTACGTGAGCCAGGTAGTGAAGCTCGTGGAATATTTGGCGAAAAGGATTTAATGACAATTGTCATTGCGAGGACTCCGACGTTAGGATTGCTTCGCTCTCGCTCGCAATGACGGATCAGGATATCATAGCTGGATTCCGTATCCCTCCATAGGCGGGCAGGCAAGTTCAGGATGACAGCAGGGCAGTCAGTTTTTTTACAAGAACTTTATTCCCCGCTATCTGCAACGGCGGTTTTTTTTGTTGCACAAATACTCCGCCCGCTTCCTCCAAAATAACTTGGGCGGCGGCATAATCCCAGATTTTCATGTCATGGGCCAGCCAGAAGTCATAACTTCCTTGGGCGACATAGCAGACACCCAGAGCTGACGAGCCGGGTACGCGCATTTTTCTGATTTTTGGCAGAAGTTTGGAAAACATTTTGAGTGCAAAGGCGGTATCACGGCCCCAGCCGATTGATCCAAAAGCCTTTTTCATTTCATGAGTTTTGGCGATTTTTATCTTTTTGCCGTTTAATTTAGCGCCGTGCCGGTGGTTTGCCGTATAAAGCCTATCTAAAAATGGGGCATAAACTACGCCAACGACTGGTTTTGTTTTGTTCAGCAAGGCTATTGATATGGCGCAGTCGGAAAGACCTTGAAGGTAATTGGTCGTCCCGTCAATCGGGTCAACTGCCCAGACATTTTCAGCATCTGCTTTGGTAGTCCCATTTTCTTCGCCGATGAATCCGTTACTGGGGAAGTATTTATGTAGGAGCCGCCTTATTTCCTCCTCAATTTTTTTATCGGCGTAAGAAACCAAATTGCGATAATTGCCGGCTTTCTTTTGCACGTGGGTTTTCGTGCCAAAATATTTCCGAAAAGTTCTTTCGGAGTTCTTTACGGCCTGGATGGCGATTTTGAGTTGGCGTTCGTACATATCTGCTGAATCCTGTCATTGCGAGGACTCCGATACCAAGTCGGAGGATGAAGCAATCTCTTCTTGAAATGGGATTGCTTCGCTATCGCTCGCAATGACCTTAAAATATATTGCAGAGTTTATCTTGACAAATTTTTTGCGTATGCTACCCTTATTTTATTGCTATTTTTATATGTGTCAATATGATTGTAGAAAATCTCCGACAATTTGGACTTAACGAAAAGGAAATATCGGTTTATTTAAGCCTTATTTCGCTAGGACCTTCGCCCGCTAGACTTGTTTCACAAAAGGCTCAAGTCAACCGCGGCACGACTTATGATATTCTGAAAAATTTGCTTGATTTGGGTTTAGTTAGCTATCATAAGCAGTATAACAGATCGGCCAAAAAACAGCACTTTGTGGCCGAGCCGCCGCAAAAACTTTTGGAAGCGATTGAGAGCAAACGGCGAAATTTTGAAAATCTTAAATTTCAAATTACTAAATCTCTGCCGGAACTGGAGTCCCTATATGAGAAAGCAGGCAACAAACCGGTGGCGAAGTATTACGAAGGGGCATTGGGGATAAGAATAATTTTGCAGGATGTCTTGAGTTCTATGGAAAAAGAGAAGGATAAGAAGTACTATGTCTACTCCTCATCTGATATCAAAGAATATCTTTACAAATCTTATCCCAACTTTAACAAAGACCGGATCAAAGCCAGTATAGCCAACCAAGTGATTTCTTTCGGCAAAGGCGGCGAGCTTGTGGGGCTTGATGAGCGCAAATGGATAGACAAAGAGCACAGCGCCCCGACTTACATAATCGTTTACGACGGCAAAGTCGCGATGATTTCTTTGGCCGCGAATGGCGAACCGGTCGGGATAATAATTGAAGACGACGCTTTATATCAAACGCAGAAGATATTGTTTGAGTTTATATGGGGAAGATTATAGCTTTACGAATAACGAATCAATACGAATGTACGAATATTCGTACATTGGTAAACATTCGTAATTCGTAAAGCTATGTGTGGAATTGTCGGCTACATCGGGAATAAAGAAGCTTTGCCTATTCTACTTCAAGGACTGCATAATCTCGAATACCGAGGGTATGACAGCGCCGGAGTCGCGGTTTTGGAGGGCGGAAAAATCACGCGCGTTAGAGCGGTTGGCAAGGTCGAGATTTTGGCTGGGAAGTTACGAGATAAAAAGCTTGCGGGCAACTTGGGTATTGCTCATACCCGCTGGGCCACACACGGCGGTGTTACGGAAGCAAATGCTCATCCGCACTTCGCAGGTTCTGGAAAACTGGCGCTCGTACACAACGGGATCATTGAAAACTATCGCGAGTTAAAAGCCAAACTCTCTGGGGAAAAATTTGAATCGGAAACTGATACCGAGGTTTTGGCCAAATGGATTATGAAGCACTATGAGGGAGACTTAGCTAAAGCCGTAAGGAAAGCATTAGTCAGCGTTCGCGGAACTTATGGAATTTTAGCAATTCACGCAGACTATCCTGACAAAATAATCGCAGCCAGATTAGGAAGCCCCCTGGTTATTGGTCATGCTGATGACGAGTATTATCTGGCTTCTGATGTAACACCGATGCTTGCTTATACCAAACAAGTAACTTTTTTGGATGACGGAGAAATCGCAGAAGTTAGTCGAAGCGGGCTCCAGATTTTGAATCTCAAAGACGAGGTTATCCGCAAGAAAACTACCCAAATCGAATGGGACCAGGAACAGGCGCAAAAAGCAGGCTTTGAGCATTTTATGCTCAAGGAAATTTTTGACCAGCCGACGGTCTTTGAAGATGCGATTCGCGGCCGCATTTATATGGAAGAAGGAACCGCCAGGCTGGGAGGGCTTAACGTGACCGAGAGCGAGATGCGGGAAATCAAAAGAATCGTGATAATCGCCGAGGGGACCGCTTTTCACGCCGGCCTTATCGGCAAATACGCTTTCGAAAGACTGGCAGAACTTCCGACCGAAGTTGATTTTAGCAGTGAATTTCGTTACCGCGATCCCATTTTGGATGAGAGGACTTTGGTTTTTGCAATTTCCCAGTCGGGCGAGACCATTGATACATTGATGGCCTTAAGGGAAGCAAAAAGAAAGGGAGCAATCGTACGCGGAATCGTCAATGTGGTCGGCTCCACAATTGCGAGAGAAGCAGGCGCTGGGACATACATACATGCCGGTCCCGAGCTGGCCGTTGCTTCCACCAAAGCTTATACTAATATGACGGCTGTGCTTTTGCTTTATGCTCTGGAGTTCGGAAGGTTGAAACATACGACAGTCGCAACCGGCCAGCGGCTACTGCAAGCGCTTTTGGAAATACCTGTTAAGATGAACATGATTCTTTCTCAAAGTTCGAGGATTCAACATATAGCCAAAGAATATATCAAAGCCAAAACTATCTTTTTTCTGGGCCGCGGAGTGGATTATCCGGTGGCGCTCGAAGGTTCGCTTAAGCTAAAAGAGATATCTTATATCAATAGCGAGGGTTTTGCCGGAGGACAGCTCAAGCACGGGCCATTGGCCCTTGTCGGCCAGGATGCGGCAGTGGTGGCGATTATGACCAAAAACCAGCTTTACGAGAAGATGAAAAGCAATATTGAAGAAGTAAGAGCCCGAGGAGCCAAAACGATTTTAATTGCTACAGAGGGAGATAAAGAAGCGCAGGATCTGGCGGATGATATTATCTATGTGCCGAAAACCATGGAGCTTCTGGAGCCGCTTCTGAATACCATTCCTTTACAGCTTTTGGCCTATCACGCGGCTGTGGCACTGGGCCGGGACGTGGATAGACCGAGGAATTTGGCGAAGAG
>CAYNFS010000023.1:0-6195 GCA_964396685.1 uncultured Candidatus Saccharibacteria bacterium | reverse complement strand
GGGATTGGACTATCTAACGATGGGAAAAATCAACCGTTAACTACAACGCTAATTTTTTACCCCCCTTGACAAACCACTCTTGAATATGATATAACAAGAATAGCAAGCACCCATTCCTTGGCTAAGGTCAGGGAAAAACACTTGAAGGAGGTGGTTTGGGGTGCAAAAGAGTACATTGGTTGTGGGGATGGCTCTGGCTATCCTCCTTGGGGTTTTTGTCTTGGTTATCCCGGGCTGCGGCGGGGCAGGTGGTTCTGGGGGCGGACCGTATTATCGGTTCGCCAATGATGTTGACCCAAACAACATTCCGGTGGGGATTGTTCTGGCCATCGAACCTACGATTGGCTGGAACGCAGACCCCGAGAGTTGGACCCTGACAGGGGACGATATTGGGACTTGGTGGAGCGTTACCGCACTTACGAAGTGCGGTATATGATTTTTTTCCAACCATTCTTTTATGAGCGACGAAATCGTATGCTGAGAACCGTGTCTTGGTAGAAAAGCGATACTATACTCCTTTTTGCAATAAAATATTAGTAAACTTTACTGCCGTTTTTTCTAATAGATCAAAATAATACTCTTTTTTGTTTTCTGGAATTAAATTTTCACAAAAATGATCATACTCCCAAAGTAGAAGATGAACTAATTCGTGCACAACAATATATTCATCATCTTTCTGTGGATTATTTGAAAATAACATTGTTGCTTTTTTGTTCTTTAGATCAACTTCAATATCGCCTGATTGCAGGTAATCCGTTCTTTTGAAATCGACAAATCTAACATTTAACATCCAATCATTAAGACCAAGTTTCGGTTGCCATTTTTTTATTAAACTTTGTATCTTTAATTCTTTATTCATAGTATTTACAGTATTTACGAAATTTACAAATGTGAGTATGGGGCAGAGTGGACTAGTCCGCTCTGCCCAGGTCTTTGCTGTGTGTTAGACGGTACCGCGACAACACCGGCCGCCGCTTGCGGCGGCCTTCGGCTTAACAGACTTGTTGCCTATTTTGAGCCGGTTCAAGACCGGTCCCTCCTTTCGTGCACGGCATTTGCTTCGCTAGCGACCATCGTCTTAAGTAGGTCGTCGAGGCAATACTTGAACTCGACGCAGGGAGATTCCTTGGGTCTCCAGAATCTTTTCATGCTGCAACCACCCATGCAGATAGGCAGGAGCTTGCATGCTCTGCATTCCGGAAACGAAAACGGGTCCTTCCCAATCCATCTTGTCCAAGATAACTCGTCGAGTCGGAGCTCGCCGTCTTGATCAAGATATCCTACGCTCTCCGGCTTCTCGAAGCGTTCTCCGCACTTGTAGAGCCGTCCGTCGGGGTCGATGATGAACTGCCCAACCGAGTCAACGATGCAGAACTCATGCCCTTGCATCTGACTTAGTTCGGGCAAGACCACCCAACCCTTCCTTGCTGCGTTTTGGTAGATCTCGAGATTTAGTTGCGCTGCCTCACTTGCCGGCAGACAATTGATTTGGCATGGGTTGGCCTCCGAGGAGAGGACTGGTTTGGCAATTACGTTCACCTTGTTCTTCAGCCCGTTTTCTTCTAGGATATCATATAATTCGCCAACTCGCCCAATGTTCGGTTTCCAGACGTTGACCCTGACCACGACCGGCACGCCTGCCTCGATGGCTCTCCGGATGTTTGATAGAATCGTGGTAAAAGTGCCACTGCCATTAACAAGAGGCCGACTGAAGTTATGAGTCTCCGCGGGGCCGTCCAGAGTGATCTGGAGGTGGGTTATGTTGAAGCCGGAGAGATACTTTATGACTTCCGGCGTGAGAAGATATCCGTTTGTTGTGACCGAAACGAGATATTCCGTATCACACTTTTTGCACTCTCCAGCAATTGCATTGTTCATTCGGACGAGTTGATCGAAGCAAAGCAGTGGTTCGCCTCCGTACCAGTCGATGGAGACGCGATCCTTTTTTTTCGTTTCTCTGTTGATCAATCTCACGACGAGATGTTCTACTTCGCGATTCATTACCTTCGGCCTTGAGTCTCTCGGCTGGAAGCAGTAACGGCACCGGAAGTTACAGGCCATCGTCATCATGACAGACAGGATTAGCTCGTTTTGTGTTCGCCCGAGCAGGTTCCGTGCCTTTACAACAGATATCTCGTCGTAGTTGTCTTCAATCACTACCCCGTCTCTTACGAGATCAGGAAGGTAGCGCTTCGGTATTTCTGTAGTGTTGTCCCGCTGCATGGCACTTAAGACCGTATTTGCCGTCTTTCTGTTGAAGGTCAGCAAAGCGCCTGTCAGGGTGTTGTAGACGATTAGACCATCGCCGTCCGGTGTCCAGACATTAAAGTCCGAGAATTTCACTGTTTTCACCTCCTTCGGTAAGCAACTCGCTCTTGGATTACTGCCTTTTGCCGTTCAACTGCGTTGCGTACTTGGTCATTGGGGACTGCACGGAGTAGCTGAATCAGTCGCTCGATTCCGCCGAGGTATTCAGGGATATTGTCTTCGCTAATCTGTCTCTTCCTCTTTCTTACCCCAAACAAGATGTCGAGAGGCGACGCTACTTTGATTAAATCCTCGATTTGACAGGGTATAGCCCTTGGTCTTTCGATTATACCAAGGTCAACCATGACGTTCACGATGTACAAACAGAGTTGCGTTGAGCAGGTTGGGGGACGGAACTTATTCAGAACACACCCCTCACGCGAGAGAGCTGGGCATGGGCCACGAATGACTTTTTTGTCTCCCAGCCCCACGCCGGCTCGCTCAAGCCCCTTCTGCCAGTTAGGCCCTTCAACCTGCCGATGGACAGCATCCAACGTTGGCCAGTAGTCATGCACTTGGTTGTCCACTAGACAACAACATGCTGTTTCTGACGACAGTCTTCCGTTCACTCTGACAATATTCAGGCTCTCCGTGAAGCAGAATGCGCAGAGGTCGTGGAACATGTCGAAAAGCACCCTGAGGCGCTTCTCGATGGTGCGGTAACTCTCAAGTTGCGACTTAGTCGGCAATTTGCCTCATTCCTTTCTCAAGGTGCTGTTTTTCCCCTTCATTAAAGCATTATATTCAGTTCTGTAAAAAATGTCAATATAATATAAAATATAGGTTCACCAGACATAGTTTACACTCCCTTGACAAACCACTCTTGAGTGTGATATAACAAGAATAGCAAGCACCCTTTTCCTTGGCTAAGGTCAGGGGAAACACTTAAAGGAGGTGATGAGGGTGCAAAAGAGTACATTGGTTGTGGGGATGGCTCTGGCTATCCTCCTTGGGGTTTTTGTCTTGGCTCTGCCGGGTTGCGGCGGGGCAGGTGGTTCCAGCGGCGGACCTTATTACCGGTTCTCCGATGATGCAGACCCCAACAACATTCCGGTAGGGGTGTATGTGTGGATCCAACTCATCAACGGGTGGTCGATTGAGGGGGTAGATCCTTGGGAGGACGATTGGGTCATTACGAGCACGGTTGAGGATATGTGGGAGTGGTATGGAAGGCCGAGTCCTAGGGATGCCGTAATCTACACCAAAAAACCGGGTCGGATGACGGTTTCGTTAACCGTCAATAGTGCTGACGCGAATAGACCCCGCGACATCGTGATTCACCTCCGCGTGGTTGCTGCAACTTAGAAAAAACAAACCCGCCTTCTCTTGGGCGGGTTTCCTTTTTGTGTTAAAATGGACTTATGGAGGGGATGGGTAAGAAAAAATTAGAAAAATTAGTCCTTAAGTTTTCTTCAGCCCTGCTTTTTTTGAGTTTGATTTTTTTATTGAGTTCTTTTTTGATTAGCATTAAACCCTTAGAAACCAAAGCGCTCACGGTTAATACTGGAGAAACCGGAAGAATTTCTCCTCAAGAAAACACTACTGCTTACGACATTGATGTTAATGGCGGAACCTTAATTGTTGACGGTGCCCATACTTTAAGTTCTTTAATGGTTCGAAACGGGGGAACAGTCACTCATTCTCCGGCGGATAGTGATGGTAAAATCAATCGTTATCCAGCCCGGGGCGATTATTGGGGACTTAGGTTTACCGGTTTTCTTAAAATACCCAAAGATAAAAGCCGTGCGGTCTATATTGACAGCGTGGACGACGGCGCCAAGATTGAACAAGAGGTTTTAACCGGGCCGAATACTGGTCAGATGGAACAAGTTTGCATTAACTGGCCCGGAGAAGCCAATAATTGTCCGGCCAAAAATCCGGCCCCCGGCTGGCTAAATAAGTTTAAGGCAGTAGATTCGGATAAATATGCTCTAATTAAAATTAGTTTTGCCGATGCTTCAGGGAAGGCGAATCTCGCTTTAAAATTCTCCCAGAAAGATTATTCTACAGGGCAGACCAGTTCAGTGCCCTTAGCTTTTACAGAATTATTTTACTCTCAAGATAGCAGTCAGCCCGGCAAAATGAAGGTGGAATTTTTTGTCAGCAATGACGCCAATTTATTTACCTTGCCCAACTCTTTTTTTAGCAACGCTCATAATATTATGGCTCCAGATACTTATCTTAGAAGAGAAGATGGCAATGAGGCCATTAAGTTAAATAACGAGAATAATGATAGTGATTTTGGTAATTATTTTGGTCTTCCTTCTAGAAGTTCTTTCTTTAACTTTTTCTGGGAAGATGGTCGGGGAGTGGGAGGAGGCAGAGAAGGTGATAAGTTCCGGCCTTCTTTTCTAAAATCCAACCCTTTAAACAATGTGACGCTTTCGGAATTAGGTTTTTATGACAATGGTTTAAGAGAAGAACGCGCTTTAGTTATGGACCAGTGGATTCGGGCTTCGGAATGGAATCCCCGTATTAAACGTCGGCCAGACGCAGACAAAGATGTTTTAGCTGGTTTGGACTTAAACATCACTGGCGCTTTAACGATTAATTCGGGCGGCCGAATAGATGCCAGTGGTAAGGGTTATCCGGGCTATGGGTTAGACGGGGTGGCTTTGGACGGGTGGCTTTCGGCAAAGCCCGGAGCAGGACCAACCATAGATGGTCAATTCAAGGGAGGCGGTTTGTCTGACGCGTGGCAATCCCCCCAACCATTTCCTCCTAATACCCCTAAGGCGCAAGCGCAAGGCGGAGCGCACGGGGGAGCCGGCGGTAATGCCTGTCAACCAGTAGACGAACAAGGGTTGATTATAGATTATGGTCAAGATATTTGCGCTTATACGAGTGGCGGGAGTGATAATCCCCGAATTGCCCCGCCACATGCCCGTAACGAAAAAACTTACGATAACGAAAATAATCCTGAAAAATTGGGCTCCGGCGGCGGGGCAGCCAATACTGGTTATGTTTTTAGCGATGCTACGCCTTTAGTTATGGCGACTTCTACTGGCGGCTCCGGCGGCGGCTTAGTAAAAATCACGGCGGACACTATTTTTATTGACAATACAGGCAATGCCATTTTAGCTAACGGTAAGCCGGCTTGGATTTGGGGTCCCGGGGAGCCATTATCGCGGACCGGTCAACTTGCGTTTGCCGCGATGAACGGAGCTTCCGGCTCTGGCGGGTCAATTAATTTAACCGCTAATACGCTTAATGTTGATATGCCCTTTTTAGGGCACATTTTGAGAGCCGCCGGAGGATATAATCAGCCAAAAAACGACACTAATATTCTTTTAAATACCCCTCATCATTCAGGAGGGGGAGGCGGCTTGATTAAGATTAATTATGTCAACTTAACTGGAACGGATAGAGATAATTTACTTGGCCGCACAGATGTCTCGGGCGGGATTGTTTATGTACCCAGTCCTCCGAATCTCCATAATGGAACCAACGGTAAAAAAGTTTTGGGTTCGATTGGCACTTTGAATAAAACGGTTTCCTCCACACAGGTGGGATTAGGCGCGACTGTAACTTTTTCTCTTAATTATAATATTTCTCAACGCGGCGAGCCCATTTCATACTCTCTCACCGATACTTTTTCTCCTTCCAATGGGTTGATTAATGTGACAAACAATGGAGACACCGGCAATAATTTTAATTATCAGGGCAGTAGTAACGGCACAGTGACTTGGACAGCTTTTGTGTCAGGGGGGAACGGAACGGTTAGTTTTACTGCCAAAACGAATTATTGTGGAACTGTTTCTAACAGCGCAAAGATTATGTCAGACGATGGGACTATTAACGGTCAAATGGTTAGTATTACTGTTTCCTGTCCTTCTGTCACCGGCTCCATTCACTCCGGAGGGAATGTGACGGGGATTAAGGTGAAGG
>CAYNFS010000022.1:0-8493 GCA_964396685.1 uncultured Candidatus Saccharibacteria bacterium | reverse complement strand
AGTAAGTTTCATTCCCGCGGAAGCGGGAATCCATCTCCTTAATAACTGTCATTGCAACCCCGAGCTGGCGAGGGAGAAGCAATCCCAAGGGAAAATTAGATTGCTTCGTCCTCCGACGTAACGTCGGAGTCCTCGCAATGACGAGCATCTTTCAAAATTTAGAATAAAAAAATCCCCGGCGCGAACGCAGGGGTAAGGCGCAGATGGATCGACGAAATCGAAGGCCTCATCACAGCGCCCAGGTTCGAGAGTGGATTCAAGGGAATCTATCGCTAGCGTCGTTTGATGAACGCGTCACGAGCCTCAGCGAAACCCCAAACTACTCCTGCGAGCAGGATAGTGAGTCCTACGGGAATCTCTAATCCTGCATCTTGGAATCTGGTCGGGAACTTCGCTAGCAAATACAGGAAGCCCCCCGTAGCAAGAAGTGAAGCTAGGCCAAGCAATGTCCAGCCCACAATCCTTAACCAAGTCATGCCGTCCTCCTTGTCCCTTTGGACATTAAGGTAGCAGAGAGAGAGAGAGAGTTTTGTCAACATTAATTAGAAATGACAGAAAAAGAATGAAAGCCCTAATCTTTGACAAAGCAAAATCGGATTGGGAATCATCGCGGGGATTTGACCTCATCGATGTTCCCAAGCCCGAAATTCAAAATCCGGATGACGTGATCGTCAAAGTCCACTATGCCGGGGTTTGCGGGTCTGACAAGGGCATTTGGTATCGCCAGGCGTTTAGGGATCAGATTTTGGGGAGTATTGACCAAGAAAATGTCATTGCGAGCGAAGCGAAGCAATCTCAAGATTCAGGAGATCGCCACGTCCCTCCGGGGCTCGCGATGACAGGCGGGGGCAAGTCCTATCGCATTATCGGGCATGAATTTTTTGGCGAAATAATTGAACTAGGCCCGGATGCCGCCAAAAAATACAACCTCAAAAAAGGCGACTTTGTTTCTTGCGAGTCGCACGTGGTTTGCAATCAATGCTTTCAGTGCTTGCGTGGCGAAAAGCATGTCTGTACCAATGAGAAAATTTTGGGTATCTCCCATGACGGCGGTTTCGCAGAATACGTCAAAGTTCCCGCTCACATTGTCTGGAAAACCGACACCGGCAAAGTCCGCCCCGAGGTCGCCGCAGTGCAGGAGCCTTTTGGCAATGCCGTGCACGCGGCCAGCAAAGTAAATCTCAAAGATAAGACCATCGCGATTTTTGGCCTAGGTCCGATCGGGCTATTTTTACTGCTTGTAGCAAAAGGCATGGGGGCAAAGGAAATTATTGGCATTGAGCCGAACCTTGTGGCGATTGAGATGGCAAAGAAGTTGGGGATAGATTACGTTATAGCTTTGAGGCAAAAAAATGATGTCATTGCGAGCGAAGCGAAGCAATCTCAAGATTCAGGAGATCGCCACGCCCCTCCGGGGCTCGCGATGACAAAGGATTCTTACGCTCACAATACTGAAGTAACCGACGAAATCATGAAAATCACCGGCGGTCTTGGCGCAGATGTCTCTTTTGAAATGGCGGGGCCTAATCAGTCGCTAAATAATGCTATTTGGTCAACCCGCCGCGGCGGCAATGTCATTCTTTTTGGCATTAAAACTGGCGATTTTGTGCTGGAGGATTATAATAGACTTATTGTGCGCGGTTTTACGCTTCACGCGGTAATCGGCCGGCAGATTTGGCAGACTTGGGAGACCACAAGAAACTTGATGGAAAATCCAGGCAACAAGATCCAAGAACAGATTTACAAAGTGATTTTGAACGAAGGGAAAGGGACAATTCTGCCGATTTCCGAGTATACTAAAGAGAGGTTTGAGAAGATGATCAAAGAACATCCGAAAATTTTAATACAGTTTTAAATATGGAAAACGAAGCATTATTGGGAGCGCAGAGAGGGTACGAGGAGAAATACAAGTCGCGCGGCCCTGAATTAATGGAAAAAGGGCCAAGCTCTCAGGTAGTGGGCTTTGTTGAGAGATATCGCGATCGCATCGGAAAGAAAATATTGGATTTGGGGTCGGGATTTGGTAACAACCTGGAGTTCCTTGCGAGGCAAGGGTTCCAAGCAACAGGTATTGAGTTGAGTCCCAAAGGAGCAGGGATCACCAAAGAAAGAATCGAGAAAGAAAATCTCAGCGCAAGCGTTGTTGTGGGTGATATTGAGCATTTGCCATTTGCAAAAAAAGATTCGGAAGAGGTTTTTGATTCAGCCATATCAAGGAGAGTGATTGATTACAGTGACACCGAGAGCGTTTTTAATAAGATGAAAGAGCTTTCTAGAGTTTTAAGAAAAGATGGCCTCTTTTTTATGAGCGTTAGGTCAGCTTCACAAAAATCCAAGGAAAATGAACAATTAATAGAGGAGAATCAGTGGGGTGGTAAGACGTTTAGAGTCACAAGCGGCGCGGAAACTGGCGCAAATCAGCACTATTTTACAAAGGCAGAAATAGAAAACCTTTCACAACAAACAGGTTTTCAAATTGAAGAGATCGGGGAGAATAGTTACGTGGGCGCTAAAGACGAACAAAAAAAATTTGAATGGCTAGTAGTATTAAGAAAGGTTAAGTGAATGTTTAACAATATCAAAGATCAATTTCAAAAAGAGCTAGAGGAGTTCAGAACCGCAGGGACCTATAAAGAAGAGAAGGTAATTTCCGGCAAGCAGGGGGTAGAGATTGAGATCCTTCGCACCGCTCAGGATGACAAGGCTACTCTTCTCAATTTCTGCGGCAACAATTATTTAGGACTTGCGGGAGGTGACGAGATGGCCAAAGCTGCAAAAGATGGGATTGAAAAATATGGATATGGTATGGCGTCGGTCAGATTCATTTGCGGGACTTCAACTATTCATAAGGATTTGGAAAAAGAAATTGCCAAATTTTTCGGCACTGAAGACGCGATTCTCTATACTTCCTGTTTTGACGCGAACACTGGTCTTTTTGAAACGATTTTAGCAGAAGGGGATGCGATTTTCAGCGATGAGCTAAACCACGCTTCGATTATAGACGGGGTTAGGCTATGCAAAGCGGAGAGATTTAGGTTTAAGCATTCGGATATGGGGGATCTGGAGAAGCAGTTGCAGACTGCTTCTGACCCCTCCCGGCCTGCGGCCACCCTCCCCTCGTCAGGAGAGGGCAGACAAAGAAGACTTCTAATCGCTACTGATGGCATATTTTCAATGGACGGGGATACTGCAAAGATCAAAGAAATTTGTGACCTCGCAGAAAAATATGGGGCGATGGTCATGGTTGATGATTCTCATGGTAGCGGCGTACTGGGGGCAAAAGGCCGAGGAAGCGTTGAAGGGATGATGGACAGAGTGGATATTTTAACCTCGACATTCGGCAAAGCTTTGGGAGGGGCGGGCGGCGGATTTACTGCTGGTCGCAAAGAAATCATTGAGTATCTGCGCCAGCGTTCGAGAACGACTTTGTTTTCCAATTCTTTGCCGCCAATGATTGCGGCGGCTGCGCTGCATGTGTTAAAAAATTTTGATAGCGAGTTTGCGAGTTTGCGAGTCAAACTGGCGGAGAATACCAAATACTTTAGGCAGCAAATGGAAAAATTAGGATTTACTCTTGGTGGGGACGGAAAGCATCCGATTACTCCTGTTATGCTTTTTGAAGAAAAGCTGGCCTTCGACATAGCCCAAGCATTATTCAAGAAAGGCATTTACGTACGCGGCTTTACCTATCCGGTCGTGCCAAAGGGCAAAGCCAGAATCCGCGTGCAAATTTCCGCCGTGCATACGAGAGAACAGATGGACAGGGCGCTTGAAGCATTTAGAAATGCAGGGAAAGAATATGGTATCATTAAGTGACCTTCCAAATAAGGTCATCCCCGCCCCCATTTTCATGAGGGTAAACTGCGGCGGGGATCCATAAGAACCAGATTCTTCCGCCTTAGGCGGACGGGAATGACAGAAAGGGTCTGTGAAGAACATAGTCATCATCGGCAAGCCAAAGGATTAAAATGCAAAAACTTTATTGCTATGTTGATGAAACAGGGCAAGATACGAAATCGAAATTTTTATTGTTGTTGCTGTGGTAAGTGATAAGGATCAAAATATGCTAAGGCAGAATTTAATTGAAATTGAGAAGAGTGCAAAAACTGGCCAACGAAAGTGGCACAAATCTCGCGCAGAAAGAAGAATCAATTATCTTCAGATGGTTCTGGAAAGAAAAGTGGGCAAGGGAGAGATATTTTTTGGTCGTTATAATAAACCAATTCCGTATTTCTTGCCCGCACTCGACCTTTTGGAAAAAGCCATCAAAAAGCAGGGAAAAGGCGCGTATCGCGCCCGAGTTTATATTGACGGTATTGATCAAAAAAAGGCAGGAGAGCTGACGAACGCCTTGCGAGTTAAGGGCATTTCGCTAGAATTAGTAAAAAGCAGAAGAGATGAAAGCGAACCGCTAATTCGGTTGGCTGATATGTGGGCGGGCTGTATTCGCGGAGCTTCATTGGGCAAGGTGTTAGAAAAAGAGCTTGTAGAGAAGGCTGAAAAGGAAGAGTATTTACAAAATTTAACAAAATGAAAACACCCTCATTACGAGGGATTTGAGTTGCTTGGCTATCCGCCGGTAAGGCGGCCAATCTCTGCCAAAAGGGCAGGCCTTCGCCAAGTCTCAATACTAAGTATAATAAATATAAGGAATTTGTCAAGGCTATGCGGAATATAGTCATAATCGGAGGCGGGACGGGGACATTCACGCTTCTTTCGGGATTGCGGAAATTCCCGACAAACAATTCAGTGATCGTTTCAAGCGCTGATGACGGGGGCTCTACTGGCAGGCTTCGGAGAGAACTAGGAGTGATGCCGCTGGGAGATATCCGTCAATGTCTCGTGGGTTTATCGTATACTGATCCAATCTTGCGCGAGTTGTTTTCCTACCGAATTGAAAGAGGCGGACTCAAAGGTCACGCGGTCGGGAATGTTATCTTGGCCGCACTCGAGAAAGTCACCGGAAGCATTGAAAAAGCCATCATTGAAGCCGCAAAGCTTTTGAACGTGAGAGGAGCAGTGGTTCCGGTAACACTTTTTCCAACAAGACTTACCGCCACCCTTGAAAACGGCAAAAAAATAGTAGGCGAGCATTTTATAGATGAGCCCAGACACAGCGGCAGATTAAAGATTAAAGATTTAAGGTTAAAGCCCGATCATCCAGCCAACCCAAGAGCTTTGAGGCTCGTCAAGGAAGCCGACGCTATTATTTTCGGCCCCGGGGATTTGTATACCAGTACTCTTCCAAATCTTTTGATTAGCGGGGTTGTTGCCGCCATAAAAAAGTCAAGAGCGCAAAAAATTCTCATAACCAATCTGATGACCAAATACGGGCAGACGAACAGGTTCAAAGCTTCGGATTTTGTAGAAGTAATGCAAAAATATCTTGGGCGAGAGGGTGTGGATGTGGCCATAGTCAATATCGGTAGACCCAAAACAAAATATTTAAAAGCTTACCGCAAGCAACGGTCTTTGTTTGTCGAGCCGGATTTGGAAACAGTCAAGAAAATGGGAGTTAAAGTTATTGCCAAACCTTTGATTTCCAAAAAGATTTTCGTCAAAAACGGGGTGGATACTTTACAAAGAAGCCTCTTGCGTCACGATCCAGACAAATTGGCGGGGATGATTTATAGTATACTTTCTTAATCTGTCATCCCCGACTCGATCGGGGATCCAGTTCTGGATTCCCGCTGGAGTTTACCCCGTACTGCGATACGGGGCGGGAATGGCAGGCGTAATAGAATGCAAATCAAGAAATTGGAAGAAAAAAATATTCAAGGCATCAAATTCGTAGCCGAGGAAAACGGGAAAGTTGTGGGCTGGGCGTATCTTTACATCATCAGAAATGACCGCCACGATGAGCCGTATGGTCTTTTGGAAAACGTATACGTTGAAAAAGAATTTCGAAAACAAGGCCTAGGCCGGCAGCTGGTGGAGAGTGCTATAGAGGAAGCCAAAAAACAAGGGTGCTACAAGCTTTTGGGAACCAGTCGTCACTCCAATATTGATGCTCATAAATTTTACGAAAAATTCGGATTTCAAAACTGGGGAGTCGAGTTTCGAATGAATTTGAGAGAATCAAAACCCAAGCAGCAGGATTAAAATGCGCGTAATTTCCGATCTGCATATTCATTCCAAATATTCCCGGGCGTGCTCCCGGGATTTGATACCCCAAAATCTTGACAAATGGGCCAAGATCAAGGGCGTCAATTTGCTGGGCACTGGGGATTTTACGCATCCTTTGTGGCTGGCGGAATTGAAGGAAGCGTTTGAGCCGGCAGAGGAAGGGTTTTATAAGCTCCGAGTGGCATTGGGAGAGAACTCCCCCAACCCCCTCTTTAATCAAAGAGGGGGCAATGGGGGAGTTCGATTCGTTCTAACCGCCGAAGTATCTTGCATTTATTCGCAAGGCGGCAAACTGCGGCGAGTGCATCATGTTTTGGTTTTGCCCAGTTTTGAAGCTGTCGAAAAATTCAACAAGTCTCTAAGGGATCATGGCGCTAAGTTGGGCTCTGATGGCCGGCCGATTCTGGGCATGGATTCAAAAGAGGTTCTAAAATACGCGCTTGACGCAGATGAAAAAGCGATGGTGATTCCAGCGCATGCCTGGACGCCCTATTTTGGCATTTTTGGCAGCAAATCCGGGTTTGATTCTGTTGAAGAATGTTTTGGCGAAATGACCAAATATATTTATGCCATCGAAACCGGTCTTTCTTCAGATCCCGAGATGAACTGGCGCGTGTCAGATACTGACAAATTCAGCATTGTCTCATCTTCAGACGCGCATTCGTTTTCTAGAATCGGCCGCGAAGCAAATGTCATGGAAATCCCGGAGTCAGAATTAAATTATCAAGAATTTTTACGAATTTTGAAAGAAAAAGACCGCAGCCGCTTTAAATTTACTATTGAATATTTTCCGGACGAGGGAAAATATCACTGGGACGGCCACGCGCCTTGTAAATTCAGTTGTCCGCCAACACAGACCAAAAAATTGCATGGCGAGTGTCCCAATTGCGGCAAGAAACTGACAATTGGAGTTGAAGCGAGAGTAGAGGCGTTGGCAGACAGGCCCGCTGGTTTTGTGCCTCCTCACAATGTTGCGCAAAAGCATTTGGTCCCTTTGGAAGAAGTTTTGGCAGACGCGTTCGGGGTCGGATCAAAAACCAAAACCGTGCAGGATTATTATTGGAAATTAATCGATTCTGCCGGCAGCGAGTTTGCCGTGATCCTGGATTTGCCGGTTCAAGATGTTGAGAAAATTACCGGTCCACTGGTTGCCGAAGCAATCAAGCGCGTTCGGGAAGAAAAAGTCCACCGCACTCCCGGCTACGACGGAGTCTATGGCATTATTAAAGTATTTTCAGAGGGGGAGCGGAATCAATTTACAAAAAGCCCGCAGAGCGTTTTGTTTTAATGATCATTGATAGAAGAAGATGCATAGAGTAGTGTAAATTTGAATTGTGTAAAAGTCTTGCGGCCGCTGGAATTTTACACAGAGAATTTGATGATGCAAAAGTATAATTACTTATGAAAAAAGGGCGGAAATTAAACGAGGAAAGCTACAGAGTCCTTCGATTCCTCTTGGACAAGGGCGCAATGTCGATCCAGGATTTCATTGCTATAAAATTAAAAAATGAAATGCCCTGGGATTATCGCAGTGTTTTTCTAAAACTTTATAATCTGAAGCGGAGCGGTTTCATCCAGAGCAAGGGGAAAAATAATCAATCTTTTTTTCATCTCACGCCCAAAGGGAAATTGCAAATACTTAAATATTTGCGTCTGGAGAAACTGAAGATAAAAAAATGGGACGGTCATTGGCGGGTCGTAATTTTTGATTTGCCGGAAACCATCAAAAAGTGGCGGGAGTATCTTAGAGGCGAATTAAAGAACTTGGGATTTTATCCGTTGCAAGAAAGCGTGTATATTACGCCATATCCTGTTACAGGTGAATTGGATAGCTTGCTTAAAGAATGGAATTTGCGCAAGTATTTTCATTATTTGACCGTGAGCGAGATAGACAATGAGACAGAGTTAAAAAAAGTGTTTGGCGTCAAATAAAGTGTAAAATTCCCGCGGCCGCGGGAATTTTACACTAGGCTTCCTGTTTGCGGGCGGTTGTGGTAAAATTTTGTAAGAGTAGAGGCGTCGCGTAGTTGTCTAGTGCATCTGCTTGCCCCGCACCAAACTTTTACCCCGTCACCAGAAGGCCCCGGGTGTAAACCCTCACATCACGGCTTTATAGCCGTGGTGACGGGGTTTACCTTTACATCCAGAGCGGAGAGATGCCGGAGTGGTCTAACCCCAAGTAGCAGTCCGCCGTGGGCAGACGCTATGGGGCAGGCGGGACAGCGCGGAGAGATCGCATAGTGGTCTAGTGCGTCTGCTTGGAGAGCAGATATGTCCGAAAGGGCATCGTGGGTTCAAATCCCACCGCCTCCGTTTTCAAGTTTAAGCTAAAAAATTAACAGTAATTATGTCACAATTTGATAGAGA
>CAYNFS010000021.1:0-8825 GCA_964396685.1 uncultured Candidatus Saccharibacteria bacterium | reverse complement strand
TGCCTCCGCCATCCAGAGTAAAGGTTCCGCCGGTGAGGTTGATTGTGCCGTTGCCTGTGGCATCTCCGCCGTTGACGGTGATATTGTTAGTGCCGCTTAATGTCCCAGAAGTGACTGTAAGGTCATTGCTCACGGTTGCATCTACCCCAACGGTAAAGGTGCCGGTACCATTGACCGTAAGATTGTAAAAGGCATAACTTCCAGTCATGGCCCGGGAGGCAAGGGCGGAAACTCCAGAGCCTGAAGTATAACTAAAGGTTGAGGCATTGCCGGTAAATCCTCCCGCAATTGACAAAGGCGTTCCCGAACCGGAAAGAGTCCAGGTCTTGGAACCGGCATCAAGGCCCTGGTTGTTGGCAATGGTTAGCGCACCGGAAACCGTAATTCCTCCGGCACCTGCGGCAGTGGAGGTCGCAGCGCCCGAACCGTCTCCAAAGGTCAGCGAAGAAAACGTCCAAGCCGTCGCTCCGCCGAAATTGCCTCCGCCATCCAGAGTAAAGGTTCCGCCGGTGAGGTTGATTGTGCCGTTGCCGGTAGCGTCTCCCCCGCTCACCGTCAGGTTGGTTGTGCCGGAAAGTGTTCCGGCTGTAACAACGACGTCGCCATCCAACGTGTTGGAAGCGTCACTAAAAGACCAACCACCGTTTGTACCGTTGAACGTAACATTTTCAAAATTGCCAGTCCCCATGTCTATAGCGTGTCCCGTAGCCGTGGCCGTAAACGTGGTTGTTTGTCCGGAGGACTTGCCGAAAGTGCCAGAATTCACAAAATCCCCGCCCACTGACAAGGCATTTGTCCCCATAGAAAGAGTCGCGGTAGACTCAATCAAAACATCCCCGTCAAGCGAAGAGGCTGCAGCCGAGGGGCTCGTCGTGACCGTGCCTCCGGGCTGAAACGTATCCCCCGAATTAACTATAAGCTTGATTCCGTCTTCCACCGCCAAATTATTTGACCCGTCAACGTCAAAAACAATATCGGTATCATTGGTATTGTCCCAGTTGCCCAAATTGGTATTGGTCACCGCCGAGGCTTCTTCGCTAGCCGCAATTAGCCGGTCCCTTCGGACATCAAAGCCGCTCACGTTCCCGGAACCGGTGTAGCGGGAAATCCGGGAACCATAGACTCCGCTCTGGCCATCAATGTACACAATCATGGCCGTGCCTGCACCGGCAGGGGAAATCCCTGAAAAAGTGAAAACGCCTGTGGAATCATTGCAGGAAACCGGCCCGTAAGTGTTTGAGCCGATGCGAAGCGTGATATTGTTTACGGGAGTGACGTGATCACAAGCGGTCAGCACCGTAGTAGTCTCGTCCTCGTAAACCTTGCCCGTCACCTGAATGCTGGCCGAACCTGTCGTAATCTGCGGCACCACTGTGTAAGTATCCAAAAGATTGCCATCGGATTTGACCATACGGAAGCAGTAGGTCGTGTTGTCCGGCGCCGTATTGTCATAGACGGCGAAATCCCACAGCCCATCCTGGCCAGCCGGAATGCTTGAGCTTAAATTCGTAAAATTATTGGCTTCCTCATAGGTTTGGGCGTTTTTGGTGTGCCCCGAGTGTGAAGGATCATTGACGTTGGCAGTCAAAGCCGCCCCGTCCACTGGAGTATTGTTTTTGAAAGCTATGGCCGTACTGCCAGTTACGTCCGCGTAAGACTCATTGGTAAAGCTCGTGTCGCAAAGATTGTCCGCTCCTCTTTGGGCAAACTGGAGCTTGAAATTCTTTGTAGTATCGGCCGTGGTTCTGGCAACTTTAAAATTTCCCGGATTAGGATTTCCCGAATAACTTATAAATGCGGTGCTGGTATCTACAGCATAGAGAGAAATTTCGCTGGTTGCCTGAAAGGTAGAATCTCCTACGCTATAAATATCCGGCCAGGTCGCCCCGCCGTCTGTGGATTTGGCAAGTTTGAGACCCCCTCCTGATGCATAGTAAGCGACTAGTATCGTATTGGCGTCAATAATCCGAAGAGATTTAGGAGTGGTTGCATTAGCTCCTGAATCAATTACCTTGATATTCCCCGCCGGCCAAGTGGCACCACCGTCCGTGGATTTGGCGAATCTGGGGTCGTCGTCGTTTGAACCAGGATAGTCTTTGCCATAACTGATAAATATCGTGTTGGCGTCGGCGGCGCGGATTGAGAGATAATCCACCTCTCCTCCGGAATCCACGGTCTTAATGTTGCCGGCCGGCCAAGTGGCACCACCGTCTGTGGATTTGGCGAATTTGAGACCAAGGTTAGTAAAATCATCGTAGCTTATGAATATTGTGTTGGCGTCTACCGCATGGATAGAAGTATTTGAACCGACAATGCCTGTTGAATCCACGGTCTTAATGTTGCCAGCCGGCCAGGTCGCCCCGCCGTCCGTGGATTTGGCGAATTTGAGGTCGCTGTTGGTATTATCACTATAACTAATGAAAATCGTGTTGGCGTCGATGGCATAAAGAGAGTTCATCTGACCGACAATGCCTGTTGAATCCACGGTCTTGATGTTGCCCGCCGGCCAGGTCGCCCCGCCGTCCGTGGATTTGGCGAATTTGAGGTCTTCGATTAGGTTAGAACTTGCGTCATATTGAGCCTCATAAGAAATAAAGATCGTGTTGGCATCTAAAGCATAGATTGAGCTGAATCTGCCTACATAGCCAGCCGTATCTACAGCTTGCTTGGTCCAAGTCGCTCCGCCGTCCGTGGATTTGGCGAATTTGAGATCATTATTTATTCTGTCATAATAACTGACGAAGATCGTATTGGCATTCAAGCCGTGGATAGAGGAATAGTCGCCGACGCTGTAGATTCCACTTGCCGCATCTACGAGGTCAGTGCTCCACGGCAGCGGCAACGCTCCGGAAACGCCGTATTTTGCGACCTTAAGATTTTGATTAGTCACGTCGTAATAACTTATAAAAATAGTATTGGCATCAATCGCATGAATAGAAGTATATTGACCGACATTGCCGGTTGAATCCAGAGTTACGATATTGCCGGTCGGCCAAGTGGCGCCGCCGTCCGTGGATTTGGCGAATTTGAGGTCCTGGACACCTGTAGAGCCATCATAGTAACTGATGTATATCGTGTTGGCGTCAAGAGCGTGAAGAGAGGTGTACCGACCAACGCCGTCACCTGCTGAATCCACGGTCTTGATATTCCCGGCCGGCCAAGTCGCCCCGCCGTCAGTGGATTTGGCGAATTTGAGATCCTTGTTGGTAAAATCATAATAACTGATAAAGATTGTGTTGGCGTCGGTGGCATAAATGGAGTTCTCTGTTCCAACACTACCGGTCGAATCCACGGTTATGATTGTCGGCCAGGTCGCCCCGCCGTCCGTGGATTTGGCGAATTTGAGGTCGCTGTTGGTAATATCACTATAACTAATAAAAATCGTGTTGGCATCCGTTGCAAAAATGGAAGGTTCCAGCCCAACTTGGTCAGTTGAACCATCTACAGTCTTGATATTCCCGGCCGGCCAGGTCGCCCCGCCGTCCGTGGATTTGGCGAATTTGAGGTCGTAAAGACTTTCATCATAGTAGCCAATGAAGATTGTGTTGGCGTCGCTGGCATAAATTGAACTGCGGCTTTGTAAAGCATTCGCATCCACTATTTTTATATTCCCCGCCGGCCAAGTGGCGCCGCCGTCCGTGGATTTGGCGAATTTGAGGTCACTATTGGTAAGGTCGGCATAGCTGATGAAAATCGTGTTGGCATCGGTGGCATAAATTGAAGTGTAAGCACCAACGCTACCGGTTGAATCCACAGTTTTATGAAGCCAAGTCGCCCCGCCGTCCGTGGATTTGGCGAATTTGAGGTCTAAATTAGTGGTATCTCGATAGCTTACAAAAATTGTGTTGGCGTTTACCGCGTAAATAGACGAATATGATCCGACATCAGATGACGAAGCGACGGTAAAATTTGACCAGCCCGCAGGCGCTGTGTGGGCCAGCATTCGAAGCCTGAAAGCCTCGCCGTCAGAAGTGAGAGTAGCGGCATTGTCCTGGGTTGCAAGAGCCGCGCCCACATCAGTTGAAGCCGCATCATTGGCAAAAAAGCGGTAAGCCGACTGTTCCAAGGTGGTGTAGGTAACCGCAATATACATATAATCAAAATGTACGGCGTCAGCCGCTCCTGCGTCATTGCTCGTAAATTCTATGTCAAGATTTTCAAGCTCGGTTTTGGTGTCAACTCCCTGAAGCTGCAAGTCATAGGTCAGATCCCCGCTCCAGCCGGTAATATCAGAAGGGGTGATTGATGTATTGGTCAAGCCGCTGCCGTTATTGTAGCGGATTGCAGCGGCCGGACTGGGATTATAGGCATCTTCTGCCCCGTATTCTAAATGCAAGACTGCTGCGGTAACAGCTGTGTTGGCCGGAATTGAGGAAACATCCCAGCCAGTTATGTACATCACTTTGCCGGCGTCAACCGTATAAACCTTGTCCGTCGTGCTCACTGCTGACAAGGTGTCCGGATTTTCTGATTCGGAATCATTGTCAACCAGGCCTCCCAGATCGTCGGTCGTAGTGTCGCTGGCGTGCTTGACATTGGGATAGACAATGACTGTCGCGGCTTGGGCTTTTTGCGGCGAAGACGCCAAAAAGACTCCGCCGACTAGGATAAAAATCAACGGCCAGACTAATAGCAAACTCCTGCTTCGCTTTGTCATTTGATTGTTTTTTTGTTTCAAATTCGAATTTTGCTTAATCCTATTATAACACACCTCTCCCTTTTTGTCTAGGGAGCCGCGAGTTCAGGGCTAATTTCTGGAGTTCCCGTTTCCTCTTGGGGAAGCGGAGCCGTCTCGCTGGTTTCATTCGTTGCGGTTTCTTCACTGCTTACTGTTGGTTCGCTGATTGGTTCAGTGCTTATCGGTTCGCTGGTAATTTCCGGGCTTGTGCTTGAAGTGGTTGGTTCCACGACCTCCCCTTGTCCCTCCTCAAGAGGAGAAGAATAAGGGACGGTCTCGCTTCCCGGTGTCACCTCCCCCCCACTTTCTCCCCCTGTCCCTTGGATAGGGGGAGAGGAAGAGGGGGTACTTTCCGCTGCCGTCTGTATTGAACTAAAAGTCTTTGCTCCTTTTACTGCCAAGGCAATCCAGCTGAAGGAGATGTCTATGGGGGCAGATTTATTTAACAATATTGTAAAGCCGCGAGGGGATTTTTGAGTTATAAGGTAGCGAATATCACTCTCAAAGACAAGTTGGGATTGCTTAACAAAGCTCGCAATGACATCGTTATTTTCATTGTCATTGCGAGGACTCGAAGAGTCCGCGGCAATCTCATCAAAAGTCATTGATACGCTCACAATCGGCTGTTCCAGATACTCGCGTTCGAATGCGACCTCAACGTTCGTTTGACCCTCTTTGATGAGCGCGAATCCCGCCGTGTCGGAATTAAAGTACGGCCGGCCGATGAAAAATGTGTCGGAGGCAAAGGCAATGAGATCGCCAATCGAGGCAATATGATCGACCAGCAAACCGCCTTTAAGCATCGCCGGTCCTTCAATTGTCAATCCTGCGGCGTCGGCCGCCAAGAGTTCATTTAGAGCGACTTGTGTCGTTCCTTCCAGGGCCTGAATTCTGGTGTCCAACGCCGCAACTGACCCTGCCAAATCTTGAGTCGTGCTGGCCAGTCCTTCAACTCTGGTCGCCAATAAGGCCGTGCTGGAAGCAAGCGCCTGCAAAGTGCCGGCAATCTCCGTAAATGGCGGCCCTTCAAGTTCTTGCACCACCAGTTTGGCCGCCTTAAGTTGGCCTGCAAAATCAGCATTGCCTTGCTGGTCAAAGAACGCAACCTTAATCCCCTGCTGGTTTTGGATATACAAGAAACTGGCAAGATTTACGTCTCCGGTAAACTCCGTTGCAGATGCAAACTTTACCGTATCTATAAAACTTACTTTGTTTTCAAACCTGGCTTCACCAGAAACGACTAGACTGCCTTGTGCCTGCAAGTCTTTCAGCACCGTGAGATTTAACATTTCATAACTTTCTTTGGGTACAGCCAAACTTTCGACTTCAGTAGAAAGATTTGAAAGCTCGCTGGTAATAAGCTCAATGCCGTTTAATTTCTGGACATCTATCCCTTGGGCTGTTATATCTCCGGCAAAAAACGCATTACCAAGGCTGTCAAAAGTGATCACCGGCTGAGTAGTTGAAGCCGTGCTTGTAGAAGTATTATTGATCACAAACTTCCCGTCCGCATCCAAGAACAAAGCCAAATCACTTCCCAGCGATGTTCTGACCTCGTCGGTTGCTAAACTCCTGGTGGTAACTTTGGGAGTAATAATCTCAAGGCCCGCGGCAAGCCGGTCAGTCAAGATGTCAGACAATGTGCTGCTGGCGTTAAATTCCCCTGTTTGCCCCATGAACTGGATGAGCGTTTGTTTGCCGAAATTTTGGCCATTAGCACCGAGGCCTGCTCCTTGATAGAAAAAGTTATTAACAAAAACCAAAACCATTCCAATTCCTTCCCCGGAATAATCACTTAAAGCCTGCCCAATCACTGGGCCCGCTTTGGTAGCTTTCATCGCGACCCCAGGAATCGAGGAAGAGGTCAAAAAGTCGCCCGGCTTAATCTGGCCATTTTCCTCCGATACCTTTACCGGCACCCGCCCCGCAACCGCAAGCGGGACCATTCCCGTCGCCTCGGCTTGCACATCGCCTGCCCCCATGGTCAGTCCTGGGTTGGTCGAAATCACGCCCAAGACCTGCGGGTCATAAGCCTTGCTCGTTTTTATCACCCCGGCCTCCACTTGTGGATCAAGACTGACTAAATCGCCAGAGCTGATGGTGCTGTCATTTGTGCTGTAAAACTCCGCGAGGTCTGCGCCGGTATCATCAACTTCCATGAGCGTCAGATCAATTGCGACCGTGGTTCCATCCGGGGACCCGGCCGAGGAATCGGCGTCCATACATATGGTGTAGTCCCAAGGGCCGACTCCCCCGGGATCATCTACGAATACTCCTCCTGCGCTAATATCTGCCCCCGTGCTTGTAATACCGGTTGAAAGAGTGTTTAATTCGCCAACCACCGTATCGGTACACGCCGTGCCACGAATGACATCAAACCCGTATATCTTGTCACCTGTTCCCGAACCGTCATTTACGGTGATATTGACCATGATAAGAACTTCACTCGTGGATTGAGAAAGGGTGATGGCAAGTGAAGCAGGATCAAGAATAACCGCGTCAGCATCAGACAATGTTTCAGTGGTGGTATCATGGACAAACTCTACGGCCTGAACCCCGCCGGCATCACTGCCACAGACCATCAAACCGTTCGCGTCGGTCTCCAGAGCCGTACAGCCGGAATAGTTCGTAAAGGTAAAGCTGTTCGTCGAGGTCGCGGCGCCGATAAATTTCGAGGTGCCCACGACTGTGAAAGTGCTGGTACCATTGGTAGTTCCAATGCCGACTTCGTTTTCGTTGGCGTTGACAAACAGAGTATTGGTATCTACGACAAAACTGTCAGTATTGGTTGTGGTCGCCACCGCGTCTCCGCCGGCAAGCAGAGTGTCAATGACAAATTTGTTGACGCCTGACCCGTCTTGGATCACTAAAGCCGTGTCGGAAGCAACATTCATCAAGAGTCCGCCAGCGCCGGTAAAGCCGGACAGAAAAGTACCGGATACGTTTTGCAAGGCTATGAGATTCGCGGTGGGAGAAGAGGCGGCGCGGATAGCCAAACCGATTCTTCCCGCCGCTCCTTGAGTGACCGAAAGCTGGCCCAAAGAATTAGCGCCGACTGTCAATGTGTCCGTAGTCGTTGCCGAATTCATGCTGGCTCCTCCCGAACTGTTGATGCTGAATCGGCTCAAGCCGTTTACCTGCAGGTCCATGAACAAGCCCGTGAAAGAGCCGGATCCATTGGCCATATTCATAAGCAGAGTCGTGCCGGAATAGGCAGAAGTGTCGTGCAGAAAGTAAACCAGATTGGCCGTAGTGGCATTATTGGTGAAAGCCCGCAGAGCATTGCCCGCAGTGGGAGCGGCACCGTTATCCAGATCGGCATATACTCCCGCAGGAATTGAAACGGCTCCGGCTTCTCCGGTGGTCGCCCCGTAAACTCCAAAAGTTTTTCCAAAGCCTGCTATCGCCGTATTTTCTCCGGCGGTATTTGGTCCAGAGAAAGCCTGAACCTCAATGCCACGGACCGTATTGGCCAAAGCGGTATTATCAATCATTCTAATAAATTGGCCGATTCCAGAGCCGGCCGCTGTGCCGTCAACCGTGGCGATCATGCGGTTGCCAAACTGTGAGCCAGAAGCGGTGGAATTGGTTAAGAACAAATTCTCATGGACCCCAGCGATGGCCGTAGCACCACTGCCAGTGGTCTTGCCTAATATTGAGAGGGTGGAAGTTGGGCTATTGGTCCCAATCCCAATTCGGTTCTCATTGGCATTGATTGTCAAAAGATTGTCGGTTGTGTCAAAGACAGTACTCCAGGCAAAAGTCGAAGTCGCAGAAGGTGTAGTTACGCTCAAAGCCCCATTGACCCTTAGCGTGCTGTCAAAGGTCGAGCTGGCTCGCACAAAGATGCCGGCGGTACTGGAGGTCGGAGTCAAAGCATTGGTAAAGAGGGTCTCCCAGGCTCCAGGGGAACCGCCGCCTCCTGTGGAATCATCATCAGTGCAGATGATGTTTCCCGAGCCGTCTGTGGTGAGCGCTCCCCCATTGGCCGAACCATTACAGTTGGCAGTAAAGTTATTAAGAGTCAAGCCTCCGGTAATCGTCACACCTCCATTAAACCTTGAAGCTCCCAAGACCCCCAGGGTCGTGGTCGGAGCATCTGTCCCTATCCCTACCCGGTTCTCATTGGCATTGACCACGAGAGTCG
>CAYNFS010000020.1:0-10128 GCA_964396685.1 uncultured Candidatus Saccharibacteria bacterium | reverse complement strand
GGTGAAATACATGAAGCAACTCACGAGCCGCTTATTTCAAAGAAACTTTTTGATAAGGTTCAAGAAGTTATGAGAGAGAAAGGCAAGCCACAAAAAGTGAAGAAACACAACTTCGATTTTCTTGGACTTATGAAATGCCCTTGTTCAGCGGCAATCACAGCAGAGAAAAAAATCAAACCAAGCGGTAGAAAATATATCTACTACCGATGCACGAAAAAGAAAGGGCTGTGCCAAGAAAAACACTTTTTGCGGGACAATGAATTATATCCACAAATTAAATCCTTCCTTCAAAAAGTTTCTTTGTCGAGCCACGATACCGAACAAGTTTTAGCCGAACTTGAAAAAGAAGAATCACAAGCAAGAGAGCAGGCTAAAATTACTGTTCAAAATCTCAAAGAGCAATTAACGTTGGTTGAGCAAAAAATAGAAAAGTTGCTTGATGTATTTTTAGAAGAAACTATTACCCATGACGAGTACGCTTCGCGCAAAGAGAAATTACTCAAGCAAAAGGTCGGCTTACAAGAGCAAATCCGAAATTTTGAACAGAAAGGCCTGTCGTGGCTCGAACCGGCTCGTGAGTTTGTTTTATCGTTAAATCAAGCCGCGAAACTGCTTGAGTCAGAAAACAAACTAGAAATTACAACATTTCTTAAAAATATCGGCTCGAACTGCATTTTGCAGAATCGCCAACTGCTTTTTTCGCCCAGAAAACCTTACGATTTGGTCGCCGAGCGAAGCGAGGCTTGCTTGCAATTTCCTTTTTGGTGGACCTAGGGAGAATCGAACTCCCGTCTCCACAATGCGAATGTGGCGTCGTGCCACTAGACCATAGGCCCATTTAGAACTTGAAGAGCTTCCCAAGCTTAAACACAATTTCAGTTTTTTGGTTTATGAGAAAGAGCGCTACCAAAAGCAGGATAATCAAAAGATTGATGAAAATAACTTTTTTTACATCAGATTTGCTTTGGTCGCTTTGTTGATTTGGTTGCATGGAGTTATAATCATTATATGTCAGTTTTGTTAAACAATCCAGTGCTTTTGGCGTTTGCTTCGCTCACGATAGTAAATCTTGTCTTGTTGTTGATTCTGTCTCGGCAATTTCTGGGTTACCGAAAACGGCAACAAGAACTTTTGGCGGGGGAAGAAAAGGAGGAGCTTTCGGAAATTGTGCTGAAACACAAAAAGGCATTGGCTTCGCATAAAAAGAACCTCGTTGAGCTTGGTAAAATTTTGGCCGAGCTTTTGGAAAAAAACAATAAAAATATTCAAAAAACCGGGCTGGTGCGATTTAATCCTTTTGCTGACGCCGGCAGCAATTTAAGTTTTACCTGCGCTTTACTGGACGCCAATAACAATGGTATAGTAATATCTTCCCTGCACGGCCGCGAAGGCACAAGAATTTACGCCAAACCGGTTGAAAACGGACACTCCAGCTATCCATTGACTGACGAGGAAAAACAGGCTATTAAGCAAGCAAAATAATTAATTTTCTATTTTCTATGGCACGAAAAGAAGATTATCAGACAAATAGCGCTCCGGAAACAATTGTCGGAGCTACCGTCAAAATCGAAGGTGATTTAGCAAGCGAAGGAGACATTCGCGTGGACGGGCTGGTCACCGGAAAAATCAAAACAAGCAAAAACCTTTTCGTCGGCTCCATGGCCAAAATTGAGGCCGATGTGGAGGCGGCCAATGCCATGATTGCCGGTCACGTCAAAGGCGATTTGAAAATAAAAGAAACTTTGAATGTTCAGGAGACTGGAAAGATTGACGGCAACATCAGTTGCGAACGGCTGGCGATTGCCGAAGGCGCTCATTTCTCCGGTGCTTGCACCATGCCGGATAAAGCCGCGGAGTTGGGGCAACCTCTGCCTGAAGAAGAGTAGAAGAAAATCCAAATTTCAAAATCCAAATGCCAAATTTTGACATTTGAGCTTTGACATTTGAGCTTGTTGAATATGTATTTCTATATTTTTGATCCCGCAAAAGATCGGGAAATCAAATATTTTGAGCGCATCCAGGGGCGGCTTTTGAACCTGCTTGCCGAGTCTCGCATTGACGGAGAAACTTATCGGGTGACTGCGATTCGCACAATTGAGCTTTTGGTAGATCAGGCAATCGGCGCCGAAGCCAAAACAATCGTTGTCGTGGGAGGGGACGGCTCGCTCAACAAAACGATAAATGCAGTGGTGCGCAAAAAAGCCGATATTACGATCGGATTCATTCCGCTTAATCCGGAAAGCTCCTTGGGCCGGATATTGGGCATAAGTGCTGACATTGAAGAAGCGGTCAAAATTTTGGCCAGCAGGCTGGTGCGCGAGCTGGATTTGGGGAAGCTTGGAGAGCACTACTTTTTGTCTCAAGTGGATTTGGGAGAAAATCATTTAGGCAAGATAGAATCGCCGGGGATTTTTGGACTGGCGGCTTTGGGCAAGCTTTTAAAATTGCAGACATTCGCGGTTAAGCTTTCTTTGGATTCCTCCTATACCGCAACTTCCGAAGTATTAGCGGCGCAGATTATCAACTGCCGCAACAATGAAGGCTGCAGGCTCAAACTTGGCGATCCCACTGACAAACTTTTGGATGTTTTGCTTTTGAACAAACTAAGTTCTTCACAAATTTTTCGCTACCGCAAAGAGCTGGTGTCGGGATGTTTGGATAATGCCCCCGGTGCAACTGTCATGCATGCCAAAAAAATTGAAATTTTGGGGCCGAAAAAACTGCCGCTTTCGATTGAGGGGCAAATTTACACCAAAGCCCCGGCGACAGTAAGTGTAGCAAAAGAAAAAATCAAAATGATCGTGGGGAAGGCAAGACAATTCTAGGAATTTTAGATTTCTGATTGCTGATTTTAAATTTTTTGTAGCGAGCCGACCTGTCCACCTATGGTGGATTTATCGGCTTTTTTCTTAATTATCATTCCCGACCCGCGAGCCTGCTTCGCCGAAGTGGCTACGAAGGCTGAATCGGGAATCCAGGGGCTATCAGCTGAACAACTAGCCCACGATCGTGGGCTAGTTGTCTAATTCGAGTGTAAAAAAGAAGGCGAAGAGAGTGCTGATTTCTCCGCCGTCAGAGTTGGAGAATTTCAAAAAGCTCAAATTGGACTTTGAGTCTGCCCTCCCAGGATTCCTTTTTGTCAATTAGTCCCAGTTTGAATCCGGCGCGTTTCGCCATTTCGGAGAGGATGTCGAGGCGGCCGAGAGTTGAACTAAAGCCGATGAATATTCGGCCATTTGGGAGCAAGCGCGTCCTGGCTTCAAGCAAGTACTTTTGAATGTGTTCATAGCGGTAGTCGAAAACGGCTCTCTCCAAGATTGTCAGATTTTTCTTGGTTACATAGCCAAACGGAACATCCCAGAAGATTTTGTGGAACTTCTCTCTCCTCATCCTTCAGGGGAACTAACAGGTCTCCTGCCCGAGCCTCGATTTTTTCATCAAGGTGATGCATAGCCACGTTGCGTTTTGCTAAACGCACGGCTTTGTGATTGATGTCCGTAGCGATGATCTTCCCAGCCCCGCGAAGAGCGAGGCAGATGGCGATTGCTCCAATACCAGTGCCGATTTCGAGGAGCGCATCACCCCTTTCTATCGGGAGTATTCGAGCGAATACTTCAGTATCCCGAAAATATCGAGGCGAGAAAACGCCTGGTTTTACTATGAACGAATGGTCGAGGATGCGAACTTTGTAAGGCCGCCTTTCTCGCTGGCTCAACCTTAGCTGCAAACTCGTAGCCTTGAGATGGTCCTGGTAGTTCATCACTCCTCCAAAAAAATAACCGCGAGAAGCAGAGCCGCTCGATTAGAAGGTGAAGACACGGATTAGCCTAGCCTCGTAGCCAGTACCAACTCGGAAGGAAAAACACCATTGGCCGTGCTTGTCGTTTCGTTTCACGATCGAGCCGATTTGGGGGCTCCACTTTCCTTCCTGGTGGAAGAGTGCCCAAGGAGCCGCCGAGCTCCCAGTCCTTCCCGAACCGCCTCGTAACATCGAGCCTATCGAGAACTGTCATTCCCGTCCGCCTAAGGCGGAGGAATCTTGTACGCTCCTCCTCTTAAGGTAAGAGGAGGTTGGGAGGAGTTATGAGACAAAGAAGCAAGATCCATAACTCACCCTAACCCTCTTTTATCTTAAGAGAGAGAACTGATCTTCAAAATTGAATAAAAAAATTCCCTCACACCACAACGCCGAAGCATTTGGTGTGAGGGGGGCGCCGCCGGAGCGGCTGTGGGCGGGCGTCAGACTGACGAGGAACTTGGTGTTTCAACCGCTTTCACTGTTCGTGCCTTTGAAGACCAGCTTGGATCCGCTCCTCGACTTGGGGAGTGCAGGGCACTGACGCGAGTGCGGGTCCCCCATGGCTGTCTAAAAAGGCAAAACAGAGGTTTGTGCGCGGGTCTTTCAGGTAGTCGATTCTCGTGGCGATGCGGTGGGCTAACTTTATTGCTTTGGCCGTCGCAATCTCTGCTTGTTGGTGGGGAGTCAGTACCGCTTCTTGGACAAAGGTTTTTTTATCCCAATATATCCCGACAGAAACCACGACCACAATGGCCGCGCTCATAACGATTTTTCGTGTGGTTGTCATGCTTTTCCTCCTGTCCAGTTGGAGAGGGAAGGCTAGCAGAAGAGAAAGGAGTTTGTCAATAGATAATACCAAAATTATGTGTGGGTTTTGGCTTATGTTAGGCATTTTTTGAACACATTTCATTATTTGTCAGAAAAGTTGACAAAAGAAGAAAAAGGGGATATGCTGGAAATTGTCATTGCGAGCGTTAGCGAAACAATCCCATGGGACAGCCTTGAGATTGCTTCGTCGTCCGCTCGAGGCGGACTCCTCGCAATGACGAAAAGAGCAACCCCTCCCTTGATCCCTCCCCTCGCCAGGGGAGAAAGGACGATATGGAACTCCCGGAAGTGCTCGAAAAAATTGGCTTAACAGAAAAAGAATCCCGGGTTTATCTGGCGCTTTTGGAGCTGGGCACTGCTTCGGTGCAAAGTATTGCGGGCAAAGCTGGGATTAAACGGCCAACGACCTATTTGATATTAGACGAGCTTCACCAGAAAGGTTTGGTCAGCATCGTTCCACGAGCCAAGAAAGCGCTATTCCAAGCGGAATCGCCAGAGGTATTAATTTCCAATTTGGGCCGTAAAGAAGAATTAATAAAAAGATTTTTGCCTAATTTGCAAGCGATTCATAATGCCAAAAAAGAAAAACCACAGGTGCAACTGTTTGAGGGACAAACGGGGGTTAAAACAGTCTATGATAAGATTTTGGAGGCAAAAGAGGTTTGTTTCTTTGCTACGGTCAGAGATTCTATAAATTTCTATCCGGAATTTAACGATGATTTAAAGACAAAAGCCAAGCAGGGACTCATCCGGGTCAAAGAAATATTGACGCAAAATCCTGTTGACGTTGCTTTTGCAAAAACAGTTCAGCATAATGAATTTTATCAGCATCGATTTACTTCCCCTAGCAGTGAATTTCTCACTGATAATGTAGTATTTGACAATAATGTCGCGTTTTTTTCCTATCAGCCAAATATTTTTGCAGTAGTGGTAACCAGCAATGGTGTAAGTCAGTCTCTTAGAGTGCTTTTTGAAATGGCTTGGAAAGGAGCAGAGCCTTACGAAGTGGTCATAAAGCCGTTGCACAATTCTTAAATTTTCGGTATATTAAGATATCTGGATTCCTGTTTTCACGGGAATGACAGAACGAGAATAATTATGGATCTCTCAACTCTTTCTCGGCAACTGAATATGTCAATCCATGAACTGCGCGATCAGATGAAGCAGGCCGGGTTCAGATTATCACCCAGAGCCCGCAAGGTGGACAACAATTTGGCCCGCAAAATTATCGCGAGCTTGTCCGGAAAGCCAAAAGTGGAAGTGGTAAAATACACGGGGCCCGCCAAAATTCAGATCCCACCCTTTATTCCGGTCAAAGACTTCGCGCAAAAATTGCAGCAACCGGTGACCGAGGTCATCAAAAAGCTTTTGCAAAACGGAGTCATGGCCACCATCAATGAGGAAATAGACGCCGAGACCGCAACGATTATCGCTTCAGAGTTTGGTGTGGAGGTGGGGGTAGAACATTCTCAAGAAGATGTGCGTTTGGGTTTGGGCTATATTCAAGAAATTTTGGCCAAAGAAGATGCGGCCAAACTTCTTGTCCGCCCCCCAATTGTGGCGGTAATGGGGCATGTTGATCACGGGAAGACAACCCTTTTGGACACTATCCGCAAAACCAATGTGGCGGCCCTTGAAGCCGGGGCGATTACCCAAAAAATAGGGGCATACCAGGTTTCTCATCAGGGCAAGCTGATTACTTTTCTTGACACTCCCGGACATGAGGCTTTTGTTGCGATGCGCGCCAGGGGAGCAAATGTCACTGATATTATTGTTCTTGTAATCGCCGCAGACGACAGCGCCAAACCCCAAACCGTGGAAGTAATCAATAGAGCGAAGCTCATCAAAATCCCTTTGATTGTGGCGCTAAACAAAATTGACAAACCCGAGGCCAATCCGGACAAAGTCAAGGCAGATCTGGCTTCTTTGGGCATCACGATTGAAGAATGGGGGGGCAAGGTGCCCGTAGTGCCAATTTCTGCCAAAATGGGGCAGGGCATAGACAAGCTTCTCGAAATTATTCTGCTAATGGCCGAGGTTGAAAGTTTTAGGGCAAATCCAGAGGGGCGGATTTTAGGCGCGGTCATTGATTCGCACCTTTCGCGAGGACAAGGCGCGGTTGCCACTGTTTTGGTACAAAACGGAACCCTGCGGGTAGGCGATCCTGTCGTGGTTGGGAGTACTTACGGAAAGATTCGCACTATGGAGGATGCGGGTGGTAAAAAATTGCGCCTTGCCAGTCCCGCCACCCCTGTGCAAATTTCTGGTTTGTCAGGAGTACCGGAGGTCGGTGACATCTTACGAGTGGTACCGAGCTTGGAAGAAGCCAAAATGCAAGCTACAAGCCTGCTTAAGCAGGAGCGAGCCAAAAAACTGCTTGCCAAACCGATTATCAAGGCTGATCCAAACAAAAAAGAGCTGAAAATCATTTTGCGCGCCGGGATACAGGGCAGTCTGGAGGCCTTGCAGGACGTGCTTTCCAAGCTATCTTCTGAAGATGTCAAGCTGACAATTGTTGACCAGGGAGTGGGGGATATAACCGAATCTGACATTTCACTCGCGGAAAATACCCAAAGCACGATTGTGGGTTTTCATACCCGTATGCTACCGACGGCGGTCAAACTCGCCAGACAGAAAAATGTCGTGGTGGATCTTTATGAGGTGATCTACGAGCTGGTTGAAGACATAACCCAAGCGCTTTTGTCAATGATGCCTATAGAAGTGGTGGAGACAAAATTGGGGCGCGCGAAAATCAAGGCGATTTTCCGCACCGAGAAGACCACGATGATTGTGGGAGGCGAGATGATCGAAGGAAAAATCGTTGATAAAAAAAGATTCAGGATTTTGCGGGATAAACAGCAGATTGGGGAAGGAAAGATTGAGGAACTACAACAAAATAGGATGGAAGTCTCGGAAGTGGCGGATGGCCGTGAATTTGGAGTGAAAGCCCAAGTTAATGCCCCAATCAAAGCAGGCGACATTCTGGAAATCTTTGACGAGGCTGTGAAGAAAAAAGAACTGAAATGATCACAGATAAAGATTAGTGAGATTCGTAAAATTTGTGTATTAATGATTGCATGACGACGAGGCAGGAAAAAATAAATTCGTTACTCAAGCGCGAAATCGCCGCTTACCTTCAAGAACAAGGATTTGAGGGTGTAACGGGACTTCTAACTATTACTTCGGCAGATGTAACCCCGGATCTGGAAGAGGCCAAAATTTTTTTTTCTGTAGTCGGGCAGGACGAGGTTAAAGTTTTGGACATTTTAAAAAAACAGATTTACCAAGTTCAAGGAATGCTTTTGAAGAAGCTCAAGATGAGAAAGATCCCCAAGATTGATTTTGTCCCTGATTATTCAGGCGAAAATGTCCAAAGGATTGGCCAAATTATTCGCAAGCTCCACGAGGATGATGATCCAAGATAATCTCAAACGGGCATTTCAAAAGGCGAAAGGATTTATCGACCAAGCTCCGAGCATAATTTTGGCCTCCCATGAATACACCGACGGCGACGACCTGGGCGCCATTTTGGCGCTGTCTCATGTTTTGGAAGGCTGGAGTAAAAAAACTCTCAAACTGGCGAAGGGCGGCGTGCCTGATAATCTTTTGTTTTTGCCGGGGCATGGCGAGGTGAAAGAAAGTCTGCCCGAAGATTATAAAAATTATGATCTTTTAATCACCGTCGGGTGCGGCAAACTGACAAGGCCTGGATTTGCGGAACTTGAGGGGTGGCCAAAAACCATTGTCAATCTTGATCATCATGCCGATACCCAAATGTTTGGGACGGTAAATATTTGGGATGCAAGTCTTGCAGCAAATTGCGAACTGGTATATTTAATGCTCAAAGATTGGCGCGTGGCGATTGACAAATTTATAGCCTTATACCTTCTCACGGGCATATTTACCGATACCGGCGGATTCCGTCACGCCAATATCTCGGCATTGACTTTTGAAATTGCCGCCGAGCTTCTGCGGAAAGGAGCCAAGCTTGACCTCATATCCCGCTTCACTTTTTCGCAAAAAGAACTGCCCATGCTGCGAGCTTGGGCAGCGGCATTGGAAAACGCTCGTTTAGACCCAAAACGCCAAATGGTTTATACTGTAATTACCGCTGAAGATTTGGCGGCAGTCGGAGCAAAGGAAGAAGATCTGGAAGGAGTTGTAGAACTTTTAAATACCATTCCCGAGGCCAAATTTTCCATGTTGCTCAAACAGCGCGGAGAGGAAATTAAGGGGAGCCTGCGCAGCGAACACTATAAAGGGGTGGACGTTGCGGCAATCGCCCGCGCCTTTGGCGGCGGCGGACATAAATTAGCCGCTGGTTTTAAATTCAAAGGCAAAATTGAAAAAACGAAAGAAGGCTGGAAAATAACATGACCAAAGTCAAAGACATCATGACCAAAAATGTCATCACCTGCTCGCCGGATACCTCGGTCAAAGATGCGGCGAGGTTGATGTTTCTCAATGGCCTAACCGGCCTGCCGGTACTGGACCAAAATGACAAACTGGTCGGCATTGTCACTGACGCCGACTTGATCAAAGTCGAAGGCAGGCTTCATTTGCCTGTAACCTTTGCTTTTTTGGGGAGCCTGGTTTATTTGGACAACCCGCTCAACGGGGATGAAATAGAAAAACAACTTGAAAAGCTCGTGGCCACAAAAGTTAGGGATTTGATGACCGACAAAGTATTAAGTATCGGCCCGGACGCCTCAATCGAAGATTTGGCCGACCTGTTTTTGCGAAAAAAAATCAACCCCGTACCGGTGATTGAAAAAGACAAACTAATGGGGATCATAAGTCGCGCGGACATCGTGAAGCTGATCGCAGGAGAGAAAGAATTTCATCAGAAGGAGTGGAGGGAATTGGCTAAAAAAGACTGATCAAAAAATTAGGAAAGACAAAGCCCCGGGTTCATCCCGGGGTTTTGTTGGCGCGCAACAAATTACTCGCTAATATCTGGACATCGCTGCCTTTCGTCATACACTCCACCAGATCGAAAGCCAATGCGTTTAGTTGCAGTTGCCTGCAGAGCTGTTCTACAAGATTGGACAGCTTGGCATTTTTTCCAGTATAAACAAGCAGAATTGCGGAATTATCTAAAATATCCTGGAGTTGCAATTCTTTTTCCGTAATCAAATCTGCGTTTTGGGATTTTCGTGCTTGGATTAGTTCTTGATAGGAGGGACGAGCTTGTTCCGCGAGCCACCTTTGAATTTGCTCCAGTTGTAGAAGCAAGTTTTGCAAGCTCTCCTTGTCATTTTCCCTCGCCTCGATCGGTTCTTGGGGAAATCTCGCATTTTCTTTACTCGTCATATTTATTCTTTGAAAGCGGGTGAACGGAATCCCTGCCTGCCAGTGCCTGAGGTGCAACCTATGGCGGAGAGGGAACCATCATCATACTATTTTTCAAAAGTATATCTACAAGATGCAACTTTGTGGAGGCGCCGGCGGGAATCGAACCCGCGCATCGAGGTTTTGCAGACCCCAGCGTTTCCACTTCG
>CAYNFS010000019.1:10279-13779 GCA_964396685.1 uncultured Candidatus Saccharibacteria bacterium | reverse complement strand
AATTCCGCTTGCCCGTCCGAAGCTTTGCGAAGGAGGGAACCGAAATCCTGAACTTAAAAACTGCCAAAGAACCTGATAAAAATATCGGTTCGAACTGCATTTTAATTTTGGGAAAAGAAATTTTTTAATCATTTCAATTATAGAAAGTTTAGTCGGCTTTCTAATCTTAATTCAATAATTTGTACTAATATGTTTGAAAATAAAGAATACTCACGAGAAAAGTATGAAGAGGCAACAGAACAAGCTAAAACTGCCAAAGAGAAAGAAGGGAAACGTTTAAAAGAGTGGGTAATAGATACACCTCAGCCATTTAAGGGGTTTGCCAGAGTTTTTTACGATTTGAGACATGGTATTGATTTTCTGCAGGGAAAGACCTCGGAACAGGCAGAGAAGAAAGTTCAGAAGTTATACGCAACATCACAGGAGGAAGCTAACGAATTAAATGCAACATATAATAGACTTACTGAGCAGGTTGTTGAAGCTGGAAATAAGCTTAAAGAAACAGTAGACGCTTTAAGACATTTCGAGGAAGAAAAACTTGGAATCCAGAGAAAGTCTGGTGGAAAATCAGAAAGCTCCGAGGGAGAATCTGGCAAGTAGTCGACAGTATTTTTTTCGACGATCTAAGACCCCCTGCTCTTCTAAGGTTTTTTATTTCTTAAAAGAATTTGCCGCCAGAGAAAAACTTGAAATTGTCAAAGTTCAGGATTTCGGTTCCCTCCTTCGCAAAGCTTCGGACGGGCAAGCGGAATTTTTGGCCAAACCCCCGCCGCCACAGGCGGCGAAATGCGTCCGAACTATTTTAAGAATAGACCACCAAACTTTCCTTTAGTTGAGCTTTTTGATAGAATAAAAAAATGGAAGATCAAAAATTGCGCAAAAGGGGCCTTATTTTATTTATAGGAATAACGCTTTATTTCTTATTTAGGCTTGGAGGTATCCTTATACTCCGCGGACTTTATTTGCCAACATTGACGTGGCTCGGCGAAGTGCTTGCCGGCTTTTTCGTCCTCATTTATGGTCTAATTTATCTTTATTCGGTTAAAAGAAATAAAGCTTCCCAAGCAAAAATTTTTGTTCTAATTTTACTTTGGCTATTTACCGTTGCTAATCTTGCTTATTTTATTTATCGAGGAACGTTTTGCTTATTTCACATTTGCGACCCATAAGAGGGAACAACAAAGTTGTTAACCAATCTCTTAATACTTAACTCTTAATTCTCCTCCGGCAGCCACAAGGGCTGTTTTTTATGTGAACCCCCACACCACGGGTTTACACCCGTGGCTTCCGGTTTGGGGGTGAAGAACCAGCGAGCAGTCCAAGCATGATCCAAAAGATTAGACTCCCCTGCTGGATGGTCCAAAGATAGTGATCAAAAAGCCCAATCGACAAGAAACCGAAAAAGATTATTAATAAAGTGTAATCAAAAACCGGATCGTCGCGTTTAGCGCGACTCGACCCCGACAAGCAGGGTCGCGCAACATTAAAAAGAAACAAGAAAAAAACAAAAAGCGCAGAAATCCCGCTTTCGGCGGTAATTAAAAAATAGATATTGTGGACTGGCTGATGCAAATAAGGCTTTAGCCTCTCCCCTGCAAACCCATCCATTCTTAAGACAAAATTTTTAAGCCCCACCCCGAACAAGGGGTTTTGTTTTATCTGGGCTATTGCAATCTCGTTGAAAATCTTGCGATCTTGGAGACTCTCGTCATTGACCAGGCTTCTTTGGTTAGGAGAGATTCCAAAAAGTCTGTCTTGGATTTGCGGCCCGAACATTAATAAATTAAGAAACAAAGAGAGCAAAAGCGCCAGAGCAATTAGCGCAAGTCTGCCCGGAAAATATTGAACAAGCGCTGTCCTAACCGCTCCGCCTGTTATTTCCTCCATGTGAGGTTGTCTAATTTTCCAAAATATCAAAAAAAACCAGACAATTACAGCTGCAATTGTTACGACCCAAGCTAGTCTCGAAAAGGTTACTACAAGACCAGTGGTGAGTAAAATCAAAGATGTTGCCAGCACAAACTTCCTTCTCGAAAAATAAAGAAGGTAGATATTAATTAAAATCCCCACAAAAAGAAGCCCTGCCAAGACATTGGGGTGGGGAAGTGTGCCATAAGCCCGGACATTAACAGTTACATCCGAGATGGGGCTTAGATAAGGGAAAATTGACTGAATAAAGGGGCTTGCCACCCTATGGGAAAAAAATTCAGCCACACCTTTTAACCCCGGCCTTAAGTGTTCTTCACCAAGAAATTTGAACCCAATAGAGGATTGAGTCAGGTATTGAGCTATGGCAAGTATGCTCTGAAACCAGAGAAAGGCTAAAATAAGCCAAAAAGCAAAAATTTTTTCACGCCTGCCCCGTACCACTTCTGTCCGGGTGTTTTCATGTGAAAATTGTTGCTCTTCGGAAGTGGTGGGGGGTGAAAACTTGATGTTTTCTCTAACATAAGCAAAAAGCAGGAAAAACTCACTAAATTTCCCTAAATCATAAAATCCAAGCGAGTTTTCACGTGAAAATATGACAGAAATGGCTAAAATGAGCCAAAAAGCCAAAAGCAGGCGATAGAGGATATCTTGTGAAATTCTTGTGGTTATTCTGTGGAGCAACCTACTACTTTCTCCCCCTGTTCCTTGAATCGGGGGAGATTGAGAGGGGGTGTTTTCAGGCGAATATCTCCTGTTTTCCCATAACCAAGCCAAAATTAGACCAAAAATAACTAAATCTGTCAAGTATAAATAGTAATCATGGTAAAAAATATGATAATTGAAAAAGAAACTTTCACGTGAAAACCAGATTTTTCGCGTTGAAAAGGGGAGGGCGATCAGTAAAATGTAAAAAAATAGCTTAGATAAGCCAAATCTTGATAGTTTTTCACGTGAAAACATTGACGGTTTAGACATTTTATGTGATAATCACTAAAATCAACCCATTACTCAAAGCTTGGCATCAGCCTTATCTTTTACTATATCCGATTCTGGCACCAAGTCCCATTGAGAGGAAATTCATAAAACGTTATAATTCATGTACTTAATTTTGCCCTCGTGACGGAACTGGAATACGTGCACGCTTGAGGTGCGTGTGCCGCAAGGCTTGTGGGTTCGAATCCCACCGAGGGCACCAGAATTAAACTTTCGGGAATTTTTGGGGAAGATTTTTTTAATATTATGGATTCCGAGCAACAAAAAATTATCCAAAGAAATTGCAGACGAAGCAAGACAAAAACTCGAAGGTGAAAGGTCGGGACATGATTGGTGACATATTGTTAGAGTGTGGAATATGGCCAAGCGCATCGGCCAAAGCGAAGCTGCTGATATGTTTGTAGTAGAACTTGCCGCGCCGAAAGCCGCTCGACAAATTCTCGAAAAACATTCTGTGTCAGCCGATATTGCAAATCACGTATGCGATATTATCGCTTCAATTTCTTTTAAAGACGTGGCTGTAAAAACGGAGACGCGAACGCTCGAAGGTAAAATTGTTCAGGATTCCGATCGTCTTG
>CAYNFS010000019.1:0-10179 GCA_964396685.1 uncultured Candidatus Saccharibacteria bacterium | reverse complement strand
TTTGCGGAAGACCGTCATCATTTTATGGAAGAATATCTTGACAGATTTTTCCAAGAATATAGCGGCAAAATGTGATTGTTTTAATTTATGGTTTTGGCCACTTAGCTCAGTTGGTTAGAGCGCCTCGTTTACACCGAGGAGGTCGTTGGTTCAAATCCAGCAGTGGCCATTGACGAAACTTAAAAAATCTGATATAATATAAACAGAGTAAAGAATTAAGCCTAACCGCAATGATAGCGGTTTTTAATTTGGGAATACTTTCAAAAACCCTTGACTTGAGGCCTATTTCTATGCTACGATTGGCGGTTGCGTACCCTTACCCCGATCTTATGCATCGGGGTAGGGTAGGCAACTTGGATTTTTCAAAGAAAGGAGAAAATTCTTTTTCATGAAAGCCGCATCTTCAGTTCATTGGGGCAGTATTAATGTCTCGATGGACAGGTTGAGCAGGCTTGACCGGTTGTTTATTGTGGCAGCGCTTAGCGGAGTTTTGGTTTGGGCTTTCCCGCATGCGACCTATGCCCAGACTGCAAAAACTTCTCCTCTTGTCTTTGAAATAAACGATCTTTCGCTTTTTCAAACATCTGATACTCTCCAGCAAAATTATTTGGGGCAATTTCTGGCGCCTGAAGTTCTTCCTATACCCCCTGACCCTCGAATTGAGTTGCTTAAAGAGTATTTGCAAAACAAAAAATCCCCTCTGGCGGGCGAGGCGGAGACACTGCTTCAGCAATATCACTATCGTTTAATTATCGGCATCTCGTTTGCCGAAAGCAATTTCTGCAAACGCCAAATCAAACCCAATAACTGCTGGGGCATCGGCGGCGGTAAGCCCGAAACTTACGCGACCCTGGAACACGGGGTCATCCGCGCCAACAACCTTATCCAAAAGTATCATGACAACGGCATGACGACCCCAAAACTCATGCGCAACACCTGGGTCGGCTGGCAAAACGACAGCTGGATTCTGGCCGTTCAGCAGATAACCCAGGAGCTGGAAGAGAAAGGATTATAAAATCAAAAAGTGGCTCCCTTTTTCGGGGGAGCCACTTTTTTATCTATAAATTTTCTTTTCAAATATCAGGATTGCAGCGACAAGTAAGAGGATAAGCCAGATCGCCAAAGTCCAGATGTTGTTTGTAAAGTTCGCCTCTACGGTGCCGAACAGGGCATAACGAATCAATGCCGAGAATGGTTCCATCGGCAAAACTTGTGCAACTGCCTGCAAGTTTTGCGGTAAGTTACCGACTGGGAAAAAAACATCGCCTAAAAAAAGCAAAATTAGTCCAATTGCAGAAGTATAGGGAGCCGCTTCCTCGTAGTCCTTGGCAAGGGAAGCGATCAGGAAAGCAACTCCCAAGAATACCGCAGTTCCGGTTAGTATAATCAACGGCAGCCAAAACATGGACGTTGCCAGCTTGGTTTGGAATACCAGAAAGCCGATGATCAAAAGGACAGCGGCCTGCAAAACACCGATTATGAACCGCGCAATGCTTTGGGCTGCGATAAATTGTCTGCCCAAAAGGGGAGTGACGGATAACCTTTTCAAAATTTGGTTCCGGCGAAAATCCACCAGATTATACGCAACAGAATAAACGCATGACTGCATAATCGCGTAAGCCATTATGCCCGCAAGAAAAAAATCGGCATAACGCAGAGTTGATTTGAATTGAAATATTCTTTCAGGACCCAAAATCATCGCGCCGACCAGTATCACCGCTGGCAGGAAGATCACAAAAAACATCGCGCGCGGATTTCGGAAAAATATTTTGAGAAATGCAAGAGTCAATTGTCTCATTCCCTAAGGGAGTGACCTGTCAATTTCAAAAAGACGTCATCCAGAGTTGCCTGCCGGACCTGAAGGTTGAAAATTTTCCCGGCAAATTTTTTCTCCCATTCCAGGAGGGCTCTAAGCGATTGCTCGGGGCTGTCTGTCTCAAGCTCGTAAGTATAGCGCTCGCGCCTGGCCGCAATGATTGCCGGCAATTCCTCGAGCTCTCCCAAATTTATGGACTTGCTGCTCATAAATTGAATCCGCGAGACGACCCCCAAAGAATTAATAAGCTTGATGGGGCGGTCGGTGGCCATGATGCGGCCGCGATCTATGATTGAGACCCGGTCTGCCACAATCTCGGCTTCTTCCATATAATGAGTGGTCAACAAAATCGTCAAGCCATCCTCGCGCAATTTCAAAATAGTTTCCCAAAACCTCTGCCTTACTGCCGGATCAAGTCCTACCGTTGGCTCATCCAAAATTAGAAGCTTCGGGTTATGAACGAGCGCTGTGGCCAAAGCAAAGCGTTGCTTTTGCCCTCCTGAAAGTTCAGAAAATTTGCGATTCAGAATTTTTTGCAAATCAAAACGTTCAATAAGTTTGGGTAAATCCGCTCTGGTTTTATAGAAGCTTCCGAAAAGCTTCATAAGCTCAAGCAAAGTAAGTTCTGCGAAAAAGGCTGAATTTTGCAGAACCACGCCAACCTGTTCTTTGGGCAAGGCTTTGACATCTCCGCCGTCAGCCGCCTTTAAGCCTTCCAAAATCTCTAAGGTCGTGGTTTTGCCGGCGCCATTTGGGCCAAGCAAACCAAAAATTTCCCCCTCATGAACTTCAAAACTTATGCCGTCAACAGCGCGGATTTTGCCGTAGGATTTTTTGAGATTTTTGACTTCTATGACATTCATGCTCGTTTCGGCTTGGTTATATTTGGCTCCCTGTCATACTTTGGCAATACCAGCTTTTTGATTTTTCCACTCGGCCATTCTGCCACTGGCATCCCTAGAGCATAAGCCAAAGCATTGGCTACGGCAACTCCGGTGCGTGTTGCTGAAAACCCGCCCGGCCCGGGATTGACGAAAATTTTTGAGATGTCTTTTAGCCTAATTTTATGCTTTTTCAAAAATTTGGAAAGCTCTGGCAAAAGGCTTTCAGAAAGCCCTGTCACTAGTTTGGTTTGTTTGACAATAATTTTTTTATCAAGCAAAAAGGCCAAAATCAAATTCTTCTTTTCTGTTGTATCAATCAATATTTTTTTTGACCTCATAACAAGCCTCCTGGATTCCGGATCACGTCCGGAATGACAAAAGTGATTGAAGCTCTTCTCGTATTACTTTTCTGTCATCCCACGGCACTTCTTTGCCATCAATATTCAAGCTCTGCTCGTGGCCCTTGCCGCACACCACCACTATATCATTCTTTTGCGCCTTTGAGAGAGCAAGCTTAATTGCCTCCCGGCGATCAAAAACGACAAACAACCCACGATCGCGGGTTTTCTGTCTAATGCCGCTTGCTATCTCGTTGCAGATTTTTTCGACTGGTTCGGAGCGATTGTCTTCGCGGGTTAAAATTATCAGGTCGGCGAATTTATCAGCCGCCGCCCCCATTGCGGGCCTTTTTTGCCAATCTCTTTCGCCGGCCGATCCGAAAACCAGAATGATTCGTCCAGCGATTTTTGGCCTCAAAAATTCCAAAAGACTCTGCAAGGCGTTTGGTGTATGGGCAAAATCAACCATCGCCAGAAAACCCTGCCCCTCATCAATGTATTCCATACGGCCAGGAATGGTTTTGACTCTCTCCAAGCCCCTCTTTATTGCCTCCGGAATTACTTCATAAACTCGCCCCAATGCAATCGCGGCCAAGGCGTTTAAAACATTGAACTTGCCGGGAAGTTGAAGAAGTATATTGTATCTAGTATCTGGTATATGGGCGGTAAAAGTTGTTGATTTTAGATCTTCTTCTATGTTGTCTGCCCAAATTTGGGTCCCTATGGAAAACCCGTAATTCATGAACCCCCCCTTCCCCTCTTTGATTAAAGAGGGGAGGAGAGGGGAGCTCTCTCCCAGCACCCTATTTTTTACATTCCTAAAAAGCTTCAGTTTCGCCCTCGCGTACTCCTCAAACGTCTTGTGGTAATCCAAGTGTTCGGGAGTGATGTTGGTCAAAACTGCGGTTTCAAATCTAATGCCCCAAGTGCGATATTGATCTAAAGCATGCGAGGTCACCTCAAGCACCGCAAATTGACTGCCGGCTCTCGCCATTTTTCGCAAAAGCCGCTGTAGCAAAAAAGGGCTGGGCGTGGTGGTGTGAAGCCCGGTATCAAAAGTTTGCTCGCCAATCTGCGCATTGATAGATGACAAAAAAGAGGTCGGGTGCCCCCCCTCCTGCAAAATCTTCGCAATCAAATTAACCGTCGTGGTCTTGCCATCAGTACCCGTAACCCCGATGACTTTGAGCCTGCGCGAAGGAAAACCGTAGACAAAATTGGCCAAGATTGCTTGGCATAAATGAAAGTGGTTGATCAATTTCTGGCCAAGGATTTTTCTTAGAAAATCTTTCATGCAGTCTCTCCCTCCTCCCCAGGCGCCCGCCTGCCGGACGGGCAGGTGGGGAGGAGTTGCCCGCCCGCCTTGACTTCGCCAAGGCGATGTCGGGCGGGGAGGAGAGGTCGAACTGAAACAAACAGCAACCTCTCTCCTAACCTCTCTCCTCGCCAGGAGAGAGGGATAATTTTTCATTGTTTAGCCAAAACTCGCAAGGCCTCCCGGATCTTGTCCTCGGAATTTGTCAAACTTTTAGGTATTTCCTGTAAAGCTTTTCTCGCCTCATTTCTTGAATACCCCAAAGCCAAAAGGACGTCCATGACATCGGCATGGGTTTGCGAGAGCTCTTTTAGGGCCTCTTTGCCAGCCGGCACTTCTTCGGCAATCTTTTCTTTGAGCTCTATGATGAGCCGCTCGGCAGTTTTTCTGCCGACCCCTGAAACTTTGGTGAAAACCGTCGGATCCTCATTCAAAATCCCTGATTTCACCATCTCCAAGTCCGCCAATGACATAACAGACATCGCTAGCCTGGGGCCAATCCCGGTAACGCTTAATAAAAGCTCAAAAAAATCAAGCTCCGGCAAAGTCGGGAAGCCGTAGAGAGCAAGCTGGTCTTCCCGCACGTGGGTGTGGGTATAAAGCGCTAAGCGTTTGCCAGGCTCCGCACTCAAAGAAATCTGCGGGGGAACGAACACTTTGTAGCCCACAAATTCATCAGCTAAGATAATGTAATTTTTGCGGATCGCTTTGATAATGCCGGAAAGGTAGCCGATCATAATTTTATTGTAGCATAAATCAGCGGTGAAGGGTTGGCTTGCAAAATTTTAATTGTTATCATTAATAATGCCTTATTGAACGCCATTCCCGCCCCGTATCGTAGTACGGGGTAAACTCCAGCGGGAAACCAGAAAATCCTGGATTCCTGCTCCCTCCAAAGGCGGGCAGGCGGGGCGGAATGACAAAATTGATGCTATGAGCAAATTCAAACTTGTCTCAAAATTCAAGCCCGCAGGGGATCAACCTCAAGCGATTGCAAAGCTGGTTGAAGGGATTAAGCGCGGGCAGGAGTTCCAAACACTTTTGGGAGTCACGGGCTCGGGCAAAACTTTCACTATGGCCAATGTAATTGCGCAAATCAACAAACCAACACTGGTTATTTCTCACAACAAAACTTTGACCGCCCAGCTCGCATCCGAATTTCAGGAATTTTTTCCCGACAATGCCGTGCACTATTTTGTTTCCTACTATGATTACTACCAGCCCGAAGCCTATATTCCGCGAACTGACACATATATAGAAAAAGAAACCGACATCAATGAGGAAATTGACCGCTTGAGAAACGCGGCCACTATGTCGCTTCTTTCCCGCCGCGACGTGATTATTGTCGCATCCGTCTCCTGCATTTACGGACTGGGCAACCCGAGCGACTATCTGGAACTAAGTCTGGAGTTTCGAGCGGGGGAGAGCTATAAGCGCGATAAACTTTTGCGCAGAATTGTGGATTTGCAGTATCTGCGAAACGACCTGGATTTGCGGCGCGGGACTTTTCGCGTGAGAGGCGACATCCTCGAAATCGTGCCAGCGCACGAAGATCGCGTAGTGCGATTTGATTTTTTTGGGGATAAATTGGAAAAGATCAGCGAATTTGACGCTCTTACAGGGGGTGATGAAAAAGTTTACGAAACTTACCGGCTGTTTCCGGCCAAGCATTTCATCACCCCGCGCGAGAAATTGATTTTGGCAATTGAAAACATCAGGGCAGAACTGCGGGAAAAAATTAATCACTTTAAATCTCAAAACAAGCTTCTGGAGGCTCAAAGGCTTGAACAGCGCACTAATTTTGATATAGAAATGATGCTGGAAATCGGCTATGTCAACGGCATTGAAAACTATTCCCGCCACTTGGATTTCCGCAAAGAAGGCGAGCCGCCTTCCTGCCTTCTGGACTATTTTCCCGATGATTTTCTGCTTTTTATAGACGAATCCCATATGACCGTGCCACAAATCCGGGGAATGTATGAGGGAGACCGCTCCCGCAAACAAACTTTGGTGGATTATGGATTTCGGCTTCCTTCGGCCCTCGATAACCGCCCTTTGAAATTTGTGGAGTTTTTAGAAAAAATTAATCAGGCAGTTTTTGTCTCCGCCACCCCGGACGAATACGAGATCGGGAAATCAAAACAGGTGGTGGAACAGCTGGTGCGGCCTACCGGCCTTTTGGATCCAGACATTGAAGTCAGGCCAACCAAACATCAAATAGATAATTTGATTGACGAAATCAAAAAACGCACGGACAAAGGGCAAAGGGTGCTCGTCACAACCCTTACCAAGCGCATGGCCGAGGAACTTTCAGAGTATCTGCAGGAAGTTGGGGTAAAGACTCATTACCTGCATGCGGACATCGACACCTTTGAACGTTTGGAAATACTGCGCGACTTGCGGCTTGGAGTTTATGATGTTGTAGTCGGAATTAATTTATTGAGAGAGGGACTGGATTTGCCGGAAGTTTCCCTGGTGGCAATTCTGGATGCGGACAAAGAAGGGTATTTGAGAAGCAAAACTTCGCTTTTGCAAGTTATGGGCCGAGCTGCCCGGCACGCGGACGGACATATCATAATGTATGCGGACAGGATGACGGGCTCAATGCGCGCCGCCATCAAAGAAGTGCAAAGACGCCGCAAGATCCAGGAAGAATATAACAAAAGCCATGGCATTACTCCGCAATCGATTCAAAAGGCCGTAAGCGAATCGCGTCTGGCTGGAGCCAAGCTTGTCCCCGCGGAGGCGGGGAAACAGGTTGATATTTCAAAAATGGACAAAAAAGAAGTCAGGTACTATTTGGAAGAGCTCAAAGACCGGATGGACCTGGCCTCAAAAAATTTGGAGTTTGAGCGGGCCGCAGAGTTGAGGGACGAAATCATTGAAATTAACAAAGCTCTAAAGAGGCAGAAACATCTGATAAAATAAATAAGACAACCATATCACGATCGTGATATGGTTGTACAAAACTAATGGGCCATTTTTTATCCGCCTCCGCGGGAATGACATAGAAAACTATGTCATTTTTGCGATTGCGGCAGAGAGGCGGGATTTGAGCCGAGCGGCTTTGTTTGCGTGAATGACGCGCTTTTTGGCGGCTTTATCGAGCTGCTTGTATGTTGAACTTAAAAGTTTTACTGCTTCATCCCTTTTCTTTCCGGCAATGGCTTTTTTGACGGCTTTGACAGCGTCTTTATATTTTCCGATGGTTGCGAGATTAAAAACCCGTTTTCGGCGGGAGGATCGCAAGGCTTTGATTGCGCTTTTTGTTCTGGGCATGGTGGTAAAATCAAAATTTAAAAATCAAATATCAAAAATAAGATTAGCAAATTAAACCCATGAGGTCAAGGACGGAGTTTCTTGGCGAGTTTAAAAATAATGCAGAAAGTTTTGTCTAAAATTAAATCTCGTGTTCCGATATTCCTTATCTCTTTGCCTGTGATTCCTGGTTTGACATATCTGATCTTAAATCTGGTAATCCCGGCCCAAGGGTGATCCTCGCCTGCATTCGGCGGGGCAATACCCCACATATCGAACCAGCGCATGCCTCGGGCTTTGGCCAGTTTTATTGCTTCCCAGAGCACCAGACTGGGCGCGTTGGCCGGTCGGTTTTCAGCGCTGGAGGCGGCATAGAGATAAGTACCCGCATCGCCAAAAAGCATGACGATCGCGGCGGCGAGGATTTTGTCTTCTAATTCGCCAACGAGCAATTCGGTTTTTGGAATTAGCCGATTTTCTCCCACCCCTTCTTCATCTCCCCCTCGGGCAGGGGGAGAAATAGAATGCATAAATCTTTCCCTAAATTTCCAAAATCGCTCACTGGGCCAGCTGACAATCTTGTCCCGCTTGGCGGTTTCTCCTAAGAGATCCAAAAAGTTTTCAAACGCTTGCTTGTCTTGGGTCGCGATTCTTACTTTCACACCTTTTTTTTGAGCAAGCCTGATATTGTATCGCGATTTTTCGTGCATGTTTTGCAAAAGTTCATCCTCGGATTTAGAGAGATCAACGAGAACTGTGTCCTCGGGCTCGGTTTGGCGAAGGAGAATTTCCGGCTTGCGCCATTCCCCCTCACCCTCCCACCCCCTCTTCATCTTCCCCTCGGGCAGGGGAAGAATAGGGATGGGCGGGTTTATTCTCGCCAGAACCGCTCTTTCTTTCCGTCCAATTTTCCTTAAATCTGAAATGAATTGCCCCCAAATTTTTGATTTTTGATTTTTGATTTTTGATTTTTCTATGATTGGTCCTTTAGGTATCTCCAAATAACTTCTACTAAGTGGCAATTTTTTCACTATTGCTTGCGCTTTCAAAAGGTCTTCTATTTCAATCCTGTATAGCTTGTTGCCCAGCGCCTGCTGAAATTCCCCCCACTGCCAAGACTGCAAGAAAGAAGAAGGAGAGGAGTTAATAATAACAAATTGGTTCCAGTAGTCCTTTTGGGGATTTGAAATTGGGATTTGGTTAGTCATTAGGTCAATACGAAATTAGAAATTTTTCTAGCTCCTCCCAATTATCGCCAATTTTCGCCTCGACCACCAGCGGAACTTTTAGTTTATAAATTTCGCTCATAATTTTGGCAATTTTTGGAATATAATCATCTATTTTCTTCTCCGCGATCTCAAAAACCAACTCGTCGTGCACTTGCAAAAGCAATCGGCAATCTTCCCGGCTGGTTAAATTTTTCTGCGCAAGTTTATTCATGGCCATTTTGATGATATCGGCGGCCAGAGATTGCAAGGGCATATTCATAGCCGCGCGTTCGGCGGCGGAGCGGACCTGAAACTGCGAAGAATTGATTTCTGGCAAAAATCTCATTCGTCCCAATTCATTGCGCACAAATCCGGTCTTTTTTGTCTCTGCGACAACTCGGTCAAGCCAGGAAGCCAGTTTTGGGTAAGCTTCGAAATACTTTTTGATGAAGTCCTCGGCTTGGGCTGTTGAAACCCCCGGGATGCGGGAGGAAATACCGTAAGATGAAGCGCCGTAAAGCACAGCGAAATTGATGGTTTTGGCGAGACGGCGCTGTTCGGGCGTAATTTCAACCTCTCCTCCACCTCCTCCCCTCGCCAGGGGAGGAGGGAAGAGGGCGCGGGCAGTGGCTTCATGGATATCGCCGCCCTTTCCAAAAATTTCCATCATTTTCTCATCGCCCGAAATGTGCGCGGCAAGCCGTAACTCAATCTGGGAATAGTCAATCGACACCAATTTATATTCCTTCTCTGCCACAAAAGCTCTTCTAACCTTCCGGCCAAACTCCATGCGAATGGGGATATTTTGCAAATTGGGATCAGAAGAAGAAAGCCTGCCCGTTGCGGTGATAGTCTGATTGAAACTCGTGTGCACCCGCCCAGTTTCGGAATTTATCAGCTGGGGCAGGGCATCCAGATACGTGTTTTTGAGCTTGGATAATTCCCGCCAATCAAAAATAAAATCTATAATCGGATGGAGGCCCCGCAGTTTTTCAAGCTCCGTTGCCGCCGTGGAAAGTCCGGTCTTTCCCTTTTTTAGCTCCTCGCTTGGAATATCGAGCTTTTCAAACAGGATCTTTTTTAACTGCACAGGGCTTGCGATATTGAATTCCTCACCGGCAAGCCGCCAGATTTTTTCTTCCAGTTTTTTGATCTCTTGGGAAGCTTCATTTGATAAAGCTCGCAAAATTTTCGGATCTATTTTGACGCCATTAAATTCCATTTCAGCCAAAACCGGGATAAGCGGCGTTTCTATCTCGTAAAAGATCTTTTCCAGATTCTTGTTCTTAAGTTCTTTCGTAAATTTGTCCTTAAGTCTCAATGTATAATCCACATCTTCACAGCAATAATTTGCAACTTT
>CAYNFS010000018.1:0-14280 GCA_964396685.1 uncultured Candidatus Saccharibacteria bacterium | reverse complement strand
CGGAAATCCATTACCTGTAATGGCAAATCTTCAACCAAATTATGTCATTGAACCCGAAATTCATAAGAATTTTTTTCAAGAAGCGGCTAAACGCCGCTTCTTGACTTATTAGTAATTTTAGTGTAAGCTCGTTTATCGAACAAGGTTCACTAACAATCTCAAGAAAGGAGGCAAAATGAAGGCCGAAATGAAGTCCTTGCATGTCGCAAATACTGATAACAGTCTGGTTACTTCGTCAACCGCAGTTCTGGTGATTATGAGCAGCAATCCGCCGTCTGAGGCACCCAGCATGAGAGAACTGGACGACGCTTTGGTTGGTGCTCCAACAAGGAACGGAAAGCTGATTGCGAGTTTCCTTAAGGAAGTCTTCGGGCCAGCTACGCTCCGTGCGGTCAAGCAACATCTGTAGGCCCTATGGGGTCAAGTTTAGTTGGTAGGCTGACGCGCGGGTACGAACTTCTTGAGCTACAGCCGCAGAGGGAGCGCACAAGACGCTCGCCACCTTCGCGCAGCCCGAACTCCCGCTCAATCTGCTCTAGCATCCTCGCGGTTGCTAGAGCATTTTCTTTTTCATAATTCAAAGAGCGAGAATTTGCCGCCAAAGCCAGTGAATTTTTCAATAATCTCAAATTGAAAAATTCACTGAATTGAGTTATACTTAACTCAATTAAAAACTTGAAATTGTTAATGCTCTCGGCTTCGCCCTTCATTTTGCCCGCCCGCCCAACTCGAGTCCGCCGAAAGCGGACGAGGACAGTCCCGAAGCAGAGCAGGCTCGCTACGGGGTAAAAATTCCGTTCGAGCTATTTTCAGAATACACCGCCATGACAATTTGTTATCGAACGACCCAATCAAAAAACAATCCTAATGCAAATTAGGATTGTTTTAAGCCCCGCATTAGCAGGTTGATTGTATTTTTTATGTTCTATAGCCTGCTTTGTCGTAGACTATTGATCTATGTTGAATAGCGAGAATTTTAACTATGGCTTTTTCGATCCGAAAAATGACTCGATAATCTCCCACGCGAAGCTTGCGATATCCTTTCAAGGAGCGACGAAGTGGCTTCCCATAAAGGTCAGGATGCGTCATGAGGCGTCCTTCAATCGCGTGGCGAATTTTTTCTTTCCATTCGCTTGAAAGTTTGGGAATATCGTCAGAAACTACAAGGTGATGATAAACAATTTTGAACATTATCCCCAGGCTTTATTGTGGAGGATGTATCGCGCGCTCTTAACGTCCCGCCGTCTTGCAATGGCGTTCCAAGCCTGATCTTCTTCCAGTTCCAGGGCCGTTTCCAAAAGCCGAGCGGCTTTCGTTGCCTGCGGCACTCGGTCGCGACGAGCCAATTTTATCAGCGCTTCTTTTATCTCATCAGATAAGCTTATGTTGATTCTTGATTTGGTAGTAGGCATAGAATTTATCACCTTGTATTTAAAGTGTATCAAAAGTGTATCAGATGTGTCAAGGCGCTCGTGGCAACGAACTCTGGCGGAAAAACAAATCGGGCCGCCTGCCCTGAAGCTTGACATACATTTGTATGTCATTTATAATAATTCTATGGACAAAAAAATTATCTCGGTGCGCGAAATTCAGCGCAATTACCGACGACTCATTAATCAGGTAAAAAAAACCAAATCTCCTCTTTATTTGGGCGCCAGATCCAGAGCGGAGGCAGTGCTTTTAGACGCGGATGTTTTTGAGGATCTGGATAAAAAAGCCAACGGCCAGAAGATAACCTGGGAGGAGATGGAAAAAAATCTTGCCTGGATAAGGAAAGGGGGCAAGAAAGGTGTTGACCTAGCTAGGTTCGTTTATGCCGACAGACGCCGTCATTAAAGCTTCGCGTTTGGTAATCGATGCCTCCGTAGCGGTGAAGTGGTTTAGTGAAGAAAAGGAAACGCCAGTGGTGCATAAACTTTTTCACCGAATTTATCGGGCACAGGTAGGGGCGTATGCCCCCGACTTGCTAGTTTATGAGGTAGGCAATGCCCTTTTTAAGGGCAAAAACTTTGACCAAGAGAGAGTCATGGTCAGTTTAAACGATCTCTTGGATTCCGGAATTGAATTTACAAGAATGGACAGGACTCTGATAAAAGCCGCAATCGCTTTTATGGCAGATTATAATTTGACTTTTTACGATGCGGCTTATTTGGGATTGGGACATATTTTTAAAGTTCCAGTTTTAACCGCTGATTTAAAGTATTATCGCCGAGTAAAAGAAGTAAATGTGATAGATTTAAGAACATTAAAATCCTGAATTTTTTTGCGTGCTTCCTTCGGAAGAAATTAAAACCCGAATCAACATTGCTGATTTGATCGGCGAATATGTCCAGCTTAAGAGAGCCGGAGTGAATTTTCGGGCGGTTTGCCCTTTTCACCAAGAAAAGACTCCGTCTTTTTACGTTTCGCCATCAAAGCAAATCTGGCACTGTTTTGGCTGCGGCCTGGGGGGCGATATTTTTGAGTTTGTCAAACAAACGGAAGGCGTGGAATTTCCGGAAGCCTTGCAGATATTGGCGGCTAGAGCCGGCGTGGTTTTGCAAAAACCGACTGTTTCTTATCAAAAAGAAGCGGATCAAAAAAAGATTTTGCTGGAGACAAACGAATGGGCCGCGAAATATTATGAAAAAGTTTTGGCAGACTCTTCGGTTGCGCAAAACGCCCGTGAATATCTGCAGAAGAGAGGATTTCGGCCCGAGACGATCAAAACCTGGCGTTTGGGTTACGCTCCTTCCGAGTTTCATGCGCTTGACGCTTTCTTGAGCAAAAAAGGCTACAAAAGGTCAGAAGGGGTGGCGGCAGGGCTTTTGGTAGAGAAGGATGGCAATTTTTTTGATCGTTTTCGCGAGCGAATCATGTTTCCGCTTTTTGACATCCACGGGCGAGTCGTGGGATTCACCGCTCGGATTCTTCATGATGAGGAGGGAGTCGCCAAATACGTCAACAGCCCCGAAACTTTGATTTATTCCAAAAGCCGTCTGGTGTACGGCCTGCATCTGGCCAAGACCGAAATTCGCAAAAATGATCAGGCGATAGTCGTCGAAGGAAACGCAGACGTAATTACCTGCCATGAAGCGGGATTCGGCAATGTGATCGGGTCCTCGGGTACCGCTTTGACCGCAAGCCAGCTTGAAACTCTTAAGCGTTTTACCAACAACATCAGTTTTGCCTTTGACGTGGATGAGGCAGGGCTTTTGGCCACCAGGCGCGCGGTGGAACTGGCTTTGAGCCAAGGTTTTAACGTTCGGATCTTGAGCGTTCCCAAGGCTTTAGCCAAGGATCCTGACGAACTGATCCGCAAGGATCGCGCATTATGGGAGCAGGCCGTAGCAGACGCGCGTCCTTTCTTGGACTTTTATTTTGAGGCGGTTTTTGCTAAAATCAATTTGACATCCAATATGGACAAAAAACAAGCGGTTGCCGAGCTTCTGCCCCTGATCTCGCTTCTGCCCGACCCGATTGACAGGACACATTTTGTCCAAAAATTGTCATCTCAAATCGGAGTTGATCAAAAAATCATTCTCGAACTTCTAAACAAAAAATCCGTCTCTCATAAGCCAAACTCTTTTTCTTCCAGGCGAGCGGGAGCTCGTCCCGCAACCCGAAAGAGCAAACAAGAGATTTTGGAGAGGCAAGTGCTTGGTTTTTTGCTAAAATTTGCCAAAAATTTAGGATCCGAGTGGCAGGATGTTTCGCCTCAAGATTTCTCCGTGCCAGCGCTTCAGGAGATATTTTTGAATGCCAAACAGCAGGTCGTAGCTGATAAATTTGATCTGTCGGTCTTTACCGCCGATTATCCGAAACTGAAGGAAGAGGTTGAGCTTCTCCTGTTCGCTTTGGAAAACGAGCTATCTTACCTTGAGGACTCAAACCTTGAAGATTTGAAAAGGCAATTTTTGGGTGAGTTTAAACTTGCCGCCATCCGCAGGCAGATGCAGGAGCTTGCATTGAAAATCAAGACGGCGGAATCTCTGGGGAAACACCAAGAAGCCCAAAATTTATCAGTTGAGTTTAACGAATTAAGCCAAAAGCTCGCCCAATATCATGTCCGCTAAATCAAGATCCAAAAAAATCATAAAGAAGAGAAAAGCCAAAGCCGTTCCCAGAAAGGCCCGAAAGCCGCGAAGGAAAATCACGGCCCAGCCCGCGGTTGATTTTGAGCGCATCATAGTCGAGCTTGCGGAAAAAGGCCGAGGACGAGGCTTTGTCACCGAAGCCGAGATAATTCACGCCATGCCGCATCTGGAGGATAATCTTGAGGCTTTGGAGAAACTTTTTGAGAAGCTGGAAAGCTTGGGAGTCGAGGTTGTTGATCAAGAGGTGGCCTCGGTTTGGGAGCAGGCAAAGGCTGAACCCGAAAGGCCGCAGGGCAAGGCTATCACCGACACACCGGAAAGCTACGATTTGGCCGATATTTATGATGATTCTATCCAGATGTACTTGCGCGAGATCGGCAAGGTGCGGTTACTCACTGGCGTTGAAGAAGTCGAGCTGGCTAAAAGAATCGGGAAGGGTGATGTGGCGGCTCGCAAAAAACTTACTGAAGCAAATTTGCGGCTGGTGGTTTCCATTGCCAAAAAATACATGGGCCGCAATTTGGGGCTTTTGGATTTGATACAAGAAGGCAACTTGGGTCTTTTCCGGGCGGTTGAAAAATTCGACTGGACCAAGGGCTATAAATTTTCAACCTATGCCACCTGGTGGATCAGGCAAGCGATTACCAGAGCACTTGCTGACCAATCTCGGACAATCCGAATTCCCGTTCACATGGTTGAAACTTTAAATAAATATGCTCAAGCCGAGCGGTCTTTGGTGCAAGAGTTGGGAAGAGAGCCCACAGCCGAAGAGATCGCCGTGGAGATGGGCATTGAGGTCGCGAAAGTTCTGCAGCTGCAGAAAATTTCCCAGGAAACCGTGTCTATTGATACGGCCGTTGGGGACGAAGGAGACGAGGAAGACTCCCGGCTCGGCGATTTTATTGTGGATGAGCAGACCACCATGCCGGCGGATTCGGCCGGCCGGCAGCTTTTGCGAGAATACGTCACCGAAGTTTTGAAGGATTTGGATCCAAGGGAGCAAAAAATCCTCAAGATGCGTTTTGGCCTTGAGGACGGGGTAACTCACACGCTTGAAGAAGTTGGCAAGGAATTTGGCGTAACGCGCGAGCGCATCCGGCAGATTGAGGCCAAAGCGCTTGAGCGCATCAAAGACCACCGGCATATCCAGAAATTAAAGGATTACTAAACAATGTCCCGGTGGGTTTCGTAAAGAAAGGCAGTATCGGGTTCCAGATGCCGCAGGATCTTTGTGATTTCCTCAAAGATTTGTTGCGAGCTTACTTCCGCCTTATCCGCTATCCATTTCTCGACTGTTTTCGTCACGGAATCTGCGATTTTTTCGGATTGGATTTCCGACAAATGCGCATTGCGGCAGGCCGCATAGACGGACGCATAGACTTTGCGCGCGTCGAATTTTTCTTTATGGCCTTTCCGTTTCACAATGTGTGCCATATCATCCTAGGTTAACAGTACCATTGGCGATTAATATCAGCAACCAGGCAAGACCGATGAGCAAAACGCCTATGGCCAGCCGCATGAAGCCGCGATTTTCCTGTTTCCAGCCTTTGATTTGCTGAATTTTTTTGCCGGAAGCCACCAAAAGTAAAATAACGATAAGCGGCGAAACAAAGATAATATTATAAAAAACCAAAAGCAAAAAGGCGGTTAGGTCAAAATATTGCGAGAGAATGGTAATGATGGCTAGATATGGCGCGCCGGTGCAGGGGAGCTCCACCGCCGAGACAAAAGCGCCAAGCAAAGCAATCCCCCAGACTGTTGTGCGGGAAGTAAAGTTGTGAATCTTTTTGGCCATTGAGGCCGGAATGGCAAGGGACATACCTTGGCCGTACCAGAAATAATCCTTGATTTCCAAAATTCCGGCAAAGACCACGAAAAGCGCGACGCCGATAGATAGGTATTCAGTCAGGACAAGCGGGATTCTCGCAAAAAAGTAAACCAAGCCTAGCCCCGCCGCAAGATATACTGTAAACACCGCTCCTGTATAGACAAAGCCCAAAGCTACCATGCGCCGGATGGAGCCGCCGCTTGAAAGCACGACTGACATCATCAGAATCAAAACCCCAATGGCGCAGGGGTTGATGGAATCAACCGCCGCGGCGGTAAGCACCGTTAAGATTGTCGGGAGTTGCGCTTCAATCCCCATATCGGTATTCTTTATTGTCTATCGCGATTTGGTAAAAATTGCAGATATTCTCCGTTTTGTCTTTCAGGGGGCCAAATTCAAATATCAGGCAATCGCCTGGAGGGACTGTGCCGTAGGGCGAGATTACATAATCCGTAAAGTTGGAAAGTTTTTCCTGAATGATATTTTCCCCTTCGGTCTTATAAAGAAAAACCTGCAGAGTCCCTTTTTGCCCGTCCGGACAAGTCATGCCGTTTTGGGCAATCAGCTCCCCCTCTTTGGTCGGGGCGCGAAGAAGAGTGGGCGTGAGTTGTCCTCCTATCGCTTCAAAAAATTTGGCTAGAGTGAAATCTTCGGGCCGGGTCACCACTCCTTCCAAATGGATGCGGTTGTCCCCGTGTTCGTGAAAATCCGAAGCACCAACCCGGTTGGCAAGGCCGGTTGGGTCAACAAGATTGATTTTTTCAAGATGAGCCTTATTTTGCTCTTCGGGATGGATATCCTCTTCTTCCTCGTGAGCCAGGTAACGGGTTTGTCCCTGTACTTTTTGTGTCTCTCCCGGATTTTCTCCGCAGACGAAAATTTCAAAATCCGCATGCCAGTGCACGGGTCCCTTGGAAGCGGAGAGTTGGTTTTTTACGATTGTGTCGGCGGCCAAAAAAATCGTCGTGACGGCTGCTGCCGCCACAATGCCGGAAAATAGAAAAAGTTTAAGCCCTTCGCTTTTTTCCCGTTTGGCAAGAGAAAAAATGAGAAGGGCGAGAATGATTCCGCCGTTGACTAATAAAACTAGATTAACAGAATTCACAGGCCGTTTCCTTTTTTTGTTTGTGTTCGTTTTTGGAGACGTCCCCGCAGCATATCTCACAGCAGTATCTTGTCCCTTCAAAAATATGCATCTTGCTCGCGGGTTTTTGTTTGCCGCATTTGGCGCATTTCAATAGTTCTTCAGACATTTTGTTTCGCCTTTCGTTAAGTCCTTACAAAAATTATATCAAAAATTTCAACTCTTGACAAGAGGTTATAAAAAATGTTAATCTTTGGTGTCTCTTAAATAGTGAGATTTTAAAAATCAAATAAGAGGGAATTTTATGTGACTACCCGCAGATTGGTTACAGCTTTTAGAGGATTGTCAAAAAGTTGTCCTTTGGAAGCTGTAACCAATTGGATACCATGAGAGCTGATAGCTATGATCAGAGCTTATGGTGGCCAAAATTCAAAAAAGGAGCAACTCATGAGCAAGCAACTTGATGTGACTGTGGCCCAAGCAATGGAGGTGCGTAGCATGGCCCTTGCTAAGGGTATAAGCAGGAAGTGTTTTCAGCGGGGGCTTACCGACGGGACCTTCGCCACCGCCCTCGAGGTGGTCAAAGAGGGTCGGAGAATCATGCTCGCACCCAATTTTGAGCCCCCTCCCGGCGGCCGAATTTACATCCTCCGCGTTCCCGTTGTTTTGGATCGGGACTGGCATGATGCAATCAACGCGGCGGGGCCAAACACCCCGGACAACTACGATGTCCGAAAGGTCGGCGATCTCTATCTGCCGACCGGGACGGGCGTGGTTGAGAAGGAGGCCGTCCTTCTTAATTTCGGCCTGAATGGCGGGAGTTGGGATCGGGCGATTGCGTGGGCGCGGCAATACCCTGTCCTCAAGAAGACTGACCCGCGTCTCGTATTCGCCATCTGTGAATACCACCCACTGCTCCACCGCGAACTCAATGTGAACCCGATGTTCGTGGTGGCTACGCAGGAGTGTTCCTTCGAGGGCAACCGGCAGGCCTGCAACGTCTGGTCGAATGGCGTGAGGCGCGAGGCGTACCTGCGCTGGGTCAACAACTGCGGCAGCGCCTACGACTGGTTTGCTTTCTCCCGCGAGTAGTAGCTCTTGGATCCCGGGGGACACTTGGTTTGCTTTTTGAGCCATTTGTCCCTTGGACCCTTTTTTGTTTCCAGAAATATTTATGCTAAACTGGATGGAGATAGTAGGCTAATTATGTCCACGGTTACGGCTTTGGACGGCCGAACTTCGAAGATCATATTTGCAGATTGGCCCCGGGCACGCTTTGCGCCAGTGTCAATCATGGCTTCTTTAAGTCAAGAGCTGTGATTGCGATACCACCATTTGACAAGTTCAACCAGTAAAAGCTTGAAAAGCGGGAAGAATAGAACGGCCGTGAGTAGGGGCCAGAAATCCAATGGGACGGTTTTCAGGAAACGGTTGAGAAAAGGGATATAAATGGCCGCCAGCACCAAAAAAAGGCCTGTCAGCACCGAGAAAACAAGAAAGCGGTTGTTGAAAATTTTAATGCGGGTCAAAGGCAAACTCAAAGATTTGAAAGCAAAAACGTTAAGAAGCGTGGGGGTGGCCGTCGCCACAAAAATAAAAGACTGGACTTTGACAAGCTCCCACTGCAGGACTTTGAGCAAGTAAAGAAAAATCCCGACCAGCAGAAGATCGCTTACGATACTTACAGCGAAGATGAGAAATTTGCTCTCGCGGTTTAAGATGGGTTCCTTGGGAGAGGTGGGCTGGCTTTGCATAATGCTAGTTTCTGCAGGCTCCCAAGCCATGGCAAGCACCGGCAAAGAATCTTCCGCAAGATTGACCCAGAGGATTTGAACGGCCGTGATGGGAAATGGAGTATGGAAGACCAGGGTCGAAGCGATGAGAATAATTTCCGTAAAAGCGTTTGACATCACGACAAGTGTCGCTTTGCGGATATTGACAAAGCCGGTGCGGCCTTCGGCCACGGCCGCCGTGATGGTGCTGAAGCTGTCGTCTAGAAGCACCAAGTCTGCCGCTTCTTTGCTGATATCCGTGCCGGAACCGACAGCGATACCGATGTCAGCGGATTTGAGCGCTGGGGCATCATTGACGCCGTCGCCGGTCATCGCAACTACGGCACCCAGTTTTTGCCAAGCGTCAATGATGCGCATTTTGTGGACCGGCGTGACTCTCGCCAAAATTTCCAATCCACCGATCCGTTTCGCAAGTTCTTTGTCGGAAAGCCGATCCAGTTCCTCGCCTGTGACAACTGCATCTTGGGAGATGGAAAAGCCCAGTTCCAGGCCGATGGCTTTGGCTGTCAAACTGTGATCACCTGTGACCATTAGCACTTTGATGCCTGCTTGCCGGGTTAATTTTATGGTTTCTTTGACATCTTCGCGGATCGGGTCGCGGATGGCAACAAGGCCGAGGTAGTCAAGGTTGATTATTTGGTTTTCCAAAATTGGGGGAAGTGAAGGAGAGTTTAATGTTTTTTCTGCAGCGGCAATAAGCCGATACCCTTGTCTTGCCAAATTTTCATAAGCCCTTTGAATCTCGGAAATTTGGGTGGGCGAAAGTTTTGATTTCTGCAGGATGATCTCCGGCGCCCCGTTGACGAGAATCCTAAGGTTCTTTTTTTCTTGATGAAAAGAGGCGAGGTATTTGCGGCGCTCCTCAAACGGCAGGAAGGCCACGCGCGGCAGGTCCTGCAAAGTTTTTTTGAGATTCAATCCGGAGGCCAAGGCCTTCTTAAGCTTGGCTTTGTCAGTGGCTTCTCCTCTCACTTCGATTTGCCCGCCCTTTTCTTCTATAATTGCTTCATTGGCGAGAGCCAGATTTAAGAGAATTTTTTCCTCAAGTTCGGGCGAATCGCCGTGTGGCAGGATTTTCTCCACTCTCATTTGTCCGTAAGTTAACGTTCCGGTTTTGTCCGCGCAAATCACTGAAGTGGAGCCCAAGGTTTCTGCCGCAATCAGTTTGCGCACCAGCCCCTTTTTGCCCAGAATTCTCTGGCTTGAGACTGCTAAAATAATTGAGATGGCGGCTGGCAGGCCCTCGGGAATGGCCGCCACCGCCACCGCCACCGTGGTTTTGATCATCTCCAAAGGATCGTCTCCTTCCGCCAGCCCGATAAGAAAAATCGCGAGCGAGATCACGAGAAACATTTCGCTTAAAAATCTTCCGAGCTTCTTCATCCGCATCTGAAGAGGGCTTATTTCTTCTTCCGTGCTCTGGGTCAGTTCGGAAATTTGCCCAATTTCGGTTCTTGATCCCGTTGCCACGACCACCGCTTCCGCATTGCCCCGTTCTATCACAGTGCCCATGAAGACCATATTGAAGCGGTCGCTGACAACAGTTTTAAGCGCTGCAGTTCCGGCTTGTTTTTTGACAGGCTTGGACTCTCCGGTAAGAAGCGCTTCATTCACTTCCAGGCTGTCGGCCGCAACCAGCTTCGCGTCTGCCGGCACTTTATTCCCCCCTTTTAGAATTACGATATCGCCGGGAACCAGTTCTTCGGAATCAACAGCCAGCAGTTTGCCGTCTCTTTTGACTATGGCTTCAACTCGGACCAGGCTTTTGAGCTTTTCAAAAATTTTATTGGCGCGGTATTCCTGAAAAAGTCCGATTATGGCATTCACCGCCACGACCAAGAGAATTACCGACATATCAGCGTATTCTTTGATCCACCAGGTCAGCACGGCGGCGATGAGTAAGATATATACCAGCGGGCTTTTGAATTGCCGCAGCAGCATCTCAAGGGCCGTGGTTTTTTTGCCGCGCGGTAGGGTGTTTTTGCCCCACGCCTTTTGGCGCAGAACAGCTTCGGCAGAGGCCAGACCGGTATCAGGATTGACTTTTAGCTTGGCGATGACTTGAGCTAATTCCTGCGCATGCCAAGCCGGGGCGCGTTTTTTTGTTTCATTTTGAGGCTCCATGTGCTATAATTATAACACATATGGAGACCAAGCCTCATTTCATCACCACCAAAGAGTTAAAGCAAAAAATGGACCAAGGCGAGGATTTTGCCTTGGTCGAAGTTTTGGGCCTCGAAACTTTTGCCGAATTTCACCTGCCCGGCGCCGTCAACGTGCCGGTGGATGACACTTTTGAGGAGAATATTCAAAAAGCCGTGCCGGATAAGAAAAAAACCGCCGTGGTTTACTGTCGCGATATAGAATGCCATGCCTCGGCCAAGGCCGCGCGCCGCATGCAGGCTTTGGGCTACGAGGATGTTTACGAATACCAGCTGGGCAAAGACGGCTGGAAGGCCGCGGGCCTGCCTGTTGAGACCTAGGCCATGGAGGGAGAACAAGAACAAGAGAAGGAGTCAATTTGGCTAAGGCAGGCCTTGCCGCTTTTTTTAACGCTGGCTGTATTTTTGCTTTTATTTGGCGTTCTATATGTTTTGATTCTCGGACTTAACGCCCTAAATTTGGGCACTCCGGTCGTTGTGCATTTGAGATGGGGGGATATTTTGTTTGGCCTCACGATTTATCTTAAGACTTCAGTTGACTTTGCAATTTTCATAGGCAATCTTATCAAAGCCAATCCCGGCTATAAAGCTCGGATTGCGGTGGAAATTGGCACAGCGCTCGGAAATGCAACTGGCACTTTTTTGATTCTGGGATTGTGGCAAATTTTCAAAGAGCTGGATATCATTTTGGCAATCATGGTTTTTCTGGCCAGCCTGGTGTTGTTGCGGCTTGCTGCTGATAGTTTGGAGCACGCCAAAACTGCTGCTACCCCTTCCTCGTGGCTTAACCGAGTCGTCCTTGGCCTCGATGAGATTTTGGACAGAATTAATCAAGTTATTGCCCCGGTTCTCAAGTACATAATTCCTCACGGAAGTTTTACCGGGCGCGCCGGACTCGGCTTTTGGCCGCTTCTGGGATTTGCTTTCACCATTCCTTTTCTTTTGGGAATGGACGATTTTGCCGGCTATGTGCCTTTGTTTTCAATCGTCAATGTCTTTGGGTTTGCCTCAGGCGTGTTTTTGGGCCACATGATCTTGAATGCTTTTTTGTATCTTTCTCCCAGTCGCACGATTAAGGCAGTCACCAATCCAGTGATTTCTTTTTTGGGCAGTGTGGTATTTATTGCCCTGGCATTATACGGATTTAATGAGGTGGTTCGGATCTTACTCCACGACTAATTTTCCGATTATTAGCTGCCTTGATTGATCTTGTTCGTGAGAATGACGGCTAAAGGCGGCAGGATCAGCATTTGCAAGAGCGGGGTCAGGCCTATTCCAAAGACCAGCGGCATAGCTGGCGCGTATTCCCAAAGGTTCAAAGAATAAACTGAAATGTATTCGATCAGGGCTTGCACAAGAGGCAAGAGAATCAAGAACAAAAGCCAGTTTACTTTTCTGGCAAGAGGCTCTGTCAGCAAAAATATTCCCAAGATAAGCAAAGCATCCAGCAATGAGACTGACAAGTGAATCATCAAAAAACTCCAAAAGCTTCCGGACTCACCCAGCCCCGTTTTGGCATAAAAAGCCATTTGCAAAACTTCCCAGACAAAATTGAGGATGAAGCTTATCGTAAATAAGGACCAAACGATTTTTTTCACTTTACCTGCTGGTTATTCCAAATTTTTTATTTCCACCAAGTCCTCAAGCGGAATTTGAACGCTCTCGTGAGCTTTTTTGACATCTTCAGCCGAAGGAGACTCGGTTTCGCAAAACGCGACTCCCTGCTCGGCATTATAATGCGCGCGCAAGGGCCGCAGGCCAAGTTTTCTGGCGGCTTCTTTGTAGCCATTCCAGCCCTTTTTGATTTCTTCTTCGGTGATTCCCGGCTTTTTGTGGAATCCCATAAATAACGGCATATTTTGTCCTTTCTCCCTCTTTGCGAGAGGGTTTGTTAGTTTTTTAGAGCTTGATTGTATTTTACCACCATTTGCCACTTTATATAAATCGAACTGCGGTTGCATAAAAAGACATTCTCATATTCTTGAGAATGTTGGAATGATTTAGTAGCGTCATTTTTCCAAAAACCACCCGAGATAAAATTGAAAGTTTGGAATGATAAAGATCAGCTTTTAGCCGAATTGCGTTATGAGTTAACCGAAGTACAAAAGAGGTTCGAGTGCGGATTATGGACGGGCGGGCAAGCAAGGATGCGGCGATTATAAGTCAGTGGCAGGATTTCGCCGTTCAAAATCGTGAATTACTGGTAGATTTTCAGTTAAGCGCCCGGATCGAATAGTTGAGATACGCCGCGAAGCTGACCCACAGAAGATACGGCACGAGGAGATATGCTGATGGCTTTGAGATTTTGTAGAATACTGCAATTGTCCAGACGATTGCGAGCCAAAGCGCCACGATATCAACCAATGCCCAGCCGGGGCTATGCAGGCCGAAAAAGATTATTGACCAGAGCGTATTCAAGAAAAGCTGAACAAAAAACGCCGCGATGCCAATTTTCCATATCCGCAACATTCTCATATTCTCAAGAATATTGGAATGATGCTTCCAGACAAGAAATAGTGAAACTCCCATCAGGGCATACAGCGTAGTCCACGCGGGCCCGAAAACCCAGCCCGGAGGATTCAAGGCCGGCTTCACAAGCCCGGCATACCAAGTCGGAATCGCGGAAATAGTAAAAACCGACCCGATCACTCCAGCCAATTCCGAAACACCAATCGCAATAACCAATTTGAAGAAGTTGTTTACCTTCATAACTCTATTTTACCACTTATTGCGCTTTTTGCCCCGTAGCGAGCTTTGCTCTGCTATTCGGGGTGATGAATGTGAGATCAGAGTTCATATTATTTTTCACTTTCCAGACGCGCTTTCAATAAAAAAATGGTTTCTTCGCGAAGTTTAGCCCGCGCCCAATCTTTTTGGCTATCGGATAAAAACTCTCCCAAACCGACCAGAATGTTTCGATTGTCCATTTTCTCCAGTTGCTCTGCGGTTGCTTGCAGAATCTCTCTGAAAGTTTTGCCAGAGCGTTGTTCAACAATTTCCTTGTTAATTGGCCAGTTGTTTTTAAGGAAAAACCAAACATCATAAACATCACGGCTTGTTTTGCCAACCCGTTCATGCATAGCCATGAGCTTATGGGCAAACATATCTTCCCGAACCATTACGAGCATGGAAATACCCAGCAGTGTCTTTAAATCGTATTTTGAACCGAACTGACGGCGGTTAACCTCAACTTTGATATTTTGCGATTTAGTGTCATGGGAAATAATGTTGATCAGATTGAATCGTTTAATCCGTGAATTAACTATCTTTCCGTAACCGGCGACGATCTTCTGTATTTTTTCAAATACGGCCTGTTCTTTGCTTTCGTCGAGCAAAT
>CAYNFS010000017.1:1029-18370 GCA_964396685.1 uncultured Candidatus Saccharibacteria bacterium | reverse complement strand
TGTATAAGGCACGCCGCCAGCGTTCATCCTGAGCCAGGATCAAACTCTCATTAGAAGCTCAATATGAGCTGGTTTGAATGACTTTTTTGGCCCCGGTCATTCAACGGGGAACTCCGACGCTTCGGTCGGAGTCAATTGACGCGTAATTTACCCCGACTGAAACGTCGGGGTTTCCTATCACTATTCAATTGTCAAAGTGCTGTCCTTGAGCGACAAAAAACACGCTTTCCACGTGCCATATCCCTCACACACGTTTCTCGGATTAGCTAATTATTTGGCGGTTTTTTATCTCCTTGCTCCGTCTTTTAGAACGGGCTTTTTTCAAAGATGCTTAATACTCAAGGCTGTCTTAATTTTAGATCCTGCTCCCATATTTGTCAAGTGGGCGACTCAAACGCTTTCGGCCTTTTCTACCTCCCAAATCTCCTTACCGATATATTTCTCAATCTCGTCAAGATCCTTCAAAAGTTGCTGCTCGCGCTGCTCTTCTTCGGCAGACAAAGCTTTACTCAACTTTGCCTGATGAATAATCGAAAGCTCCGCCTGAATATCACGCCGCAGTACGGCAAACCCGCGCCGCACTGATTCTTCGGCTTGACGAATCTCTTTGAGTAACAGTTGATTTTTCCGGCGGCCATGCACGGCATGGTATACGGTATACGCCATGAGCAGACTCAAAATTATTGCCAGCATAACGATGATGCCCAAATACATGGCCTCAAAACTTATGCGGGATGCCCCGAACTGCAAAGCTGTGCGCCGTACCGTAAGCTGGATTTGGGGACTCGGCGGACTCAACTCTTCGCCAATTTTGCTCTGCGCCCACAAAAGATAGTTCCCGTTGCTTAAAAAAGCGTTATGTCGGTAAAACCAGTCGCCTTGCTTATCCGAAATGACCCTCTCGCTGATTGTTTCCCCGCTGGTGAGATTCTGCAAATAAATAATCACTTCCGTATCCGCTGCATCCGTCTTGCCCCCGACATAGAAAATTTCTTCATTGGTGATATTTCGTGAAACCGTCGTGACAAGCGGGGGGGCAAATTCGACTTGCTGCGCAAAAGCCTGATTTCCCAAAAACAAGGACAACCCGCAAGCCAAAAACAGGAGATAAATCTTGCCGTACCTCTCGCGGTAGCGCTTAAGCTCGTCAAGCTGGGAGGAGATATGCTCCGGCAATGCTTTTTGGGCACGGCTCAAATCCAGCCGCCTGTGCCAGCGCGCAAGCCGGAAAGCCAAGTACCCGAAAATCAGAAGCAACAGCGCCAGAATGATCCAAAACCACAGCCACGGGACCACCCAAGTGCTTCTAATCTCAAGGCCCCGCTCGCCAATAAAGCGGAAAACGTTGCTTACGATTTTAAGCTTTCTTAAGGCCTCCCGGTAATTGCCGGCTTTATCATAAGCGCGAACAACCACATCATAACTTCCAAACTCCAAAAGGGAAGTTATATAGGGGCTGGTGGCCTCAATAAACAAGGGCTGTTCATTGGTTTTGACAGTCAGCGGAATAAGCTTTAATTCGTAATGATCAAGCCCCGAGAGGGCGTCAGTGGTGGCGAACTGAATCACGGGCTGCCTTCTCGCCGTCCGTGCACCCGGGATAATTTCTATGGGGAATTCGGCCGGAGGAGAGGAATCAATATCTACGGCAAAATGCGTCACCCCCCCCCAAGCGCCAGCCCGCAAAGCCTTGATGTGAAAAAAGTGCATTCCGTCAGACAAATTCCGGTAAGTTACGGAGGTTTTGGCGCCTTCCGAAATGTCATCCGGAGTATCCGTCGGATTGGTATTGATGACATAACTGTAAGCGGTTACAGCCGGATCCTCCGGCGCCCAAACCAGTGTAGCGGTGATATTGGAATACCATTTCCCCTGCTCGGGATGCGTCGGAGAAGACACGATTGGACCGGCCGGCGGAGGCAGCACCAGTTCATATATCCCATCCTGCTTGCGGCGCAGAGCTTCAGTGCCCTGCCCATCGTTTAAAAGCACGGTTGACTCGTCGCGAAAACGCAGGATTGCTGTGCCCACGGTCTTGACCCGAAAGGTAAAGGTCGTGATAACGCCGCTTGAGACATTGATTCCTCCCGGGATCCCCCCTTGCAGATCAATAATCCCGGCTTGATTGTCAAACCGGGGCGGGCTCGTGTAAACCGCAATGATTGAAGGACCGGTCCCTTTGGAGACAAGCTGGAGTTTATCCGGGGGAAAACTCAAAAAAGTCCGCACAGCATTCACTGATTGGCTCTCGGTATTCAGATAAACCGAGACATCAAAAGTGCTGCCGGCCGTAAAAGTTCCGGCCGCCGGACTTACCGACAAAGTGGCAGCGGAAGCTCTGGAAAAAAACAAAAAGCTGCCCATGAGAAAAATAACCGCTCCTCCAACAACCAGAAGTTTTTCTTTACGGCTCATTTTTGTGTCTCGTCCGCCTCCTATAAACCCCGACACCCAAGATAATTAAACCGGCCATAATGAGTCCGAAAACAAAAGGCCAAAAACGGTTTTGATGAGAAATTTCTGCAAGGCGAGCATTTCCGGCAAAATCCGAGGCCTCTACCAAAACCTTATTGCCAATATAAAATCTTGGTAATACAAAAGGAGATTGGGCGGTTTTCCACTCGCTAATTATTCCAATCTTGATTTTATAGTGCGATATTCCCGAAACCTTGTCAATCGCGGCAAAACTTAAAAATGGCCTGCCGCCGAAAGCATCCGAGGTTTTGCTCACAACGGGAACAAATAGTTCCGGAGCCGTTGCGTCAATTTGCACCCGGAACACCCCGGCCTCCTGCCAAACTCCGGGGCCGATTTTAGAATTTAGTTTGAAATAATAAATCCCGTCAGGAAGATTTTCGTAAACCAGCTCGCTCATCTGCTCATCCGCGACATCGTCCGGGAAAACATCCAGATTGGAACTCATGCTGTAACTGTATTCTTCTTTTGGGTCGGGAACAAATGTAATCACTGCGCGGTTTTCTTTGTACCATTTGTCCGGGTCAGGATGCGTGGGGGAGCTTATGGCCACTGGCTTTGCATCTTTGGGCAGAACCGCAAAATCCAAAACCCGGAATCGCAGGGGCAGAGGCTCCCCCCCTGCTTCCCCTCCCAAAGCAAGCGATGTTTGATCCATACTGATACTTGCCCGGCCAGAAGTTTTGGCCCGAAAGATTGTGCGGAAAATCGGGGCATCAGTCCGCTTAAACCCCAAAGGCGCTCCTCCGACAAGCTCCGCCACCCCTTGTGAATTTGAAAACTGCGGCGGCTTGATCCATAAACTGATCAAAGAGTCTCCCGGACTGGCTTCCGCAACTTCCAACGTATCTGGCGTAAAATAAAGCTTAAGTGACAAAGAATTGACGCTTGCTCCTTCGGTGTCCAGGTACCACTCCACGACAAAAGTCTCTCCTTCATAGACGGTCTCATAGGCAGAGCCTGCGTACAGCGTCGCCGCTTTGGATACACCAAACCACACGAAAAATAACACAAAAGCGCACGAAAGAATCTTTAGAAAAGGTTTGTTGTTATTAGTGTAAATAATTCGTTTGATAAACAGGGACTTGGTGCTGAAATTAACTAGATAACCTAATTCATAATTACTGTTTCGCAAATAATGATATAACTGCCTCTCGTCTTGCTTAATAGGATAAGAAGTTGATTTAACTTCCATGATAATTTTCCCGTTAATAATCAAGTCTGGACGATAGGTCCCCATAATCTTGCCCGTCTTGGAAGAACGAATCTGAATTGATTTTTCTTTCTCGACTTGCAGACCCTTCATCTCCAAAGACTCTTTCAACAAATTAACATAAACTGATTCCTTTTGGCCTGTTCCATACTCTTTACTAATTTCAAAACAGCAACCTTGAATTAGGAAGCTTAAGTCCTTATACAAAATTTTTGTATCTGCTTCGTGCGCATTATTTTCGTGTTTATTCGTGTTCATATTCGCGTTATTTCGTGTATGGTTAGCTTCGCTAACCGGTCCAGTCATAAAGCATTACGGAAAAATCAACGACATCTACAAAGCCGGAGCGGTTAATGTCCGCCCGCACGTTGCTTCCTGCTACCTGCTCCCACCAGTAAATCAGGATGGAAAAATCGATAAGATTTACCCGGCCGTCGCAATTGAGATCCGACCGCCCGCAGGGGACAACCGGCGGGGTGATGACCGACCTTTCGCCCACCTGAAAAGAAACAGGCAGGCTGGTTTGCGACGTTAAATTATTCTTCCGCGCTTGGGCTTCAGCAACATAACTGCCAAATGGCAAATCCGATGTGGCAAGATCCCACTGCCACAGGCCGTCCGCTCTAGCTGTAATCTCCTGACTTAGCTGTTTTGGCCCCTCAACCAAAATGGTCACTTGCGCACCGGGTACTGTGTGGCCGGAAATTTTTATTCTCTCCCCCTGTTTGATGATCATGTGACTTGCCGCGAGCGTGGGTGCTATAAACAAGTCGTCAACCGTTGTGGTAATTTTGGAGGCGATGGTCTCTGAAAAACTCAAAGTCGCCGATTTGGTGCCGTTTTTGTCAACCGCATAAACGCCGAAAACATATGCGCCGGGATTCAAGGTCAGCTTTGCCGTAAATGATCCTTGCGCGTCAGCCGTCACACTGACCGCTGCCTGCCCGGCCTTGAGAACCGTCACAGTTGCCTCCGGTGAAGCAAAACCGTTTAAGATTATGCTTCCTTGAGGCAGGCCGATTCCTCCCCCGCCGCTTCCCACAATTCCCGGGGGGGCTCCTGAACTAGCCGGAGTAGCGGAGGCCTCATTGGAAAAAACCAGAAATGTTCCGGCCGCGGTCTTGGCTTTGACGCGAAAATAATAAGTCGTGCCGTTGGTGAGCCCGGTTTTGGTGTAGCTGGTGACATTGCCGACATTCTCAAAAGTATAAGAGCCGGAAACAACGCCCGTGCCCGCTTCATAGCCGCCCACCGAAACTCCTAAAAAGGTCGAAGGCACTGTCCAACTCAAAGAAACCTGGCCGTCTCCTGCCGTGGCCGTCAGGGTATTGGCGTTGACTTTGAAAAAATACTGAAACCCGCTCCAGAGCTGATAGTTTGTGGAAGTAGACTTGCCAATGGCGGTTTGCGAAAGCGACTGGCCCAGGCCGTAATTTGCGGAAGCAGAAGAAAGCTGCCCCGCGTCAATCACCGGATCTTTGACGGTAAAGCTCGAGGAGGAGAAATCTGTGGCCAAACCCAAAAAGGGAACGAGTAAAACCGTTAGCGCAATCAAACTCGTGAAAATTTTTGTTTCAGGGCTTTGCATTTGCAAAAGTCAAAATTCAAAAATCAAAACCGCCTTAGTTGTCATTCTGAGCCCCACTACCGTGGGGCGAAGAATCTGTTTTATCGTACCAGTCTTCCGACAAATCCTTCCACTCAAGATTCTGGCTCTCAATCAAAACTATCTTTTTTGATCTCAACCAGCCCTTGATCTGCTTTTCTCTCGCGATAGCGCTTTCGATGTTCTCGGACAGTTCATAATAAATAATTTTGTCAATCTTGTATTTTTTGGTAAACCCTTCCACCAGCTTATTTTTGTGCTGCCAAACTCTTTTTACTAAATCACCAGTAACTCCAGTATAAAGAGTACGAGACTTATTAGTCATAATATATACCGCGCATTGCATAAATCAATATTTTGTCATTCTGAGTCTCCCGCAGGGAGACGAAGAATCTAGATCCTTCCCCTCCGTTTCACTCCGGGTCAGAATGGCAGCCGCCGGCTGTCACTTTTGGATTTTGCATTTTGACTTTTAACTTTGAGGGGGTAGCGAGTTTTCCTTAAAAATTAGCGCGGTTGCTTATGAAAATCCAGGCAACTCTAGTCTTAAACTGTCATCATGAACGAAGTGAAGGATCTTCCCGAGTTTTGCCTAGGTCATGAGATTCTTCGCTGCGCTCAGAATGACATTTCGAGAGAAACCCGCTACCAGTTCTTTATTCTAAATATACCACAAAACCGGCCTTTCCAAAAAAACCTAAAAGACCATTCATCCACAAGGTTACACTTGATAGCACTCTGGTGACGGGGTAAAATTACTTCATATCACATTTCCAAGGAGGGAAATATGAATATGATGACAAGTCCAAAACGACTCTGCCAATTGGCAGTGCTCGTCGTGATGAGCTCGGCTTGTTTGCGAGCTCAATTCGCTTACGTCACAAATGGTGGTAGCGGCACGGTGTCGGTGATTGATACGACCACCAATGCTGTTGTCCAAACCATCGCCGTAGGCGATGGTTCCACGGGGGTGGCTGTCAACCCCCAAGGCACCCGAGTGTACATCACTAACTACAACTCAAACTCGGTGTCGGTGATCAACACCACAAGCCACACTGTAATTGCCACAATCCCAGTGGGCCGCAATCCCTATGGAATCGCTATTAACCCCGAGGGGACTCGACTATACGTCCTAAACTTTGGGGCGAACACCATGTCGGTCATCGACACTCCGACCAACAGCGTCATCGCTACCGTCGTAGTACCTGCCATCCCTTTCGGGATAGCTGTCCATCCTGAAGGAAACAAAATCTACATCACAGACCAAGACCAAAGCAAACTGATCATCCTCAATGCCGAGGATTATTCGGTGCAAGCCGCGATCCAGGTCGGATATTTTCCCACAGGGGTGGCGGTAAATCCGCAAGGCACCGCGGTCTATACCGCAAACGATGGAGACAACACAGTCTCTGTCGTAAGCACGGCCACCAACGAGGAAATCTTCAGGGTGAGTGTGAGCTCTGTTCCACCCAATTTCAGCCAAAAAGCCATAGCGATTCATCCATCAGGAACAAGGGCATATATCACAAACAACACGGCCAACACGCTCGCCGTGCTGGATCTTACAGTCAGCCCCCCTATTCTGATCGCCACGGTGGGCGTGGGCAACAGCCCCCAAGGAGCCGCCATAAATCCCCTGGGGACCAGGGTGTACGTAGCAAGCGTGTCTGCCAACTCCGTGTCGGTGGTCAACACCACCAACCACACGGTAGTTGCCACAATCCCGGTCGGGATAAATCCCAAACCTTTTGGGCAGTTCATCGGGCCGGAGGTCATCAAAAGAGTTCCGATTGACATCAAACCGGGAAGTTTCCCCAACAGCATCAATTTGGGCTCCGGCGGCACAGTGCCAGTGGCGATTTTCAGCACCACGACGTTTAATGCAGCTACCGTCAATCCCTTGAGCGTCACGCTGGCTAACGCGCCTGTGCGACTTCGGGGCAATGGCACACCCCAAAGTTCGCTTGAAGACGTCAACCGCGACGGGCTTACGGATTTAGTGGTGCACGTCGAAACCGAAGCGATGGAGCTGATCCCTGAAGATACCGAGGCGGAGCTTAAGGCAACAACCACCCAAGGAGTACACGTCAAGGGAACGGACTCTATCAGAGTAGTTCCCTAGAGTGGTCCCTGAAACAAAACGCGCCCCGACCAAAAACCCAAAAGGTCGAGGCGCTCTTTTTTTCACATACTGGCTAAGGCGACTGACTGCCGCTGCCGCCCGAGCTTCCGCCGCCTTGCGCGGTACCGCCGCCAGAGCCGCTGCCGCCCGATGGCCCGCCGCTGCCGCCCGAGCTTCCGCCGCCTTGCGCGGTACCGCCGCCAGAGCCGCCTCCTGTCGAAGGTCCTCCAGCACCTCCGGAACCGGGAACAAAGAAGCTCCAGCAGTTCTCGTTATTTCCGCCCCCGTTGGTGCTGGTCGAATTCAGCGTGACCACAGCGCTTCCCGCATCACACCCTGAATCCTTGATGTCCGCGTAAGTTACCGAGGATTGGGCATTGTTGAAATGCGGCAGCCACTGGGTGCCCCCGGTATCCGACTGAATAAATATGCGGCTGACACCCCCGCCTGATCCTGTGATTGTAAACGTTCCCGCGAAAGTGAATACCGGCACTCCTCCGGACTGCGCCTTAAACTTGATGGTCTTGCCTCCCGTCGTGGAGTTGAGGTTATTAAACGCGGTGCTGTTGCCGCTGATGATTGATGTGTTGGTCGTATCAAACGTGATAGTCCCCGAGCTGTGAGTGAAAGTGCCGTTGTTTGTAAAGTTTTTGGCGATAGTGAACGAGCCGGAGTTTGACGCGATAAACGTCGCATTGGCCGCGATGGTGAAATTGCCGTTGATGTCCAGATTGGGGTCATTGGTGTCGGCATTGACAATCACGGCATTGGTGCCGTCGCCAATCTTCAAATCGCAGTCAATCTTAAAGTTGCCGGAAGGCAGGGTGAAAGTGGTGCCCGCAGGCGGGACAATCTTCAAATCGCAGTAGGAACTTGAGCCGGAAAGTGCCGTCACTGTGGCGCCGGTAATGCTCGTATATCTTATAGTCGAGGCATTGCCCGTGAACGTGCCGTTTACCACCAGCGGAGTGCCGGAATTGGTCAGGGTGGTAGTGGCGCTTCCGGCGTTCAAAGTGGCACTGGCCGTGACTGTAAAAACATTGTCAACAGTAGTGGTAGTGGTTCCGCCAAAAGTGGTAGTGAAAACAGTTGCGGCATCGCCAATGGACAAATTGCCAAAGACCAGAGTCCCAGCCGTTCCAGCGCAGGACGCGCCGTTTGAGCCAATGCAGTTGGAGCCGGAAGCCGAGCTTTTTATGGTAGTCGTGCCGGCACTTCCTTGGTTGAGCGTCTGGCCTGAAGCGACTTTGACGGAGCCGGAGTTGGCGTTGGAAGTTGAGCCGACCGTTAGAGCATTCGAGCCCACCAGGAGCGTCCCGGACCTCACTTTAAGCTCATTAGCGGCCTCTATAGCTACCCCGGCCGTGAAATTGCCAGTCCCGTTGATCTTAAGATTGTAAAAAGCATTGGAGCCGGTCATGGCAACATCGGCCAGAGCGGAGACTCCGCTCGCTGATTCATAAGTTGTGGTTGAGGTATTGGCCGTGAAGGTGCCGGTAGCCGCGCGGGAAAAGGGCGTGCCGGAAGAGGTGAGCCTGAAAGTTGAGCCAGTCCCCCCGTTTAAGGTGGCATTGGCCGTAATGGTCAAAGTTGAATCAATCGTCGTTGTGGGATTATCACCCCCCAGAGTGGTGGTAAAAGTGTTTGAGCCGTTGCCAATGGTCAAATTCCCGAATACCAAGGTTCCGGGAGTGCCTAAACAGGAGGCGCCGTTTGAGCCAATGCAGTTTGAGCCGGAAGCCGCAAGGATAGTGGTCGTGCCGCCGGAGGACTGGTTAACCGTGTGTCCCGAGACAACCTTGATTGAGCCGGAATTGGCGACAGAAGTTGAGCCAACAGTCAAGGCATTGGAGCCCATGAGGAGATTGCCGCCCGCAATAGTCAGTTCGTTGCCCGCCGTAATTGCCACCCCGGCCGTGAAGTTGCCTGTGCCGTTGATGGTGAGGTTATAGAAAGCGTTTGTGCCGGTCATGGCCGAGGAGGAAAGAGCCGTTACCCCTGAACCGGAGGTATATGTTGTATTAGAGGTTGAGGCTGTGAAAGTCCCTTTGCTGGTGAGGGTAATCGGCGTTCCTGAACCGCTCAAGGTCAAAGTCCGGGTTGAAGCATCCAGAACATCATTGTTTGTAGAAGCCGCATTGCCGATAGTCAGCACATTGCTCACCGTGGTGTCGCCACCCAGAGTATAGGTAACGCCGGTAAGCGTGTCGGAAAGAGTCCCCGCGCCGAGATTATAATAAGTGGCTCCTGTTATCGTGGTCGCTCCTGTTCCCTCGTAATTTATCGCCACATTGTTGGCCGTGAAAATGCCGGAGACCGAGAAAGGCGTGCCCGAGCCTTTAAGATTAATCGCTCGATTCGTTCCCCCGCTTCCCCCGTTAAAAGTGGCGTTGGCCGTAATGGAAAGAGTTGTGTCAACGGTCGCGGTCGGCGTGCCGGCATTGGCGCCAAAGGTCGTGGTAAAGGTCGTAGCTGCATCGCCTATCGTCAAGGTGCCAAACACCAATGTTCCGGCTGTGCCAGCGCAAGAAGCGCCGCTAGAGCCTATGCAGTTTGCCCCTCCGCCATTGCTCTTGATGGTGGTGGTGCCATTGGAATTGAAAGTCTGGCTTGAAGCGACTTTGATAGATCCGGAGTTGGCAACCGAGGTTGAGCCGACGGTTAAAGCATTACTACCCATAAGCAAAGAGCCAGAAGTAACAGTCAGCTCATTGGTCGCTTCAACAGCAACGCCTGCTGTAAATGTTCCTGTCCCATTGATGGTGAGGTTGTAGAACGCGTTTGAGCCGGTCACGGCGGCGGAGGAAAGGGCCGAGATGCCGGAGCCGGAAGCATAGGTCACTGTCCCGGTTCCTGCGGTAAAAGTGCCCGTTGCGGCTTTGGAAATTGGAGTGCCAGAGGAGGTCAGCCGGATGGTCGAGCCCGTGCCGGCATTTAACGTAGCGCTCGCAGTGATAGTCAAAGTAGAATCAATGGTCGTGGTAGGATTCGTCCCTCCCAAGGTCGTGGTAAAAGTTGTCGCGCTATCCCCGATGGTGAGTGAACCAAACACCAGGGTCCCGGCCGTGCCGGCGCAAGATGCGCCGCTACTGCCTAAGCAGTTTGAACCGGAAGCCGAAGACTTGATAGTGGTAGTGCCGCCGCTGGCCTGGTTTAGGGTCTGGCCTGATGCAACCTTGATTGAGCCGGAGCTGGCAACTCCTGTGGAGCCGACGATGAGCGCGTTGCTACCCATGACGAGCGAGCCGGAGAGAACCCACAAATCATTGTCAGTTGTTACCGCCACTCCGGCGGCGAAATTCCCTGTGCCATTGATCTCTAAACTGTAATAGGCGTTACTGCCGGTCATCGCGGCGGACGATAAAGCCGAAACTCCAGAACCGGAAGTGTATCTCACATTTGAGGTGCCGGCCTCGAATATGCCTCGGCTTGTGAGCGTAATCGGTGTTCCTGCACCGGAAAGCGTAAACGTGCGGCTGGAGGCGTCAAACGTGTCAGAGTTCGTTGATCCTGCATTGCCAATGGTTAGGACATTGGTTGAGGTGGCGTTGCCGCCGAGAGTGTAGGTGACGGCAGCCCCGGTGTCAGAGATGGTACCCAGCCCCAAATTGTAATAAGTCGCTCCGGCCACAGTGGTCGCTCCCGTACCTTCGTAATTGACACTTGAGGTGTTGGCCGTGAAAGTACCGGAGACTGACATGGCCGAACCTGAACCTTTGAGGTTGATGGTGGAGCTCGTGCCGCCGTTGAAGGTGGCACTGGCCGCAATGGACAAGGCCGTATCAATTGTTGTGGTCGGGCTTGTTCCTCCCAAGGTGGTGGTAAAAGTGGTGCCATTGCCAATGGTTAAGCTGCCGAAAACTAAAGTTCCCGGCGTACCCGCGCAGGAAGCGCCTGTAGAGCCGATACAATTAGAGCCGGAAGCCGCAAGGATAGTAGTCGTGCCTCCTGATGACTGGTTTAGAGTTTGTCCCGAGGCGACTTTGATTGCACCGGAATTGGCGGCTCCGGTTGAGCCGACAGTCAAGGCATTGGAACCCATCAGCAATGCGCCGGATTTCACTTTGAGCTCATTGGTTGCTTCAACTGCCACCCCGGCCGTGAAGTTGCCTGTCCCATTGATCTTAAGATTGTAAAAAGCATTGGAGCCGGTCATGGCAACATCGGCCAGAGCGGAGACTCCGCTTGCTGACTCATAAGTCGTGGTTGCGGTGTTGGCGGTGAAGGTTCCGGAGCGGGAAAAAGGGGTGGCTGCGCCGGTCAATCTGATGGTGGAGCCGGTACCGCCGTTAAAGGTCGCATTGGTATTTATGGTGAAAACATTGTCAATTGTGGTCGTGGGGGTAGTCCCTCCCAGAGTGGTAGTAAAGGTTTGAACCCCGTTGCCAATGGTAAGACTTCCAAAAACCATGGTTCCGGGCGCGGCCGCGCAGGAGCCGGCATTGCCGCCGATGCAGTTGGAGCCAGACGCTGAAAGAATCTGGGTTGTACCGGCAGAGGATTGATTTAAGGTCTGCCCAGAGGCGACTTTGATTGAACCGGAGCTGGCAACAGAGGTTGAACCGACAGTCAAGGCATTGGAACCCAAGAGGAAACTGCCCGAGGTAACAGTCAAATCATTGTTTGCCGTGATTGCGACACCCGCCGTGAAGTTGCCTGTGCCGTTGATGGTGAGGTTATAGAAAGCGTTTGTGCCGGTCATGGCCGAGGAGGAAAGAGCCGTTACCCCTGAACCGGAGGTATATGTTGTATTAGAGGTTGAGGCTGTGAAAGTCCCTTTGCTGGTGAGGGTAATCGGCGTTCCTGAACCGCTCAAGGTCAAAGTCCGGGTTGAAGCATCCAGAACATCATTGTTGGTCGAGCCTGTATTGCCAATGGTCAAAACCGCCGAAACCGTGGTGTCGCCGGCCAAAGTATAGGTGACCCCGGCGGCGGTGTCAGAAGTTGTGCCTACGCCTAAGCTGTAATAAGTCGTCCCTGTCACGTTCGTGGCGGATGAGCCGATATAATTCACGGTGACAGTGTTCGGAGTAAAGGTTCCGGTTTTCACAAACGGCGTCGTGGAACCGGCCAGAGTAATGATCCCCGTATTGGCGCCGCCGTTAAAAGTCGGGTTGGTATTGATGGTGAATGTTCCGTCAATAGTGCTGGTCGGCGAGGAAGTCCCGCCAAAGGTCGTGGTGAAAGCCGTGGTGGAGGCCGATGCCCCGATTGTGAGATTGCCAAAGACCAGAGTGCCGGCCGCGGCCGCGCAGGAGCCGGCATTGCCGCCGATGCAGTTATTGCCGCTTGCCGAGGAGCGAATGGTCGTGGTGCCGCTTGCGGATTGGTTTAAGACTTGAGACGATGCGACCTTGATGCTTCCGGAGTTGGCCGCCCCGGAAGAGCCGGTCGTGAGATTGTTGGAACCCAAAAGCAGGGAGCCGCCCGCCACCACGAGCTCATTCATCACCTCCAGCGCCACGCCGGCCGTGAAAGTCTGGCCGCTCTGGTTGATTGTCAAATTGCGGAAAGCGTAAGAGCCGGTCATGGCTCTGTTTGCCAGAGCCGAAACGCCGGAGGCGGAAGTGTAGGTAAAAGTGGAAGTTTGCCGGTCAAAGCCGCCATTTACGGCCAGAGGGGTGCCCGAACCGGAAAGGGTCCAAGTCAGAGAACCGGCTTTGAGCCCTTGATTGTTGGCGACAGTCAAAGTTCCGGAAACAGTCATCCCTCCGGAACTGCCCGCAGTCGTGGTGGCAGCACCCGAACCGTCTCCGAATGTGAGACTGGAAAATATCCAAGCCGTGGTTCCGCCAAAAGAACCCGCGCCGTCAACTGTGAAAGTCCCGCCGGTTTTGCTGATCGTCCCTGACCCCGTAACATCGCCGCCGTTGACTGTCACGCCATTGGTGCCGCTTAAGGTCCCCGCGGTCATAGTCAAATCGCCGTTCAGCGTCATAGCCGCGGAGTTTGACCAGCCGCCGGAAGAGCCCCAAAATGTCACATTTTCAAAATTTTCCCCGCTTGAAGGATTAATATCAAAACCCGTGGAAGTGGCCGTGAAATAAGTGTTTTGTCCCGAGGACAAAGTAAGAGTGGCAAGTGTCGTGGTCGCCGCAAAATCACCGCCGACCCAGAGCTGGTTTGAACCCATATTCAAAGTGGCGTTGGAGCCGATCCCCAAATCGCCGTTAGGAAGCGAGGCCGTCGTGGAAGTGGCCGTGACCACCATGCCGCCGGGCGCGAAAGTTTTTTCATACCAGACGAAAAGCTTGGTGTCGGCCCGCACTTTGAGTTCAGGCGTTGTGCCATTGGCAGTGTAGGGAATTTCCGGATCATTGTCAGAGTCAAACTTGCCCAGATTGGCATTGGTGGTTGAAGTGGCCGTGCCCTCCTGTCTCACGATCACGCTCTGCTGCCAGAGATTAAGAGAGCTGATGTTAGACGAGGTGTCTTGGGCCTTGGTTACCGTTGCGGCGTTGTCCCCGGCGCTGTCCACCCAGACTGTTATGACATTGCCTGCGGAATTGATGATGACGCTTGAAATGCTCCAAGTCCCCCCGGCGGCTGTGCAGGTGGTGGAATAAGTCCCGCCTCCCCCGACCCGCAGGGCAATGGTCTTGTTGGTCGCCGAGCAGTTAAACACGGTCGAACCGTCGTTCTGGTAAAGCGTCCCGGAAACCGTAACGCCCACTGCCTGCGTATAAGTCCCGTCAAGCTCGGCGGCAGTATAACGAATCGCCAGGTTGTCAGGTCCTGCGACTTTTGTGTAAGCAATTCTTAAACGAAGACGCGCCCCGTCCCAAACGGTCTTGTTGTTGTTGCCCTGAAGCGTAAAGGTGCCGGTATATACTGCATAGGTAGTCGTAAGGGTCGCGTCAGAGGCTATAGTAACCTCATCGGTAAGAGCGGCAGTTTCGTCTGATTCAAAAATTTGGGCATAAAGCGTTATCGTGTCATCGCTCCCGTCATTAATGTCTACCGCCCTCACGTCTACGGTCAAAGTGCCCATAGAAGAGAAATCCGCGGGCGTATTAGAAAGAGTATAGAACTGTTGCGCACTGGCTTCGTCCTGTTTCGTCTCGTTAAACTCGCTCTCATCCAAAGCGCTGTCAGGATCCCTGTCAATGGAAGTGCCGCAAACTGCCGAAGTGCAAAGAGTGCCGGCTTCATTTCGAAAAGTTGCCGAATCTGTCCCGTCCCCGTCAGGAGAAAGTGAGGGCAGGGCCGCGGCCCGGGCCGGTCTGACCTGCGACAGCGGCGACTGCGGCAAATACACCAGGCTTGTAACAATCAAAAACACAAGCATGAAACTGCCGAAAAATATTTTGAAATTGTTTTTTTGTTTCCGGAACATCTTCAGGGGGATAAATTTGATGGAGTGGCAATGCTGAGTCTCACTGTGACTCGGCCCTTGCTGACCGCCGAGGTAGGGCAGGCGGCAAGCTGTAGCCAGGCTTCGCCGCGAATAATATCTTCTGGATTGCCCGTCAACAGAGTTTGCTGACCGCTCCGATGCTGGATAGTCTGGAACAAAGGCGGACGATTTTCATTGAAAATCGAAAAAGCGTGATCTTGGGCAGTCATGTCCGAAAATTCATACGGAATATGAAGGGTGGCACTTATGACGCGGTCAGGCTCACCAAGCTCGGGATCAAAATTGAGAAACACCTGCTCGAGGCGAAATCGGGCGGGCAAGTTGGCGATTTGTATTCTCGGCCCCCTTCCCAAAAACCGATCCAAAAGAGGAGAACCCTGCTTGGGAGCGCTACAAATCAAAGAGCTGTTTATTTCTTCAACATCAACCAGTTTAACAATCACTTCCCGCGATAAATTTTCGCCCTCAACCCGGTTTTCCCCAGCCCCCAGTGGCGAAACGGTCGTCTTTAGACGAGGAAGCACAAACACCAATAAACCGACCAACAAAAGAGGAAGCATTCCTCTTTGGATAAGCCCAAAAGCGTCTTTTTTTTCCGATCCCTCTGTTTCGTTTGACAATTTTATTTTTGTATCTAGAAGACTTTTTTCTAAAAGAATTATATCATATTCTGATACTTCTGTCTACTTCTGTTCAACCACTATTCGCCCTTTTCTTTTCTAAAAAAATTTTTTCAAATACTCGTCAAACTCTTTTTGTTTTTTCTTATTTTCGCTCAAAATCCGCGCCGCGCGGCTCTGATGCGATTCCGAAACAATTCCCCTTTCCTGAAGTTGCGCTCTGATGGCTTTGATCTGCTGGTCTAAAAGGTAGTTGGTCTGATTGATTAAGGTGATGAGGCAGTTTGCCGCTTCTTCCGGATCAGCAAGATATGACTCGTAGGTCTTATAAGACCTATCCGTCCTATAAGCCAGGGCGCGGACGGCGCGAGATCTGGGATCGTCCTTGCTCCACCGGGGCAAATGGCGCTGGCGCAAAAAATCCTCATAGTCCAGAAGCAATTCCTCCAGACTCGCCCGCGCCACGCCAGTGAGCTTTAATTCCGTCACCGGCCACTGCCCGGCGGCTTTTGAGCCCTCGGCAATGTTTTGCTTTCCTGATCTGGCCGCCTGCACCATCTGATCATGTGTCCTGTTCGTCCCATATGTCCGATCAATATGGCGCTTGCAAAACTCAACGGTCAGATCATAAATAGCCTCCGCCCCCTGATAAGATTTAAGTCTGCGGTAGCCGCCTCTGGGCGGCGCATAGTCCTCTCTCATATTCGTCTTATCGTCCCATTTGTCCTATCTGTCTTATTAGTCCTATTTGTCCCATCTATCCTATTCCAAAGCAGCTGGCGCCGGCTCCGGTGCTGGCTCCTCGGCAGGAGCAGGTTCAGGAGCCGGTTCGCTGGTTACGGGTTCGGCTGGCGGGCTTGTCGTCGTCGCGCTTCCCGCCGTCTCCCCCTCTCCCCCTGTTCCCTGAATAGGGGGAGATGAAGAGGGGGTGGCTGGCTCACTCGCTTGACTTGGCGTTCCTCCAGAGGAATACTGCATCTCGCTCCCGTTATCATCCGTGTCCACAATCCACCAGTCAAAGTCCACGTCAAAAGGAATCCCGCCGGAAAGCTTGAGGGTAAAATGCTCGCCTTCGGTCTTTTCCGAAATATACCAGGTGCGTCCTGCCGTGTCCGTGAGGAAGCTTGCGAAAATCTTTGAGGTCGCCGTCACCGCCGTCGTATTGATCGTAATTGCCGTATCGCCCGAGATAATCCGCGCTCGGCCCACGGTCTTGTTGCCTATGATCTTGAGCTTCTCCGTATGAATTTCCTTGGCGATCAAAAGCCCCTGCTCATCCAGACTCCACTGGCCATTCTCGGCCGCGAGCCTATGAGCGAAAATCGCCTCGGCATTGAATTTGAGAGCGCTCATGCCGGGATTGCTTGTTGATTCAATGAGGGCAATGTAATTGCCCAAATCCGTGCTGGCGGCCGTTAATTTCTGATGCTCCAAATTCACAAACACCAATATCTTACCCTCTCCTGACGAGGGGAGGGCTGGGGAGGGGTTGAAGTCCTCCAGCGCGACCCCGATAATTGCGAACGTCGTGGTCGGCGCTTCAATGAGATTGTCGCCCGAAGGATCATATCTCATAGCACTCCCCGCCGTTGGCGCTGACACCAGCAAATCCCCGGCTCTGATCGGCCCGTTTTCATCCGTGACTTTCACAGACACTCGTCCCGAAAGGGCAACGGGTTTGAGATTGCTCTCCAGCTCAAAGCCGGTAATATCGCCCAAAAGCACGCCCGGATTGGTGGAAACAATCCCGATAAGTTGGGAATCATAAGCTTTCTGGGACTTGGTCACTGCCACTTTCAAGGACTTGGTGATCTCTGAAGTGTCCTCCTGGCTGTAGTCGGCTTGTAGTTTTTGCAGATCCCTATCTTTGGCCGAGGCGAGTTCCGGGCTTACGTTTGGAAAACTACACATCTGTCTTGAACTGCAAAAAAGAGGATTTGGAGAAATT
>CAYNFS010000017.1:0-1019 GCA_964396685.1 uncultured Candidatus Saccharibacteria bacterium | reverse complement strand
ACCAAATCCCCTGCTTCCGCCTCGCCTATGACCGGATAATTTTCCGCCACATCCGAGGCCCCAAAAGACGAATTGTCGCCATAGACCCAGCCGGCCGTAAGCGAAGCGTAACATTTGACCAGACCGTTGTTGTCCGCGCAGATGGCGCCGTTGAAGACCCCGGCGTCCCTCTGGCCTGCTGTGCTATGCACGGTGAAAGCGCTGTAGGGCGTAGTTGTCGCAATCCCGACGTTGCCAGAACCGACCGTGGTGCCTGTGCCGAATCCGCCTGCGGCGAAAATCAGGTTGCCGATGGAGAGGAAGTTGGAGGTGCCGACTGCGGGAGTGTCAATGTCATAGCCCAAAATGATATTGGAAGAGCCGGTGGTCAGCGCGTCGGCAGCGGACCAACCTATCAGGGTATTGGTGGTGCCGCTCGTCACGGCAAGGCCGGCCTTGTAGCCTACTGCGATGTTATAATTGGAAGAGGCGGCTGTGAGGGCATCGTCGCCAATTGCGACACTCTGACTGACGACACCCGCATCAAGCGCGCTAACACCAATAGCGACATTATTTGAACCAGCGCCTACGTTTAAGAGAGCAAAAACCCCGACACCGACATTACGGGCACCAGTAGTCATGTTGGAAAGAGCGGACTCGCCCACAGCCGTGCTATACCAACCGGTAGTATTGTTAAGCATGGCGTTGGAGCCCACAGCAGTGTTACGCGCCCCTTGGGTATTGGAAAAGAGGGCTTCATAACCAATGGCTGTATTATCATGACCACAGTCGTTACCGCACTCGAGGGTGCTGTAAAGCGCTTGGTAACCGACGGCAGTGTTCTTGATGGTCGAAGTGGCGGTAAAACCGGCCTGGTAGCCAACAAAAGTGTTGGAAAGACTGCCGGTATTGTTGAGGCTGTTGCCGGCTTGGTAGCCAAGCGAAGTGGAAAGAGTGGTATTGTTGAAGTTTATCAGGTTTGCGACCTGAATGGCGTTGTTGGGCGTTGCCGTGCCAATGCCCACCCGGTTTTCGTTGGC
>CAYNFS010000016.1:0-19205 GCA_964396685.1 uncultured Candidatus Saccharibacteria bacterium | reverse complement strand
AGGGCGGTTTTCCGGCAATTGTTTCCAGAGCGACTTTTGAGAAAGTGCAGGAAGTATTAAAGAACCGAGCCAAACCGCGCCATTCTAAAAAGCGGCACAATTTTCCATTTACCGGATTACTCACCTGCGGCGAGTGCGGCGCGGCCATCACCGCTCAATATGCGCACGGACACGGCGGAACTTATAAATACTACCGTTGCACCAAGCGGCTTGGCTCGTGTTCGCAAAGTTATCTGCGCGAGGATTTGCTCACCGAACAACTAAAAACGGAAATCTCAAAAGTCGCTCTGTGCGAAGACTGGAAAGAAAAGATGCTGGCGCAAGTGGAAGTATGGGAAAAAGAAAATATCCAGTCTTCGCAATCTTTCGCCCAAAATCTGGAAAAGGAAATCAAGGAAACCGAACAAAAACTTGATAGATTGGTAAACGCCTTTTTGGACGGCTCAATTGAAAAAGAAACCTATCTCACCAAAAAGGACGAGCTTATCACTACCAAAACAGACCTCCAGCGAAGGAAGTCTGATTTTGGGCGAAAGGGAAACAATTGGATCGAACCTTTGCGCGAATGGATTTTAACCGCTCACCACGCCGAAAAACTGGCTTCGTCAAACGAATTTGATGAAATCAAATCGTTTGTGGAAAAAATTGGAACGAACCGCCGTCTTTCCGAAAAAATTGTTTGCTGGGATTTCAAAAAACCTTTTGATTTGCTGGCCAATCGCTCCGCCGACGAGCGGAGCGAGGAGGCGGCATCATCAAAAAATTTGCAAAGTTTCACTTGGTCGGGGTACCGAGATTTGAACTCGGACTAAATCCACCCCATGGACTCGTGCTACCATTACACTATACCCCGAAACTGGTGCGGGGCCATACCCCCGTAACTCAAATCTTAACATTTCTAAAGTTCTAAGACAAAAAAGAAGGCTGATTCGGGAAAACCAGCCTTGTCAATGCAAGCAACTTGCACTCTCATATTCCGCTAAACGAGGTGGCTCTGGCATCGAGCTTTTGAGAAAGCTCATCACGCAGTTGCGCAAGTTGCGCTTCAAGATTCTTTCTCGCTTCTCCCGATGCCGTGCCCAACTTATCCTCGAGCTCTTTGATCCTCTTCTGTAACTCCCTGATCTCGTCCATATGCCCTCCTTCGGACAAACAAAAATCCCGTCCGCCTAAGGCGGACGGGTTCTTTCTTACTTCAATCTTTAATCTGACCCAAGAGCCGCCAGGCGTTTGCCGGGAATAATAATGCCGATAATAGAAATAATCGCGGCGGATAATCTGAACATACACTTAATATATAGACTCCATAAATTTTGTCAAATCTTCTCTTCCCCCTCTCTTTTTCCAAAGAGAGGGGAGGGTGAGTTCTGTCTGTCATTGCGAGGAGAGAAGCGACGAAGCAATCTCAAAGACCTGTCCCGTCGAATGACGGGATTGCCCCGTTCCGATCTCGCGTCGGAGCTCGCAATGACGAAAAGAACAAAAAAATTAAGGGCCGGCGCGGCATGAAAGCCACCACCAGCCCTTTTTGCACTATTCACTCCGTTGCACCTCCTTTCTTTTGTGCCAATCTCCCGGAAAGCCGTCCGGGAAATCGAACGTGTCAGTCTCCGGCTCAAGACTAGTGATACCTTCTCGTCCGTGATCTCTTAGTATGCCATCATGGCTACCGCCTAATCTACTCTTCTTCATGTTCGCCTCCCTTCTACTTCCCCTTAAAATACCTCACCTGCCTCAAAAACGCAAATGGGTAAACCCCGTCACCACGGCTTTTTGAGCCGTGGCCTTTGGAATGGTATACCCTTCGGGGATATTTTGACCATTCATCCACGGGCTTTACCCCCGGGGCTATCTGGTGACGGGGTAAAAACAAGCGGCCGCGCGCTTTTCCCCACATGGCAAATCCGAACAAAAAGGATCAGTGAGGGAATAAAAAGAGGGCGAGTGGCAAGCGCATTGTAAACGCTCGCTCTCCTCGCCCTACCCCCTGCCGCTGCCCACTTCTCTCGCCAGTTATGACGGCAAGGGGGGATCTTGTTGGTGTCAGTCGCCGAAGGGATAGTTGCATTCCCTTTCGAAAAAAAAATACAAATCTTCGTCGTACATCTCCCTCCTCCTTTCTTAAAATTTTGGGAAGGGGACTCGAGTACGCTGGTTGCGTCCCCGAGCCCCTCTTGGCTCAATCCTGCCTCGCCCGTCCCGCGAGGCAGTCCCGAGCCGGAAACTTGGTTAGTCCGCGCCCTCGCAATGAATGCGCCCGTTCTCGCGATAGGCATCGCGCAGCATGATATACTGCCGCTCGCAAGTCGTGAATTGCCGCCGCAAGTTGCGGCGAACCCCGCTCAATTCAGCAAGATCCTCGCTATTGCCGTTTGACCTGCTGACTTCGCGGATTCGCCGGTTTAGCCACATTAGCTCGCTCTGCCTCCGCTGAAGTATGACTTTTGAATCCTGCACAACCGCACTCGTAATCGCACCTACGTCCATCTGATTCTCCCTTTTTGTCAAGAACGAAAAGTGCCACCCGCTCGTGTCCGCACGAGCGCAAAAATTGTTGGTTCGCCGAATTATCGCCGCCGCCAAAAACCGGCAAAAACAAACATGACAACAAAAAACCAATCTATGGGGCACCTCCTTTCTGAAAATTTGAGCTCTCATCAAGAGGAATTACAGGAATTACCGCAGACCCCCTCGTCTCACCTCCTATTGCCTGCTCTTTCCGTTCGCCAGAAGGCGCCACAGGAGGAAAATCTTGTGGGTCATAATCATTCTCCGTACACCATCTTAGGAACCTTTTATCCATCACGATCTCCCTTACTGTTGGTCTGCCGTTACTACCCCCTGTTTCTTGAGTCCGTACTGTTCGATAATTTTTTTTCGGAACTCAATATATCGCGCAGGATTTCGCCCCTGCGACCTTTCTCGCCTGATAGCATTATTGATCCCCTTAAGAATGAAGGAGACCTGCTTCTTGTCGGCAGGAGCACCCGAACTCTTGTTTTTTTCGTCTTTCAAGTTTGATCCTCCTTCTTGTTTTCAAACTTCTTTCCGAAACAGATGTAGCGTGCCGATTCATCGGCTCATAGCGTTCAACTTGGCCCATAAATGGGCGCGCTACAACTGGTTCAGAAATATCGGTTCGACCTCTCTTCTCCCACCCCCTCCTTAGTAGTAGAAGCTAGTGCTTCACTACGGGACTTCGCTTCATCTCCCCTTCGGGCAGGGGGAGAAATGCTGCTAAATTCATCCGTACACCATATTTCATCTGTACACCATAACAAGTCTTATTTCTCAAGAGATTTTTTGATCCTGTTCAGAAGTTGTCTCCGTGCTCTGCCTCTTAATTTAAGACTTTGTTCCCTGTGCCTTGCATCGTCTTCCGAAAAATAGGCTTCGTAATAAACTAGTTTGAATGGCGCTCTGCCTTTAGTTGACCTTACCTTGCCCGCGTTATGCTCAAAAAATCTCTTTCGTAAATTGCTTGTCGAGCCAATATATAGTTCTTTGTCAAAATTACTTTTAATTATATACACATAAAACATAGAATATAGACTTGTTTGGTGTGCGGATAAACCAAAATTCCGCCTTTTGTTTGCGGAACTTGGTCTTTTTGCTGCGAGTTTTTTGATTAAATTTTTGCTTATTTACACAAGTTCCGCCGTGGCCTAAAAGTTATTGCCAATGACCAAAAGGAGATTATTGATCCCCTTGGTCGGCTTGGCATTCACTTTGACTGCGGCAGATTTTCTCATGTCTTAGCCAAAAATTTAATCTTGTAGCTATAGTATCATACTTTGAAACATTGTCAAGGAAAAATCCCCGAATTTTCCACACTAGGTTATCTTGCTCACTATATCATTCAGCTCCTCGTCCGAATAAAACTCAATCGTGATTTTGCCGCCTTTTGCCGCTTTGCTCACTTCGACTCTCGTGCCAAGCTTGTTGCGCAGAAGGTTCTCCAGCGATTCAAGAAACGGGTCGGGCGTGAACATCTCTTTGACTTTGATTTTGCGCGTTTTGATTTCCCGGACTTTGGCCTCGATGTCCCGCACTTTCATCTGGTCGCGTAGGATGATTTTGAACATCTGCAGCATTTCTTCTTTGTCCTTGAGTGACAGCAGGGGGCGGGCTTGGCCCTCGGCAATTTTGCCTTCTATGAGAGCGCGCTGAACCTCCACCGGCAGGCTCAAAAGCCTTATCAAATTTGAAATTGTGGAAATGTCCTTGCTGACCCTTTTGGCAATCTCGGTAAGCGAAAGTCCAAACTCTCGGTTGAGCCGCTCAAACGCTTTTCCCTCTTCTATGGGATTTAGATCCGCGCGCTGGATGTTTTCAATCAGCGCAAATTCCAGCTTGGCCTCGGAGTTGATTTTCGGATGAACGAAGACAGGAACTTTGGCGAGCCCCGCAAGTTTAGCCGCGCGGAAACGCCGCTCGCCCACGACAATCTCGTATTTGCCGTCATCCCGCGCGACTACGACAAGCGGCTGGATGATGCCATGCTCTTTGATGGAAGCGGCCAGCTCCCCAAGTTTTTCTTCGTTGAAGATCCGCCGCGGCTGAAACTCGTTTGGCACGATCTTTGCAAGCTCAATCTCCATAAGCGGCCTTCCGTCACGGTCTTTAAATTTCGCCTGCCGGTCAGCTCTCGCCGTCGGATGCTTGATAACCGTATTAATGTCATTGCGAGCGTTCGAAGGACGCACGGCAATCTCGTTTGGGATTGCTTCGTCGCCTCGACTTTGAATCGAGTCTCCTCGCAATGACAAACCACCCAAATCCTCTATCTCCTCGAGTCCGTCGAAATTGCCTAGTTTGAATTTGTCGTCCATAGAGGGCACTCCTCTCCTTTACTTCCTCTCCTCTTTCAAGAGGAGAGGATTAGAGGTGAGGAGTTCTTTGAAATAAACATCCAGCTCTTTTAAACCCTCAAGCTCTTCGAGAGTACACCATTTATAATCAACATGATCCTCATCAAGTCGCGGCTCGCCTTCGATATTTGCAAGATAAGTGAGTCTCACCACATGCTTGCCGGGAATCCGCATAATATCCTGGGCGGCGACAAGCTTCGGCTCATCTTTGAGATCCAATCCTACTTCTTCTTTGATCTCCCGTTTCAAGTTCTCAATCAGGCTTAGGCCCGCATCTATCCGGCCGCCGACAATGTCCCACACGTCGCCAAATTTGTAAACCTCGGGGTACTTCTCCGGCGAGCGTTTGAGAAGCAAAAATTTCCCTTCAGTATTTTTCAAAAGCACTTTAACTCCAACTTGCAGTTCCATATGCACAGCCCCTCTCTTAAGATAAGAGAGGGAGGGGTGAGTTATGACCCTTTAGCATCCTCAAAAAACTCTCTGTTTCTATGCTCTTTCATTTCCTTACTCCAGGGTCCCATGAATTTTTCAAGCTCGGCCTTTGCCACTTTGTCTTTCAATTTTTTAATGTTCCGCCGAATTTTGTTTACCGACATCTCAACGTCTCCAGACGTCATCAATCCTACATACGCTTTGTAATACACAACTTCGAGATAGTCCGCGATTTTGGCAATAATGGCTTCGTCAGACTTGGCTTTCAAAATTTCCTGACCCAAAAATTTATAATGCTTAGATGTCTTGCCGAAAAATCTCGTCAAGTATCTCTGGTTTTCGCTTTCAAATTGTTTGGCGAGCCGATAAGCTCTGGGGTTGGCCTTGGCATAAGGCATGGAGATGTCCCCTCCCAAAAGCTCTCCCAAATCGTGAATCATCGCGAATTCCAGAACTTTTTCAACGTTGATGTCAGCTCCTGCGGCTTTCAAGTTTCGCGCAAGTTGCCAGGCAATGAAACTGACCAAATAATGATGCTGGGCCAGATCAGACAAATCCTGTTTGGCAATACCCGCCAGCGCGTACCCCGTCTGCGGCTGGGAGCGCGTAAGTTCGATAAGTTTGAAAAGTTTGGTTAAATGCTGCATAACGATTTTGTAATTTAACTCTACCAAAAATCCCCAAAGCCGGCTACTCTACAAACATATTGCGGTGCGCGTGGAAATGCTTGGCCTGCGCCATGATTTGCTTTTCGGCCGCCTCATGATTAAGCTCCAGAGTTGATTTGATAAATGACGCTTGCCTGCCGAAATATAAAGGACGGCCTGCTTCAATGACTGCTTGCTCGTTTTTCGCCTTGCCATACGCTTTGAAAAGTGATGAGAGAATCTCGCACCACTTGGCTGGGGTTATGACGTCTAGTTTTGCGTAAAGGGACTTCTCAAAAATTTTTTTAATTGTTTTACGGTGAAGAACGAACTCTGAAAGAGCCTTTGCTTTTAAGTACTTGTAATCCACAGGCATATCGGGAAATTCTGTTTTGGTTTCTTGGTATAAAATGTCTGGGGTTTCAAGCGATCCCCCGCGCCAGCGGCTTTTGTTTTTTTCGAGCAAATCAAATAGTGCGCTTGTGACCTGCAGGTACATCCGGCCAAGCTTCGGCAGACTTGGTTTGTGTTTCTTTGCTCCCAGACTGACTTGCGCAATCTTTTTGCCATTGATGAGAGCGCTTACGGTCAGAAAGATGTCTGCTCCGTACTCGAGCGTGTTTCGGCTCCATTGTTTAGAAACAAGTTCTTGCGCGAAAGAGCCGGAAAGGGCGAAATCTCCTCCAATCGGCTGTCTTAAGCTCGTTGAGAAAAAAGCGGCCAGCAGAGGGAAGCAAATGTGGTTGGTAATGCTCCCGTCATATTCGTTTCTTGCGTAAAACGGGGTCGCGTAGTCATAACCGGCCAGTATGGCGCGCACGTACTTATCAGTCCAGTCGGGAGCAATGCTTGCAACATCGCCGTCGAAAAGAAGCACGACCCGGCTCTTAAGCGCGGCCGCTTTTTTGAGAATGTTTAATACATTTACTCCTTTGCCCCTCTTTCTCTCTCCGCTTGGGAGGTAAATTTTAGGCGTACTGGTTTCTGTTTTGAGGAAGGACTCTTTCGTGCCGTCGGGCGAGTCGTTGTCGGCATTGATTATCACGGTTGAAAAACGGCCGCGGTATTTTTTAAGACCTTGGTCAACCCGACTGACCACATGTCCAATGGTATCGGCTTCGTTTAAGGTCGGAATCCCCGCCACGATATCTGCTCTCGTGATTTTTCTCATATCTAGGAATCAGCCGGATTGCTCGTGCGCCTTTATTGCCCTCTGAAAAAGCGAGACATACTGTCTGGCGGAATTCTCCCAGGAAAAATCCGTCTGCATCGCGCGTTTTTGCAATTGTTCCCAATGTTCTTTGTGACGGAAGCTCTCATAGGCGCGCACAATGGCAATCATTAAAGATAGCGAATCGGCCTTTTCAAAAACAAAACCCGTGCCTGTATGTTTTTGGGAATCGCAATCCTTGACGGTATCGGCGAGCCCCCCTGTCCTTCGAACAATGGGTATGCAACCGTAGGTCATGGCTTCCATCTGGGTAAGGCCGGAAGGTTCAAACCGTGAAGGGATGAGCGCTGCATCCGCGCCGTCAAAAATTAGGTGCGGTAGATCCGGATCAAAGGAAAACTTGGCGCCAATTCGTTCGGGGTAGATCTTTTTGAGATTCAGGAAAAATTCCATAATTCTTGAGTCACCTTCCCCCAAAACGATCAACTGCAGCGGCAAATCTTGCAGAAGAACCGGGATTACGGGCTCCAGAAGATCAATTCCTTTCTGGACGGTCATGCGCGAAACAATTGCGACCACAAAGTAGTCTTCGTAGATCGGCAATTCAAAATGCTTTTGCAGAACTGCCTTATTTTTTGCCCGAGGGGCCAAGTTTTCCGCTGAAAATTTGTGCTCAACCAAAGGGTCATGAGCCGGATCCCAAAGGGCGTAGTTCAAACCATTCATAATCCCCATGAGCCTGTCTTTCTTCCCGAGTAAAAGTTCGTCCAAGCCCTCTCCATATTGCGGAGTGGCGATTTCCCGGGCATAAGTCGGAGAAACGGTGTTTATGGCGTCAGAATAGATGATGCCGCGCTTCGTCCCGTTGATTTTGAGAAGCTTGGCATCCTCAAAAGCCGGCAAAAGAGAATAGCCGTCATCGGTGTCATCCGGCGAAACAAACCGGTGCCCGACGCCCGACATCTGGTGGGCCAGATTGTGAATCGAATGAACCGTGGCGATGCGCGACAGCTTTGTGTCGTCCTGATAAAAAGTCTTAAGCATATTGGGCAAAAGAGCGGTGTGCCAATCCGTCACCACGATTACGTCCGGCACCCAGGACGAAACTTTCAAAAATTCCAAAGTCCCCCGGGAAAGCAGAGCCCAGCGAACCGCGTCATCAGCATAACCGTAGACGTTTGCTCTCTGCTCATAGTACTCCATATTCTCCAAAAAAAAGGTAGTTACCGTTTCATTGTCAGAAGGAACGGGGTCATATCGCTTGACATTGCAGATAAGATGGCTTGGTCCTGTTTGATTTTCAGTCGGCACGCGCAATCCCTCGCACTCCATTTTGAGATTCCATTTCTCGCCGTCTATCTGAAGGTAGCGCGGGATCATGACCCGCGCGTCATGCCCAAGTCTCTTTAGGCTTACGGGTAGAGCGTGCATCACGGCGGCCAGTCCCCCGACTGCGACAAAAGGCTCGGCTTCCGTTGTGACAAATAAAATCCGCAATGAATTCATGTTTTTGGGAAATAAAGTTTTGTGAAGTATTCGTCCAGCATTCTTTTCGTGGAAAATTGCCTCGTGATCGTGTCTATGGCTTTTCTCATCTTTTCGATCCAGAGGGAGGGCAATCCTTTGCCGTCTCTTTCGTAAAAAAGCGGGGCGATTTGGCCCTCGAATATATTATACACCTCTTCCTCGATATTTTCCTCCGGCAAAACCCAGCCGAAATCGGGAAGCTTAACTTCCAGAGCCCATCCGTCCAGCGTGGAAAACTGCAAAGCGCCGTTGAGCGAGGCCTTCATGCCCGACGTTCCCGACGCCTCGTTGCCCCGTTGAGGCGTATTGAGCCACACGTCTGCTCCTCTTGCCAACTCTTTGGCGGACTGCAATGAATAATCGGGAAGGTAAACCACCCTGCCCTTGTATTGCGGTTTCCTGCTTTCCGCGATTATTTGTTTCAAAAAGCTGATCCCTTCCTCATCCGCGGCATGCGGCAGGCCTGCGACGATAAACTGGATAGGCCTTTTCGGATCTCTCACAAGATTGACGAGCCTGTGAGGATTTTGGAATAAAAGCAGAGGCCTTTTGTAGGCCACCAGCCTTCTGGCCCAAACCGCGGTCAAAACGTCGGAGCGCAGCCTGCCGCCGGTTTTTTCGTTTACGTAGTCAAGAAGTTTTTGCCGCAAGACCTGCCGGCAGTCCCAAATCTCCTGCCCGGAAAGATTCGCGCTGTTTTTACCTGCCCACTCTTGCGCCCGCCAACGTTTAAGATAAATCGCGTTGGTAATGGGAAAAAGCGCGCTTTGGGGATGCGTCTCTTTTTCAAAAAAAGCATGCGCCCGGCTTACCGCGTTTGCTCTGCAAGCACTTCGCAGGAAAAATTTGGTCATGCTAAACACGTCGGGGTTTTTTTCCCACGCGCCGATTAAGCAAAAATCGTCAAAACTGACTTTGTGCCGGCGAAGATAGCCGTCGAAGACGCCGCGGAAATCTTCGCGGGTGAAAAAAATTCCGCTTCCGGGCAGGATCGTATGTTTCGTGGCCATGATTTTTGACTTGTTCGCGTCGAGAGCTTTCGTAAAATTCTTTTCTGACGGATGATCATGCAGATATTCAATCGCCAAGGCCAGGGCGACAAAACCGCTGTGGCCTTCGTTCAAATGATAAAGCGAAGGGGTGATATTTAATTTGCGCAAAAGCTTGACTGAACCAATCCCAAAAACGATTTCCTGCAAAAGACGCGTTTGAAAATCACCGGGGTAAAGATTCGCAGTTATCTCGCGATCCGTGGACGAATTTTCTTCAAGATTGGTATCCAGAAGGAAAAGATGCACCGTGCCGTAAGCTTTGAACCAAACCTGTGCGCATACTGTCCTGTCATCCAGTTCAACATTGATGCAGAGCGATTTTCCCTCTTTTTCTTTAAGCAGCTCAAAACCTAACGGCGAAGGTGCGGTTAGAAAATTATTCGCCGCAGAACTGCGCTGAAAAATCTCAAATCCCCGCCGGTAAAAAAGGCCGAACGCGACAACCGGCAGGCCCTGCTCGCTGGCTTCCAGCAAATAATCGCCGGCAAGAATTCCCAAACCACCCGCGTAGATGGGTGGATTTTCGTCAAACGCGTATTCCGCAGAAAAAAAAGCGATCGGCTGTTTAGCCAACTGCTTAAATGCTTCATTGCTGGTTGCGATTGCATAAGGCTTAGCCATAATCCTTACACCCAGCATATCAAAATACGATAACAGCAGCGACCACAAAGTATATCAAAAGGCTGATCAAATCTTGGATAATGGTCGCAAGCGGGCCGGAGCCAAGTGCCGGATCGCTGTGCTCTTTATATAAAAGTGTTGGGATGAGTGTTGCCAAAACCGGGGCCAAAGTAACATTTATAAACATTGTCAAACCAACGGTTAGCCCGATCTCAAAAGACCCAAGCCAATACGAAGCAAAAAGTCCGATCACAAAACCAAAAATCGCCCCAAGACTTAAACCCAGAGCCGTTTCTTTCAAAATGTATCTTAAAAAGTTGGCGCCACTTTTTCTAAGATGTCTGATATAAATCGTCTCGGTTTGCGTTCCCACGGCATCGCTCATATAGACAATTATGGGAATAAAAAACGCCAGCCTGATATCTGCCGACAAAATCGTTTCGTATTTAGAAACTATTATTGACGTAAAAATCCCGCCCAAAAGCCCCAAAATAAGCCAGGGCAAACGGTGCTCCACCAGGTGCTTTACCGGCTCTTTGGTATCATCTTCCAAAAACTCTTTTTGCTCTTTACCCATGATTTTCTTTATCCAATCATACCTTACCTGCGGCCAAGCAGTCAAAAAACCGCCCTTAGGGCGATTTGGAAAATGAGCTATTTTTTGTATCGGGCCAAAATAACAAACTGATCAAAATATTTCTGCAAGTCCAGCCTCGGTCCGCCCGGCCGGTAAAGTTCTTCCCCGGCCTGCTCCCGAACCCTGGCTAATTCACGGCGCCTTGCACCTGTCCATCGCGGGTCAGCAAGAGTGAGATCCATCAACTCAAAAAATCTCTCCAGCGCCGCATTAAATTTAGAATTGTCGCCCCGGTTCTTCCAAGAAATAGCTCTGTTCAATTCACTGCCGGCGTTTCCCAGCTGTTCCGCAAGAGACAGAGTAAACCATCGGCCTTGCGATAAATCTTTATGAAAAGTCATGCAATCAGCCTATTCACGATCTCTTTAATTTTCTTTTGCGTCTCCATACTTTCCACGCGTCGGGAGCGATTACCCTGACTTGGCCGCAAATTTATCATTGAATCAAACTCTATCCACGACTCGCGAGGCTCATTCACGTAAATGTTAATGCCCCACAAATCTTGCTGGCGTGAGCCCTGGTCCAAAAGCACCGCTTCTTCATCAGCATGCAGCTCGCCGCCGATTGCCATAATCCCTTTCTCAATGTCCACGACCGCCTTTACCATCTCGCCAAATCGCTCTATGGCAATAGCCCGAAGTTCTTCTAGGCGAATCGGGTTTTCAATAACTCTAATTTCATCCATCTTGCGTCAAGTATACCAAAAAACCGCCTTTTTGGCGATTTTCATACCATGACTTAAACCACATTTATTTCGGAAAAACTTGCAGTCTTTGTAGTTCAGCAATATCGCTTTCGCTCAACACTTTTTTCTCTTTGAGCATCTCGGCCAAACGATTGATCTTTTCGTCTTCCTTGCGAAGCTTAGGTAACAAACCGCCTTCCAAATCAGCCAACTTGTCATCCAAGTAGGTTTTGGTAGGTAGTTGAGCAACTGCACCGTGCAACTGGTTCAGTGACGGCTCCAAATTGTCATCCCAGATTTGCGAAAACCCTTCTGTCACGGCCTCTTGAACCACCTTTTTAATTTGATCCAATTCTTTTTGTTCCATAGTTTACGATCAAGCCAGTTTCAGCTTATCAAATTCGGTCTTGGTTATCAAACTTTTTGATAGCAGGAATTTGATGACAGGTCGGCCGCAACCTATGCAAAACTCCTTGCTATCCCACCCTGAACCTGCGGTAACCCTGTCATCTCGATCCTTAATTGTCTTTTTGCAGATGTCACATTTTCTTATGAGCATAGTGAATTTATCTTAATCCTTTCCAAGAACCTGTCAAAGTCTGATTAACTACTTTTACCACCCAGTCCTGGCGAGTTTTCAACAATATCATTCCCTGTCCTTCAAGAAGTCACAATTTTGAAAAGCTGGAGCTTCTGATGTGTCTTCAGCAAATTTGTTATAGCGACAGTCCGTTGCCTGCCTGCGGCGGATAGGCGAACCAAAAAAACTGCCTCCGTAGTCATCGAGCGGAGTCGGAATGTACTACCGGAGTAAAAGAGTTCTTAATCCCTTTATTTTTCAGCAGCTTATTTTTGAAACTTTCGCTACCCTGTATGCGCCAATTTTTACAATTTCTTGTCAAAAGTCAAAATTCCAGCGTGGTTGTGCCGGCTCCATGCAATCAGATAACTGTCAACAAAATGTCTTTTCTGTTCATAAAACGTCAAAGCCTCTAACAAAATTTCGCGCTCAAAAATCTGTAGCCAGCGCTGGCTCAAAAAGATTTTCATTGCTGCGGCGATTTTGGCGCGAGACTGCTTATAAAAGCTTTCCAGAACAAATACTGCCTCCGCCACAGCCAGAAGATTGACCACGATATCGCGCTTGCCTTTTTGACCCTCGGCAAACCATTGTTCAGCCTGCGTTTTCTGTTTGGGGACATCTCCCACAAGGAAACGCACCAAAACGTTGGTATCGAGAATCTCGATCATTGATGCGCCCATTTTTTAGCAAAGCTTAAGCGCGCTTTCTTGAGTTGCCTGTCGCTGAGCTTGATTTTGGTTTTAAGGGAGCCGGCCAGAGACCAAAAATTTTGCTTTGGTTCCACCACAATCTTATCTCCTGTTCTCCAAATCACGGCCTTGACCCCCGTCTTGATGCCGAAAGCCCGGCGAATATTTTGAGGAATCGTAACCTGCCCCTGTCGCGTAATAGAAACTATTTGAGGTTGTTTTCCATGCATAATTATGAATAATAATGATAAGTCTATTTACATTATTATTTTAATAAATAATGAAAATGTTGTCAAATTCTGGAAAGCGGGGCTGGGAGGAAAAGACGCTGACGTGATCGAACAACAGGAACAAGATATACGAAACTACGCAAAATACATTCTTAACTTCTTGATCTGTCCGACTTCCAAAAGGAGTCGCGGGCCGTTTTGGGGTTTCTTATTTTTCCAAACTTCAAAGCTTAGGTATCACCTACTCCTCAATCTCCGGATACTGTTCCGGGGCTTTTCCGACTTTCTTTACAACGCGCGGATATTTTGCCTTGTCTTCTTTTTTGCCAAACCCAATAAGCTCAACCACAAAAAGCCAGTTGTCGCCGTAATCAAACAAGAAAAGCATTTTGTCGCCGATGCTTTTCCAAACTTTGGAAATTTTCGTTTTCTCCACGCTTCCCGCGCCGGTTGGCTCAATGCCCTCATTCTGCATGTCAGCAAAAAGTTCGTATTTTCTTTCAGAATCAAAATAGCGGCTTTCGCTAATATTGCTGAAAAAACCGAAAGCGTGATTAAAGTCAAAGTCATATGAGCCGATGACGGCCTCCGCTAACTTATAGAGCGAAAAATTCTCCGGAACTTCAATCTCGCGCTGAATTCGTTTATCGCGCAAGAATTTGGTTTTGAAGATATAGATTTTCATGAAAGCCTTGACAAACGTCAATCTCTAATATATGATGATAATAGTTTACAGAACTACGGCCCCGAAGGGGGTCGTAGGTTTTTTATCGCTTTGCTATTTTATCTTTGAGATTTTCAAGATAAATAACCTTTGCGGCTTCCAACTTTAACTCCCAAGAAATAGTTTTGCGCGACGAATAGATAGTCATCTTTTTGCCCAAATCCCTTAGCCGCTTAATGAGATACACAAAATCACTGTCCCCGCTGAAAAGAATGGCCTCATTTACTCCCCCGAGATCCAATAGAATGTCCGCGGTAATTTCCACATCAAAGTTTGCCTTGTAAATATACTTGTGGCCAGTCAATTCAAAATGGGTATCCCCTGAATCCAGAGCGATCTTTTTCAATGGCTTGGTAATTGCCTTGATATTTATCGCGTTCAAGTATCTCAAGAAACTTTGCATGCCCGGATCCTGATCTTTTATGCCGATGTAATATCTCCACTCAACGATCTCGTAATCTTCTTCAAGATAATTTTTGACTTTTGTCCAATCCACGAGCCACCCAAGTTTCTTTTGGGCATGGAAAATATTGGACCCATCAATAAACACTTTGGTTTTGTTTCGATTGCTCATACCCTGATTGTAGCATAAACTTGCTTACGGAAGGCACGGGAATAGAAAAACAGGAACTGCTGTCAAACCTGCAAAGTAAACTGGTGATCAAGGATAAAACAGTGCGACTCGCTTAAGAGAAAACAAAAAAAACTCACTAAGCCTAACTTAGGGAGTTTTTTTGTCAGTAATTCAGGCACTTGCTTAGCCAGTCTTCTTTGTAAAAATCTTTAATTTGACGCTGAGTTTCAACCAAAAGGCTTTCTGTCGCCTTGCCATTTTGATAATATACGAATCTATCAATCAGATCGTCCATTATGAATATCCTAATCCTGTTGATGAGATTCGGTGTCGCAAACATAGCCGGATAATATTTTTTTAAGAATCCAAATTCCTCTGTCATTTGGTAGCCTTCATAAAAGGGCTTGAGCTGATCCTCGACTCTTCTCTTGGGATTATAAAAAGCATCAGAAATTTCCCAGAGTTCGTAATCTTTGGGCGCTTGGCAGGCCCAATCCCAATCAATTATCCCGGCTATTTTGTTACTCTGATAAAATACATTTTCCAGAGAAATATCCGTGTGAACCAAAACGGCTGTATTGTGTTCATTTAAAATGTGCATATTTTTCTCAAAAAAACTTTCTAAAAATTCGACATCTGCGACAAATTCTTTTTTTAATTTTGTTTTATCGATCTTCTTAAAATTGACAAAGTTGGCGACTGAATCCCGGAGATTTTTAAATCGCTTCTTGGCCAGAATCGTGATCGCATAGGTATCGAATTTGATGGAATGAAAAATTTGCATTTGTTGAGCGATTTGTTCAATGAAACTCTCTTTTTCGACCAAATTAAATTTGAGCCAATCATAGGATAAATTAGTTCCCGGTACTTTTTCCATAAGCACATAAAAGCGGCCCTCGAGGTCTCCCGTATCAAATACTTTCGGAACTTTGGCGCCAGCGTTAATCAATTTACCCAGGACTGCTCCTTGAGGCTTTAAAATTCCTTTGTAATATTCTGAGCCATCTTCAATTTTCAAGACAAATTTATCCAAATCATAAACATGATTAACAAAACCGCTCGTGAAACGGGCGGGTTCACGGTTTAAAACGAGCTTATTTTTATTTGCAACTATTTTGATTATTTCTGAATCAGTCATATCGGGGCACGAAATTAACGCTTTCTTAAACTCTCAAAAAACTCTTTAATTTTTATTCCTGATAATTTTGGGAGTATTAAATATGGCCGCTTTTCGGTATTTGCGTCTTTCACTGAAGTTAAATCCCAAAACCTGACATCTCCTGTTGCAAACAAAAATACCTTCGGCTTACTTTCAGAATCGAGAGTAGCATGAAAATCTTTTGGCGTATCGCCAAAAACTGCCACCTGCTCCGGCGGCAAGTCGATTCCCTTTGCCCTGCATTTTTCTATTGTAGATTTTAGAATACTGGCTCTCCTCATTCCTTCAGATGTAACGCCAGGGTCGTCATCGTAACCGCCTGTGATAAAATACTTGGCTAACCCTAAATGCTTTACAATGGCTTCCGCAGTTCTTCTAACATTACCCGTTACAATTGCAGATGGAATGTGATTCGATTTTGCCGCTTCAAGGAATCTTTTCACGCCGGGTAACAGCATTTTATCCTTCTCATCATTAGGGATACTAGCCAAAACCTCTTCGAATTTCTTTCCATATTCAAGAACGAGGCCGTCTACGGCTCTTTGTTTCTCCTCTTCGGACGAAAAGTTAATGCCGTATTTTGCTAATAGTAATTCGTGCTCTTCCCGGTCGCCTTTTCCAAAATTGGAAAACCAGTCTTGCATGAACTTTTGACGAAATTTTTCATCCGTTAGCCCATCTATTTTGAATTTGTCACCATACAAAGAAACTATGGCCTGTCCGTGAATACTTTTCGCATCTGCTAAAGTGCCGTCAATATCAAAGAGGAGCAGGGCTGGTGGATTTTTATCAATTTCTATCGTCGGGTGTTCGCCCCTCTCATCTTCAAAATCAGAAACTACGCTAATAAGTTCCCGCTCTTTTCTTTCCGATTCTGGTATTGGATTTTCAGGAGAATAACCAGTCATAATCATTTAACTTTAACACTTTTAGAGAATGCCCCATAAATTCCATTGCCTTGGGGTCTTTGAGATTGTGCAGATACCACTCCATTGTCCAAAGCAGCTGAAAAAACATATACCCCTTCAAGGCCACCTTCATCAGCCTGTTTTCACATTCTAAATCAAATTCACTTTTGCCGTAAGCTTTTCGGTAAGCCGCAAGACCAATCTTGATTCTTTTCTTGTTATAAATTCCACCATTGATTCCTCGATAACGATAACAGGATTGGCCGATAGTACCCGCTAAATCAGAAATTCTGCTATCAAAGCGAACCCAGTCAAAGTCAAAAATTCCCGAAACTTTGTCGCCGGAAAAATTTACATTGCCCGGGTGTAGGTCAAAATGCACAATCTGTTTTGGAAGGCCATTATATTTAACTCGGTCAAGTTCCTTTTTATTTTCTCGGACAAATTCGTAAACAAAATGCTTATTGCTGTTCAGGAATGTCTTGACCTTTGAAGCTGGCATCTTTCTAAGCATCGAGCTGAAAGGCTTTCTACCATTTTTGACATATTGGTAAACGGGTTTGTTTTTAATCTTTAGCTTTGTCCGAAATCCTGCAATAGCCCTAGTAAATTTTGCAGAAGTGATAAAAAAATTGGCCAATTTCTTTTCATTAAATCTGGTCAAATTGTTCCAACTCGCACATGTTTCTCCCGGCATGAAGTTTTGAAGTGTATAAAACCTGCCTTTATAGATGGTTATATCTTGGCCCTTTTTATTTACGATGGTATAAGGCGTAAATCTAAATTTTCTCTTTTTCAAGTAACGCAATACAGCCGTTTCTAACTTCAAATGCTGAAAAGATTTTTGCGGTTGCGATTCTCGCAAAACATATTTTTTGCCTTTTGCATCTACAATAAATACATTGTTATTGTTTGCAATCAGATTTTTTTGAAGATTTATTTTTCCCAAAGTAAAATGATAGTTTCGTAAAACTTGTAAAACTCGTTCGCTTTCCAGTTTAGTTAAAGGCTGTGTGTTTTTCATTTACCCAAATCATACCAAAAAATCGCCATTTCGGCGATTTTTTGGATATAGCCATAGGTGAGTCGGTAAACCTCGTGGCTCGGAACTGTTGGACCTGTCCTTCCGAAGTCCGCCTAAGGCGGATGAAGGCGGAGGCTTCCCGGTCATCAAAGGGGTCTGTTGTTGGGGTGGATTCGTGCCTGCCCGCCTTTGGAGTATTCTTGAAATAGCTCGAACGGAATTTTGTCCTCGCCCGCCTACGGCGGGCTCGGGTCGGGAGGATAAAAAATTTGGGCGGGTTCGAATTGGAAATTAACAATTTTGAGTTTTTCTTTGGCGGCAAATTCTCCTAAAACACTATATACAATCTTGGTCGAGAATTTTTCCTATTTACCTGCTGATTTTATTTTTCTCAAAACCAAAAGTCCGAAAAGTACGAGAACTCCCATACCCACTAGCGCATATGAATAACTTGTGTTTCCGCTTTTCGCCGTAGTTACCAAGATAACACTCCACATAATCGGACCGATAAAGGTCGCAAAGCGTTCCGCGAGCGTATAAAAACTGAATGATCGCGCCTCTATTTCTCGCGGCGTAAATTCTGACACCATTGCCCTACTTACGCCCCATGTCGCCCCAAAAAACAATCCTGCAATAAGACAGATAATAATGGCTACGGTAAATGATGGCGCAAATGCGAGTACCGGAAAGAAAACAATCCAAAAAGCAAGAATGGTGTAAAGCGTAAACTTAGTTCCTTTTTTATCTGCTATTTTTCCGAATATAAGTGAACCCACGCCGGAAAGAATGAGAATTCCAGCCGTGAGATATGTCTTAATGCTATCCGAAGCGCTGAAAACCTTTTCAAGAAATATGGGAAAATTATTTGAAAAGGTTAAGAGTGCGTCACTGAAAAGAAAATACGCAATGAATAACAGCGAAAGATTTCTTATTGAGAAAACGGTTTTAACGGTTTGAAGTACCTTTGCATATTCGTCACTAATGTTCATTTTTGTAATAACCTGTTCCTTTGTAGTTTCCTTGTATTTAAGAAGTAGTGGAAGAGCAGAGATCGCAAACAGAATGATTGCGGGAATAAGGGTCTGGGCGCGACCGGGCGCGCCGAAAAGCTCGATTGTTCCCGTAGCAAACGGTAGCGTTACGAGAAGACCAAAAACTTGCCCGATATAGTTTGCTCCCATCCCCAATCCAGAAATCCAGCCTCGGTTTACATCAGTAGAAAGGTCATTGATCATTGGCACGTAATAAATAAAACTCATCAAATAAAAATACAAAGCGAGTGTAAAGAGTATTGTTGCAAAAAGTGCTTGGGATGGCACAAAGAGCATAACCAATGCCGTGAAAAAAAAGAAAATAAACATGATTACTGACGTAACGCGAACACCCGCAAGCTTACGACTCGTCGCATCAAGCCTTTGCGCCGCAACAGGAGCCGTTAATATAAAAAGTAGCGATGATACTATAAGCGTTGCGTTATACCACCAGTCAGGTTTGCCACTATCAACGACAAGCCATTGGGAGAAATAAAAAAGGAACACAATCATAATGATCGAGTTCGCAAAGTCATAGAGTGACCATAAAAATATATTCTTTCTCATATTATGAAAAAATTTGGGTTCAATGACATAATTTGGTTGAAGATTTGCCATTACAGGTAATGGATTTCCG
>CAYNFS010000015.1:0-19699 GCA_964396685.1 uncultured Candidatus Saccharibacteria bacterium | reverse complement strand
CGTCTAATGGTAGGACGCCAGACTCTGAATCTGGTAATCTTGGTTCGAGTCCAAGTCCCGGAGCTTTGGCTGGAAATAAATCTAAGGAGGAAAGGATGGCTACTGCGCCAGATATCTATCAGCAACTTTTTTGTGCCTTTGAGGGCAAAAGTGTGGAGATTGTCCTCAAATGGCAGACAGATGAGGCTCAGAGAGTTGTGCAGGGGACGGTTAAGTTTACAAACCACGACAGCGTGGAAATTCTGGTCGGCGAACCCGACCAAAAGATCACCGTGCCCTACGGCCTCATCGACTCAGTGAGCTTGGGGATTTGGTCCCCCGGGATTGTGCAATAACCGCCGGCCTGCGTGTTCGCAACGAACGCGCAGGTTATTTTTTTGCAAAAAAAAGCGGCAGTCGCGGACGACTGACGCCTTAACGCATTTTTTGGACCGTCTGTCGGAACCTTTCATCGGCCTCTAATAAAAGTTCGAGGAGACCTGCACCTCTGACCTTGGGCGGTCTGGGCAACAAAGTGAGAGCTGCTCTGACGATATCTCTTTCAAGCTCCAGGTGGAGCTCGCCGAGCCTTTTCGGGTGATTTTGGCTCTCCCTATACAGTTTGTTCAGTTCCCGCAAGAGCAGAAGCACAAGCGCTTGACTTGATAAATACTTTATTCCGTCCTTTTGTGCGATAAACATTTCTGTCTGCTCCGGACGCTTTTTTCTCTTCCGGTTGTTGGCTTCATCCAAAAAATCGATCCATTTACAGCCCGCAAGCTCCTCGCCCTCAAAACCCCCCATCGGGATGAGAAGAAGCGCCGCTTCCAAAATCCTTGAGCACTGGCTTCTGCCCATACTTACGCCCGCTGCCGAATGGATCCGATGTAAAGAACCGAGCAGGCGCCAGGCAAGCTGCTCATCAGATAATTCCTGTAATTTCATCACGGCCTCCTTTGCGTTTCTGAAACCATTATATCACTTAGGGGCAATGTTGCCGATGAGATTGCTTCGGTCGCTTCGCTCGCTCGCAATGACAAAAACACGAAAATGTCTGTCATTGCGAGCGACCCCGAGCAAGCCTGCGGGGAGCGCGGCAATCTCTAAGACAGTAAGATTGCTTCCGCCTTCGCTAAAGCTACAACGGACAGGTCGTCTTGGGACTCCTCGCAATGACAAAAAGACGCGGAGAGGTAATCCCGCTACTAAAATCAAAAGCCCTCCGCCCGAGACGGGCGAGGGGCTTTTGGAAATTCTAGCTTTTCAATTTATCTGGTGACTTCGATTGGGGTGATTCTAGGAATTGCTGGCTCAGTAGTTGGTGCACTCACTGTTATCCGGCCGCTACCGGAATCCTGGACAACATCATATCCAGTATCATAGCTAATTGTGCAGTCGGTGATTGACTCTCCTTTACCAAGCGCACCTACACCATCTGGATCAACACCGGGATCCACGGGCAAAGCAGACATATACTTAGAAACAATTGTTGAGCAAAGATCTGCTTCAAGCTTACTAATATCTTGATCCGTACTCGTAATCTCTGAAGGGACCGTGCCCTTGTTATCAGCAATATATTGACCAATTGCGTTCAAAATTGCGTTTACATTACTCGTGCGTTGTGAATCCCTCGCCTGCGCGAATTGACGCGCGGGGTTAATGGCGATAAGAACTATTGTGGCGAGGACCGCAATAATCCCGATTACGACCAAAATTTCTATCAAAGTAAAGCCTTTTTGTTTTGGAAAAATTGCCTTAATCATGGTGTTTTTGCTTGAATTTGGCTTAATTATGCTTAAAATTAACTAAAATTCGACCTTAGTTGATAATTATATATAGCATAAGCCGAAGGCCGATGCAAGAGCTGGGATTGCTTCCGCCTTCGCTAAAGCTGCGGCGGACAGGTCGTCTTGAGACTCCTCGCAATGACAGTTTAGAATTACGTCATTGCGAGCCCAGATTCTGATCGGGGCGCGGCAATCTCATAAATCATCGTACAGGTCTTTCCAGGTTAGGTTCATTTTTTCAATCAGCTCGATCTTCTTTTGTCTCGAACCTGCTTTAATCTGTTTTTCTCGAGAAATGGCGGTATAAGCATCATCACAAGATTCGTAATAAACTAGCTTATTGATATTGTATTTTTTGGTAAATCCGGGAACTAGTTTTTGTTTATGCTGCCAGACCCTGCCTTTCAAATTGCTTGAGATTCCGGTATATAAAGTAGTGTTATGCTTGTTTGTCATGATGTACACGCAAAATTCTTTTTCTTGCATGAAAACATGAGATTGCTTCGTCACTTCGTTCCTCGCAATGACAGAGATAACATAGTTATATGTCATTGCGAGGGACCCCGAGCAAGCCTGCGGGGAGCGCGGCAATCTTTAAGATAATAAGATTGCTTCGTCGCAGACTCCTCGCAATGACCACCAACCGGACTACCTCTTAAACACAACCAGCTTATACCCCAGGAAATTCCAGACGAGCGAGATGGCGGTGGCGGCCGCTTTGGCGAGATTGAGCCACAGCTCGCGGTTTATCCCAAACATGGGTTCAATGTTGCGCGTAAGCAATACCACGAGCCCGCTGTTTATCAAAGTTCCGACAATGCTTATGACGACGAAAAGCAAAAGCTCCTGCTTTGCTTGCGATGGCCCGGTTGCCACCACTATCTTGAATGCTTTCCAGAGAATAATCTCGCCAATTGCCAAAACCGCCAGAAGCCCCAAATAGTACCCAATGCCGAATTGCTCTCTAGAGCCCCAAATCACGGCCGCCAAAACCGCGACCCCGAGAATTGCCGCGGCCGCGAATTTGAAGACATTCCTGAAAAACCCAGTATCAGCGCTTTCGGCAAAGGCCCAGTATTTGTTCCAAAAAAAACTGTGTATGACCGCCGCTGTAAAAGATACGATATTCAAAAGGCCAACGGCCAAGCCCTGATAGATGCCGAAAAGTGTCGCAAAAAAATTCAAAACCGCGAAATCCACGGCCGTGTTGAGAAACCCGATGCCCAAGAAGCGCACTGCCTGATAGAAAAGCCTAATCATGCAGTTCCAAATCCTGGTCGGGGTCAGTGTCGGCTATCGGCTGGACGTGATTTTCTGTACCCTTTTTGATGACATTCTCAACAGCCGCCCATTCTACGTCCTGATCCTTGGGTACCACGACCGTCACGTCGTCTCCCGGCTCGGACTTAAAATACGTCAAAGAGGCCAAAAGCACTTTGTAAGTTTTGCCCTCGGCCAGCACCCGGTACTCGCCGTTTTCCATTTGCGTCAAGACCCCGATCTTCTTCACCCGCTCCACCGGCCCGATTTGCTTATAAATAAACGACCCGTCTTCGGCAATTGTGAGTTTGAGAACGTCTCCTTCCACGAGCTTGGATTTGGAGGCGTAGTTCGCGGGTACCGGATATTTCTTGGCGTCAGGGCCCACCATATTCTGCCCGTCAAAAACGCCTTCTATGACGCGGCCTGCGGCGCTTATCGAAAGAACCTTTGCTTTTTCGGCCACCTTGGAGAAAGCGGGCCGCTCCCCCATAATTTCGCGCAGAAGCTGTTTGGCTGATTGAATGTTTTTTTCGGCGCTTTCCAGCATTTGCGCCAAAAGCGCCAAATTCGAAAGTTTATCCATGATATTTATCTTAATTTTTGTAGTTTGTGTCCAAAATTGATTCAAAATCTCGGCAAAAAGCATTATACCACGCCGCCAAGCCTCGCGCAACTAAAACGTTCTTTCAATGCCGGGGACTTTGGGGATGGGCTGGCCAAGCCGGGAGCGCTCCAGAATATCGGCCTCCACCTCGGCGCGCGCGCGGCCGAATTTGAGTTTGGCCAGTTGTTTCACGGCCGACGCCGTTTCCACAGATCCTCCCTCGGGCGGCGGCAGAGTCTGCATGTTGAAAGGCCTTGATGCTGTGCCGTTTATCATCAATTTCACGTAAGCGTTGAACCTGTCTATATTGATGACGTCGTACTCATTGAAAACCGGAGCAAACTCTTTGCCCATGATTTCAGCGTCTTCAACTCCAATGCGAAAACAAATCATTGTCCCGGCATTGCCAAACACGGCATCGCGAATTTTGGTATTGTTCTCATGCACAAGCTGGCTCGTGTACTGATGCGCCATTATCAAGCTTAGACGGTATTTGCGAGCCTCCGAGAGGATAGTGGCGAGGCTGTCTGTGACAAAATTTTGAAACTCGTCTATGTAAAGATAAAAGTCCGAACGCCGAGATTCGGGAACGTCGGCGCGGGAGAGAGCGGCCATCTGCAGTTTGGACACGATTATCAGGCCCAAGAGCTTTGAGTTTACCTCGCCGGTCTTGCCTTTTGAAAGATTGACGAGCAAAATTTTGCCTTCGTCCATCACCTGCCGGCAATCAAAAGCCGAGCGGGGTTGGCCGATGATATTGCGCATCATTTCGTTTTCAACGAAACGGCCGACTTTGGAGATCAGGTATCCTAACATCTCGGATTTATGAAACTCCGTGGTTTTGGCCATTTCCTGCTCCCAGAAAGCTCGCACCACCGGGTCTTTGACTTTTTGCAATTTATAGCGCTGAAATTCGGGATCAGTGAACATGCGGGGGATTTCGGCGATGGTGCCAGGATACTCCTTGTCGCTCATAAGTGTCAGCATCACATTTCGCATATTGTGCTCAAACATGGGCCCTATCATCTCCGGCGGGAAAAGCTTGTAAAAAATCTCAATCATTTCCTGCACGGCAAAGTCTTTCTCTTCGTCTGTTCTAACTTCAAGCATGTTTAGCCCCATGGGACGCGCCATATCGAAAGGCTCAAACAAGATCACGTCCTCGGCGCGGCTCTTGGGAATGTGCTGGAGAAGATCTTCCACCAAATCGCCGTGCGGATCAATTACCGCCATTCCTTCGCCGTTCTTGATGTCCTGGATGGCGAGATTTTTCATAAATTCCGACTTGCCGGTGCCGGTGCGCCCGATAACGTACATATGCCGCCTGCGGTCGTCGCGGCTTACCCGAATTTCGGTTTTGACCCCGCGGTAGAGGTTGACCCCCAAAAGCTGTCCCTCGCGGGGGATATTAACCGGGGCGGGGGCTTTTTTGGAGGAAAGCCAGCGGATATTGGGCGTTTCGGTAAATTTGGTGGGCAAATGAAAAAGGCTGGAGAGCTCCTCGGTATTGAAAATAACTTTTCGGTATAATTTTGGATTGAACCTGCGGTAAATAAAATCCTTGGCGACTGCTGTTTGATTTTTTCTTAGCGTGCGAAAGCCGTTGAAAGGCGACTGGGTGTATTGCATAAAAGACGAAAGGGCATTACGCAAGTGGCTTGCGGAAAGTTCTTTTGTGGGACTGGATATTACGATTCTCAAATTTGCCTCAAAGCCGGATTTGGAAGATTTTTCCTCCAGCCTTTTGACAGCCTCCTGCTGGAGCGGAGTTAGAGGCTGGAACTGCTTGTCTTCGGGTCTTGTCCCGGTTAGATATGGCTCTTTGGGGTTTTTTGTAGATCTCGCGGTTCGGCCAAGTTCGGATAATCCTTGAAAAATGGCGTCCAAGATTTTTTGTCCCCATCCGGAATGCGCGTGGATTGATTTGCCTTTTTGGATTTCTCGGGCGTGGCGCATCACGCGGCCTCTCCAGCCCAGAGGCGCTGGGCTTATCACAAGCTGGATAGCTCCGGATTCGAGATTCCCCAGCTTTGAGAGGCTGTTAGTAAGCGCATTCAGCGGATCTGATTCCATGTTTTTGTAAGTTTTGATGGGGAACCAAAATTTCTTCTGAATTCCCAGTTCCACCGTCGAGAGCGCTCCGCCTTTTTGGATGATGCGCGGCGGCAGGACTTCGTCAATCTGCGCGTTCGGATATTGCGCGTGAATTTGCTTCTCAACCAAATCGCGAAGTTTTTTGGAACAATTGATGACGAATGAAATTTTCTTGTCAACGCTGACAATCTCAAAGCTTATATGCTCCTGGCCGCGCAGAAAAGTTGAGATATTGCGGGACTCGGTATGCGAAAGGGTGGCAAAAAGCTGTTCGGCCACGCTGATGATATCTTTTTCTTCTTTGACTGGCTCTTTTTCTTTGTCCAGCACCGTGGTTTCTTTTGGCACCAAAACTTCCAGAAAGACCGAATCCAAAATGCGCGGCGCGGCCAGCCGGCGGCGCAAATGCTTGCGGTACCAGACGACAAAAATACCGCCAAAAAGAAATATGGCCAGAACGAGTACCGCAGTTGAGATCAAAAAATCATTCATTCATGGAAGGATTTTCGTTTTTGTTTCGACGGTCTTGCTGAAGTAAGATCATGGCTTCTTGAACGTCAAAAGGGTCATAAGCCTCGGGATTATTAACTATCTGCCGGGCAACCGTGAGCTCTTCCTGCTCCATTATCTGCGGGACTGTTTTTCTCTCAACTGCGGGAGCTGTTGCAGCGGCACCGGAAACTCTCCGCTGCTCCGGTTTTGCTTTGGTCTGTGGGGAAATCTCACCTTCCTGAATTAAAGGCTCGTCGCCTTTTCTCGAAGTCTCCAAACCCTTCTTTGCTGGGACCTCAAGCCCCCCAAACCTTTCACGTTTCTCCGGCATGTTTTTGCTCCTCGGCTATTATGCTCTTTAGATTTTGAAATTCTTTCTCGACCTCTTCCTCAAGCTTGGTTTTGTACTGCGGATACTTTTTCAAAATACGCCTTAACTCTTTATAATTTTCCTGCTCAAGCGCAGCATTTACCAAACCCATTCTAGCATCATTCAAAACCGGCCTCAAAGTTTCCTGAATACTTTTGTGTAAATGCTCCTGAACGCGCGCGTAAATATCGGCTTTCTGGTCTTCCGGCAAATTGGTCAAGCCCAAATCAACAAAGAGCTGTTCGGAGTATTCGTCAATTTTTTTATCCAGTTCCATATTACTCCGCGATTTTATGTTGAATTTTGCTCAAATCCATTTGGCTGTCCTTATCCTGAAATGGTTGATTGGGCCGCTCGGGGCGTAAAAGTGCAAGGTAATCCTCAAGGTTGCGTCCGCCACCAGGGAAAGATGCCGCAGTGGCGAAATCCGGACCCAAAGCGCTTCCGTCCAGAGCGAAAGGCTTTTTTAGTTTTTTAAGCACCTTTTCCTCAAACTGCTGTCCGAAATCGGCCATAATCTTTGAAGCTTGCTCATCCGAAATCTTTGGAATGATGGGCGGCAATTTATCACGGACCTCCTCGCTCACAACACTTTTACCTAAATTATACACCATATCGCGGGATTTTTGGATTTGAGAAGAACCTCCGGGCTGCTGGTTAAACTTGATGATCTCTTCCTGAAGCTTGTCTATTGCCGCAAGCCACTCGTTTTCCTGGGGGCTCAAAGTACTGGTCTGTCTTTTTGTCTCCAGGGCTTTGGTCAGCGCTGCAATTCCCGCATTGACATCGGCAGTAGGCCTGAAGGGCAAATCTGAACGTCTTTTCACGGCTTCGGTGAATTCCTGTTTCAGCCTTGAAATGGCCACGTGTTCTCTTCCCATAGCTAATTTAATTATAAAGCTGGCCGGCTTTTTTGACAAATCAGCAAATTTGAGATTAAATTAAACCAAACACAAAACCATGCGGATACAAACAATCCACACCAAAAACCTGCGCTGGATTGACATCGTCAATCCCGAGGCAGAGGAAATCAAGTGGCTAAAAAACAATTTCAATTTTTTAGGACTGCATTTTCAGGCATTGGCCGAGCACCAGCAGCGTCCCCACATTGACCATGGAGAAGGTTATGATTTTCTGGTCCTGCTTTTCCCGGTATATAACCGGCAAACCCAAGAAATAGTCCCGGGCGAGGTGGATTTTTTTGTTGGCGAGGGATTTCTCATAACCGCGCACTATGGCCAAATTCACACGCACGATGAGCTTTTCAAACAAACCAAAAACAGCTCTAGGATGCGGGGAGAATATATGCAGAAAGGCTCCGGGTTTCTGCTGTACAAAATCCTGGAAGGCCTGTTCCGCCGCTCCTACCCGATCCTTGACCATATGAATGAAGACATAAACGAGATTGAGAGCAAAATTTTCCACGCGCGGGAGCTGAACATGCTTTCCAAAATTACGCTGATGAAAAAAAACATCATCGAATTCCGCAAAATGATGAAAACGCACCGCTCCGTGCTGGAAAAATTGCCCCGCCGCAGAGTCGATTATCTAAATTTCGCGCAGTCAAAAATTTATTACCGCGATCTTCTGGAATACTCCCAAAACATCTGGGACATTCTGGAAGCGCTCAAAGAAACTGCGGATACATTGCACGAGACCAGCCAGTCGCTTGCCACGCATAGGCTCAATGAAATGACCCGCCGCATTTCCATATTCTCCGCGATCGTCATTCCGGCCACCCTTGTCGCGTTTCTTTTCGGAGTCGGCGTTGAAGGAATACCCCTTCGGCACAATCCCTATGGCTTCTGGATCGTCGGCGGTTTCATGGTGCTGGCGTCTCTTGTGCTTCTTCTGATTTTCAAAACAAGAAAGTGGTTTTAAGGATAATGTTGAAACTTTACAACACTCTTTCCCGCAAGCTCGAAGAATTCAAGCCCGTAAATCTGCCTGCAGTCGGAATGTACTCCTGCGGGCCGACCGTTTATGATTACGCCCATATCGGCAATTTGCGGGCATATATTTTTGCCGACACGCTCAAAAGAGCCCTGCTTTTTGACGGCTACAAAGTCAAACACATTATGAACATAACAGATGTTGGGCACCTGACAGGAGATCGCGACATGGGGCAGGACAAAATTGAGCAAGCGGCAAAGGCCAAGCGCAAATCCGCCTGGGAGATCGCGTCTTATTACACTGACGCGTTTCTTAATGACATTAACGAGCTTAATATCCTGCTGCCCGACCGCATGCCTAAAGCCACGGATCATATCAAAGAAATGATTGCCTTAATTTCCGAACTTGAAAAAAAAGGATTTACTTATAAAACTGCCGATGGAATCTATTTTGACACTTCCAAGTTGCGAGACTACGGCAAGCTGGCCATGCTGGACATTGAAGGGCTCAAAGAAGGCGCAAGGGTGGAAGCCAATCCCGAAAAGAAAAATCCGACGGACTTCGCGCTTTGGAAGCTTTCTACCCCCTCTTCATCTCCCCCTTATCAAGGGGGAGAAAAAAATAGAGGGAGACAGCGCGAGATGGAATGGCGGTCCCCATGGGGCCTAGGTTTCCCCGGCTGGCACATCGAATGCTCGGCCATGTCCGTAAAATATCTCGGCCAGCCTTTTGACATTCACACGGGGGGCATTGATCATATCCCAGTGCATCACACCAACGAAATCGCGCAAAGCGAAGCAAGTGCCGGAAAACCGCTTGCCAATTACTGGCTGCATTCGGAATTTTTGCTGATTGGTGAGACAAGGATTGGCAAAAGCGAAGGCAATATCATTACCTTGCAGGATCTGAAACACAAGGGGCTCTCCCCTCTTGCCTATCGTTATTTCACACTTCAAGCCCATTATCGTTCAAAGCTCAATTTTACCTGGGAAGCATTGGGTGCGGCGCAAAACGCGCTGGACAATCTCTACTCCACGATCTTAGAATACGGCCCGGAGGCCAAAATCGGCTGCGCCGAGTTTGAACGTAAATTTGAGGAAGCCATAAACGACGATCTGGACACGCCCAAAGCTTTGGCCGTGCTCTGGGAGCTTATTGGTTCAGATTATCCGCCCGAAGCCAAACTTGAATCGCTTTTCAAGTTTGACAAAATTTTAGGCCTCTCCCTGCGACCCATTTGGGAAGAATTGCGCAGGCCCCTGCCGGAGGAGATCAAAAAACTGGTGGAGAAGCGCGAGAGTCTCCGTCGCGCGCAAAAATGGGCAGAAGCCGATAATCTGCGCCAGCAAATTGAAAGACTTGGCTTTGAAATCAAGGACACGGATCACGGCCCCCTCGTCAAGCGGAAAATCAACCCGTAAACCTTTAAAATCCCGATTGTATGAAATTGGTCGATCGACCAAAATGATACAATATGATAAAACGGAAAAGAAAGTACCAGCCCCCTCCGGGATATTCGTTAAGCAAAGCGATTTTGGACCTGCTTTTGGGATTTGGGGAAGAAGTTTCACAGGAATTCTTCGCGTCTCCCTACGCTCGAACGAAAAGGTCATTCAGGAAATTGCGTGGCATTCCTGATCTACCCAACTGGCGCTTGAACCAAGCGCTTGCTTATCTGGAGCACGTCGGTAAAGTAGAGCTTTCCAGAGAAAATGACGAGTTATTTATCAAACTGACCAAAAAAGGGAAAATCCAGGCCCTTCTGGAAAGAATGGGAATAGAGTTCCGCAAAGCCGTGAGGTGGGATGGGAAATGGCGAATTGTGATTTGGGACATTCCCGAATCATCCAGGCTCCAGAGGAATCAGATCCGCTATTTTTGCAAAAGTCTTGGGTTTCGCCAACTGCAAAAAAGCGTGTTCATCACGCCTTACCCTATTCCGGGTTCCGCCGTTCAATATTTGAAAGAATCAGACCTTTTGAAATTTATTCGGTTTCTTAGAATTGACCAGCTCGACGACGACCGGGATCTTAAGAAACATTTCAATCTGAAATGATGCTCGACGGGATTATTTGCGAAATCCATTGATTGCACGGGATTGGTCGATCGACCAAAATGGTGCAACGCTTCAAATCAAAAAAAGAAGCGCCGGGGATTGCTCCCTAGCGCTCAAGGGGCTGCACACGGTGCATCAGTTTACCCTCTGGCAGGCCCCCGAAACCGATTGCCGAGCCTGACGAAAATGCCTTCAAGCCGCCAGGCGGCCCTTGTCCGTTGACGGGATTGAAGGGATATGAATGCACCCCTAGTGCGATAATAGCCAAGGCAAGGCGGCCCGGCGCGCCCGTTTTACGGTACAAACGGGATAAATACACCTTGACAGTACCCTCCGACAAGTTGAGGATACCAGCGATTTCCTTGTTGGACATGCCTTTCGCAAGGAGGTCAATAACGTTCATCTCCTGGCGAGTCAATGTGATCTCGAAATTTCCGCGGATCTTCTCCGTGCTTGCGCCGGAGGATCCGACATTGATGCAGATTCTGCCTTCCGCCACTTGCGTCAAACAGAAGATAATCTCCTCCCGCCGCAAAGTCCGCGGCAGGACGCCGCTTACCCCCCACCGCCGCAAACGGTACTCGTCGGGCAGTTGGAAATCGCCCAATGCCACTACCCTGCAACCACGCCCATTAGCGTAGGAAATCAGATTATTCAGATGCCTCCCCTCCACACGCAAACCGCAATCGAACAGGAAAAGCTTAGGCACAGACTTCCCCGCAAGCAAAAACATGCACTCAAGGACCGAACGCGCGCTCCACGCGATCCTGAATTCGGAACCGTGCAAAAAATTTTTCATGACAACGGAAAGATCTTCCATTACGAAATAGCCGATTTTCATTCTGTCCCCCTCGTGTTTATTGCTCTGCCGGCGAGTCGTAAACGCTTTAGGCAGAACTAATCAGTCTACTAAAAACGAAATCGATGTGTCAAGGGGTGAGCTTTGCCGATCTTTGCGAAATCTATTGATTGCACGGGATTGGTCGATCGACCAAAATGGTGCAATCCAGGGAGTGAATTGAAAAGTGCGCGTGGAAACAAAAAACCCCTCCACCTTATGAGCGGATGGGGGGCATTTTGTGTAGCTTGTTACTTACTATAAATCGAATACTATCAAAATTCCACGCTGGGCTCTCTTCGGACACGAGCCAGTCCTAGCGCTCCGATCAGCATGAGACCGACTAACGCATCAAACCACGTCACAGCGCTTGCCCCGGTGCGCGGCAACTCCTGTACCCCGGCCACTTCCGGCTGGGGAAGAGGCGCTGTGATTTGCTCGCCCAATACCTGCGGAGCCGGCGGTTCAATCGGAATGCTCGTGGGACTGCTGGGCCGGCTGGCCTGGACACTCCCGCCACCCCCACCACCGCCTGAAGGAGGCGGAGGAGGAGGTGGGGGTGGTTCTTGGTTTTGAGTATTGGTGAACGTACAAGTAATGCTTTCATCAGGGCCCAAGCTGATTGAGGAGGGATCGCTTTCGTCACTGCATGTTGCAGAAGTCAAAGACCAGCCGGAGGGAATATTAACCTCGCTAACCGAGTAGACCCCGGGGTCTAGGGTCCCGCTTCCTTGCGATTGCCCGTCAGAAAGAGTAAAGTTCTCTCCCCAGCTTGGGTCAAATTCGAAAGACTGACTGCTCTCATCTGGATTAGTTTGCTTAACGATCGTAATCCCGCCCTGCTTGAGGGTATTGGTAAAAGTACAGGTTATGGTCTCGCCAGCCCCGAGAATAATCTCTTGCGGGTCGCTTTCGTCACTGCAGCTTGCGGTGGTGTTGTAATCCTCATTGGCAAGCTCACTTACATCATAAGTTCCCGGTTCAAGGTTTTCAAAGGTTTGCGTTCCGCCATCGCCGAGGCTAAATTCCGAGGGGCTTAAAGTCTCGCTCAAGAAACCAAAGGTCGCTTCCTCGTCATCCGGGACAATGTCTTTCTCTACGATGATTGTCCCAAGCTGGGTATTGGTGAAAGTGCAGGTTACGGTTTCGCCGGCCTGCAACGAGACCTCTGACGGGTCGCTTTGATCACTGCAGGTGGCAGAGGTCAAATCCCAACCAGCCGGCACGTTTTCTGAAACCGAGTAAGTCCCCGGGCTCAAAAAGCCGGAGTCATTCTGCTGCCCATCTGCGAGGAAGAAATTGTTTGAGTAATCAGTTTCAAACTCAAAACTTGCCTCGCTACTATCAGGATCAGTCTGCTTCTCAACAATAATTTTACCCTGCTGGGTATTGGTAAAAGTACAGGTCACTATCTCCCCTGCCTCAAGGCTAATGCTTTCTGGATCACTGTCATCAGAACAGACAGCCGAGGTTAGCTCCCAGCCATCAGGGATAATCTCGCTTACCGAATAAGTCCCTGGCTCAAGCAACTCCGACTCATCCTGCTCCCCGTCTACGAGGAAGAAATTGCTTGAGTAATCAGTTTCAAACTCAAAACTTGCCTCTGCCCCTTCAGGGTCAGTCACCTTGCTCACGATAATCTGCCCGCGTTGAGTATTGACAAATGTGCAAGTCACACTCCCGTCGGGCTCAAGCGTGATGCTGTTCGGCGACTGCGAATCTTGATCCTGATCAACACAAGTGGCTGATGTCAAATCCCAGCCTGATGGGACATTTATTTCACTTACGGAATATGGCCCAGGATCTAATTGAAAATTCTCAAAATCGCCGTTTCCTGTGAGCGTAAAATTGCTTCCCCAGTCGGGATCAAATTCAAAACTTTCCTGGCTTGACTGCGGATTGGTCAGTTTGACTACAGTAATTCCGCCCTGCTTGATAGTATTCACGAAAGTGCAGGTTACGGTTTCTCCAGGATCAAGTTGGATTGAGGACGGATTACTCTGATCGTCGCAGGAAGCGAAAGTGTCGTAGTCGGGATCCGCGGTCTCGGAAACATCATAAGTTCCCGGCGGCAAATCGCTAAAATTCTCGGACTGGCCATCTGACAGAGTAAATGCCGCTGGACTTAGTGATTGACTGGTAAACTCAAAATCAGTGCTGTCATTAGGAACTGTATCCTTGACGATTATGATTGTTCCGCGCTGGGTATTGGTGAAAGTGCAGGTGATTGTCTCGCCATTATCCAGCTCCAGACTGCCGGCACTCTCCGTATCTCCAATTGAGCTAATACAGCTTGTGTTGGTTAGATCAAATCCCGAAACTGGCGTCTCGCTCACAGAGTAGGTCCCAACAGCAACATTGCTAAATGTTTGAGTATTGGAAAGCGTGCCGTCAGTATCATCATCCAAGCTGAAAGTGGAGGGCGTCAGCCCGCCAGTTGTGGTGTAGGCAAAGTCCTGCGGCCCGTTGGGCACTGTGTCTTTGATGATGACAATGGTGCCTTCCTCTGGGGGAGGTGGCGGTTCAACAGCGCCCGCGCTTAAGGAGCGGTCCTGCTGACCTAGATTACCTTGCGTCCAACTGATAAGTCTCATATGGTAAGGCGAGCCGCTGATGTCCCCTGCAGAATTTCCCACTCCCCAATCCAAACGACTTCCAATATGACCACCCCAGGCAAGAACAGTGGTGGAATTACTAGCCGTAAAGGTTACCGCAATTTGTGTCTCCGATTGACTATCTGTTAGGCTCCCTTGACTGCCATAAGAAATCCCGGTTATGGTTCCGTTCCAAAGACTCATTACCCGTTCGCCCGCCGGCAAAGCATTAAAGCTATCAGTCGGCTGGCCGGGAATCGGAGAGCCGGCAGAACTTGGTGCTGGAATCGCTAAAGTACTAGGAGAACCGGCTATTCCCGAAACTCCATCTGTTGGATCAACATTTTCGGCTATTCGGTCATAATGAGTTAGATAGTCAATAGCATGCTTGCTATTACGCCTTATATCATAACCCAAAGTAATGGTAATTGGTGTAGCGATAGGAAGATTTTCCATAACTACCCGGTAGGCAACAGATTCCCCCTCAATGTAATGCGCCTGCGAACTTCCCGCATTACCATTCTCCCAACCCAGAGCGCCGCCGACATCAAGACAATCCTCTGGACTGGAAACCGTTCCATTGCGGCACTGATCTAAATTTGCGGACGGCCCTGACGCCCCAACCACTACCGGCAACACCAACTGCAAAACCAAAACCATGACCCCGATGTAGGCCAGGCTGGGTTTGAGAAGTTTTCTCAAAATAGACATGCGGTTAAATGAATTATGTAAAAACCCGCGCTTTTTTGTTTTTTTGCGCATATCAATATATTTCATGTTTATTTTTGTAAAGTTAATATAAATATAACTCATATTGATTATACATTAAAAAATAAAAAATAACAGCTAAGTGTACGCTGTTTTGCTAAAATTGTCAACCACAACTCGAATTTTTGGCTAAAGTAAGCCAAAAAGCCTACTTGGTTACCACGATAGTATGGCTACCGACATTGCCCGCGGCATCATAGGCTTTAGCCTGGATAGTATGGGAGCCTTTAGTTGCTTTATTGCTATTCCAGCGGTAGCTAATGCTGCTAGAAGATGTCTGTCTGACCAATTTTCCATCTATGTACAGTTCCAGCTTTGTAACACCGACATTGTCGGAGGCGTACGCGTAAACGGTTACCTGACCCTTGACTGTGGCTCCGTCAAGCGGCTGGGAAATTCTCACAGATGGAGCGGTAGAGTCGCCTGCCGGAGTATAGACATAATAAATGGCAGTTGCAGTTGCCGAATGATTCGGGTTGGCAATATCCGCAACCTGAATCGTCGCATAGTAATAGCCGTCAAGAGCGTCGCTTGCTGAAGTTAAGGAAAGAGTTACCGTCCCGCTGGTTCCCGGTGACAAAGAAATGGAATTTTGGGAAAGACTGGCTGTCCAGCCGGCAGGAGGCGAGCTTGTCAAAGCAAACGTGGTGTTTGGGCAGGCCAGAGAATCCTTGTTGGTTACGGTAATAGTATAGATTTTGGTCTCGCCTTTTTTGCCGGACTGGGAGCCGCTTACGGTAACCCAAGGATCGTATTGGCCGCAAGTGCCAGGCCCGAACGTTACTGAAACTGTAGCTGAATTTGCATCGTGGCCAAGTTGGGTAATGCTAATGCCGTTGATAGCATCGTTGAAAATAGTACCGTCCGCGAGCGCCGCGTCATCAAAGCTCTCCGTTGCGGGGGTGGTATCTATAAATCTGGTGCGTGGGTTCAAAAGCCTGATGTCTATAGGTTGGGTGCTTTGCCAGATATGAATACTAGCACCGCCCGAGATACCGCTATTGATGCCGTCATCAAAGCCGACTGGTTGTCTATAACTTATGTAATACTCATCAGGCGCAGTATCCGGCTTAGAAATTCTTAGTGCCTTAATGTTAGCGCCGGAATTCTCCAGGGGTAAAATGACATAATTGCCGCCTGCCGTAACCGTCTGGACTTGAGGACTGGTAAGCCATTTCAGCTGAACTTTGTGCGCGCTGGAATAGTGAAACAAATTCCACCATCCCATCGGGTCAAAAGCATCGCCATATTCCCCCACGTTGCAATTATCATAAACATCAATTGCTTTGGCGCCGCAATCAATTGCGCTGGCATGATGCATCCCGAGATTATGGCCGAGCTCGTGAGTAAACAGCATCACATTTCCGTTTGGCCTGTAAGAGTCGTGATTCCCGCGATAATAGCTCCTGCTTGGGTTGCCGCCCACAGTGGCCATTCCGGCAAATCCGCAACCGGGAATCTGGGGAAATATATACATCCTTCTGGGGTAGCCAGCCACATCTATGCCTTGGGCGGTCGCTTGACTTTCCGCGGCAGTCACCCATGCGAGCGTATCGCACTCGCCATTGGCGCTCGTGTAATTTATCGTGTACCAACCGACGACATCGCCCGAATACGAGGTTTGGTTGTAAGAGACTTCCCTTGCGTAAAGATTTGTTGAGATCGGGTTGGTAAACATCTCGGCATAAATGGTCTCTTTAGTAAAAGGCTGGGAAGTGTTATCAGCAAAATTAAGCAAAATGGCCAAGGTTCTCTGGTCTCCAATAGTTGGAAGCTCTGACGCGGCCGCTAAAACCTGCAAACCGATGTCCCCTCCTGCGGCCGCCAGAACAATCTCCGAATCCATGACAAAACCTTTAACCCGGACTTTTGAGCCGGTAAGAAGTTGGAAGGCCTGATCAGCGAAATGAAGTTTATACCGACGGCCATTTATATCAGCGAGCTCGTAGATATTCCTCGAAGCTCTGCCGTCGTCATAATCAATGTGATAAACGATTAACTCTCCCTGAACGTCAATTGGCCTTTCCAGGAACTGTTGAACCGGTTGGGGAAGAGATCTCCTGACTTGATCCGGCATCATAGCCAAAAAAACTCCCTCCGGATCATCGTCCAAAGCGTCAAGAATAACTTGGCGCCGTTTCTGCGCCAAATCTGTGAGGCCGGGATTACGCCTTTGAGCGGCCGCCAAAAGCTGTCCGGTCAGCGCCGGCAAATCGGGAGAAGTTTCGGTGCGTCCGATGCTCGTGCTCAAATCAACCTCAATTTTGTCAAGAAGTGCGGCCGTGACAAAGCCGGAAATCAGGAGAAAAAGAAGCCAGTGGAAAATGGCGCGATTTTGATTTTGTTTCATCTACTAACCGTGATTAAAACAGAACCGATATTCCCAGCCGCATCATAAGCTTGGGCCTTGATGGTATGGGGGCCTAAACCGGCCTTCCGCGAATTCCATCTGTAGCTTATGGAGCTCCCGGACTTCTGCGAAACGAGATTGCCGTCAATGTAAAGCTCAAGTTTGGTCACTCCCGCATTATCCGCGGCTGATGCAGAAATTGTCACCTGGGTTTTGACTGTTGAACCGTCAGGAGGATTGGTGATAACGACAGCGGGCGCAATCGCATCGCCGTTATTTACGGTTATGAGGACAGGGCTTGACTCGCTCGTGTTGCCGGACGTGTCGCGGGCCACGGCGGTGAGGGTATGGGAGCCGTTGGTTGTTTGAGCGCTGTTCCAAGACACGTTGTAAGGCTGTACAGCATCTTCCGGAGCAAGAGGCGCGCCGTCCAATTTGAAAGTTACCCCCGCTACTGCCACATTATCCGAAGCGTCAGCGGACAGGGTAACAATGCCGGAGACAGTCGAGCCTTGAGCAGGCGAAGTGACTGCCGCACTGGGAGCAATCAAATCTCCGCCGGGCGCGCCATCCAAGCTGAATGAGCGGATCATCCGGTCAGGGGTTAAGAAAGCAATTTGGGGCTTGTCGGTACTGTAGACGAGCGGAAGCCCGCCATTTGCGTCAAAATTGAAAAAGCCATACCCGACCAGATGAGGAACGCTCCAGGAGCCGGCATAGTATCTCGTGGCATACACCTCGTTCCGGGTCAAAGTTTGATGATTAACAGGCAGATAAACCAAATGCAAACCTCCGTCAGACAGCGCCGAGAAACCAAAAGCGCTTATCCGCTCTGTGGTTGCCGGCGTGGGCATAAAAGTTTTGCTGCCGTCCGCCTGGATTTGGGCAATGGTAATTGGGGCCTGTTTAAGAAAAATGCTGTTCCAATTGTCGCCACTGCCCTGGTAAAGAGGATCAATATAAACAAGTTGATAAAGCCGGCTTTGATAAGCCAGCAAAATGCCGTTGCGGGCCGGGTCAGCGGCGGCAACAAGAAAAGGAAATTCTCCTTCCGGCCCGTTTACGCCGTCGTAGTAAGAAGTTGATTGTTGGCACCAGAGTTGAGCGACATCACACTGGGCGTTTTTAATATACGCGTTGTTGATCCAGTCTAAATTAAGCCCGTCCGGTGTTTCGGTGAAGTGAAAAGCCGTGATGTAACTGGTGCTATCGCGTTTGTCAAATACCCAGATGCTGTTATCTGCTGGATGCTGGGCGACGGCAAATTGCGATTGGTACATGACATTGCTCAAGTTTCCCTCGGGATAAACCGGAAACTGCACACTCCACACGCCACCCGGACTGCGGTAAGCAAAACCTACCGCCACGGGACCGGTGTAGCCGCGATCCTCATTCCAAACTGCCAGCAGCGCTCCGCTATTTAGCCGCACCAATGATTGGGCAGAAGAGGACTGATCGCCCAGTGATTTGGAAGAAATAAGCCTGGCCGAGGTTGGAATGGGTGAACCGCTAAGCTGGTATTGGTTGACTTGCAGTCTTCCCATCAAACTTTCTTCAAAAGACAAAGTCCACAGCTCGGTAAGGCCGGTCAAAACATATTCAGCTTCTATTTGGTTATAGCCGGGATAGCTGTGCAGTAAAAACTTGGATGCGGCACCGGTGTCTTCATCCTTGAGGTACAAATAAGTGTCATGGGTGAGCTGGGTGTTTAGCTTTTGATAAATTATGGCACTTCTTGAACCGTGCGCGGCTGTGGCTTTGCCCAGAGGCCCGCGATCCAGACTGGGAAAAAATGGGTTCGCCACATTATCCACCACCTCCTCGCTTACGGTTTGAGAGCAAGACGGGGTACTGACAGTTGCTTGATTGCTTTGGGCCGATTTGTTGCCCGCCCAATCTTCAGCGGTCAGATAATACGTCAGGGCAGCGGAGGATTGAATATAAACCGTGTCAGACAACGCGGTGCGGCCTGCCGCGATGTTCTTGATCTCGCCATTGCGGTAAATATGATAGCTCCTGACCCCTGAACCGTTCAGGTCAGTGGAGGCGGCCCAGGACAGATTGACTTGGCCGCAAGAAACAGCCGTAGCGGTCAAATTGGCGGGTACTATGGGAGGGGTCGTGTCCGTACCACCTGAACCGTTTGAAACATTTATCGTGATTACCTTACTGGTGGTAATATTGCCGGAAGGATCCGTCACCTTCGCATAAATGGTGTGGGGGCCGGGGGCGTAAGAAGTGGTATCCCAAACCCGACTTCGCGCGAGACTAGTCAAATAGCTGTCAGGCGTCAAATTGCCGTCAATGTATACTGACATTTGGCTAATCCGCCCCGAATCATCGTCGGACATAACGGTAATATACGTCCTCCCGGACACTGTAGCGCCGTCGGGAGGATAAGTAACACCAACAGACGGGGGAGTGAGGTCAGAAACGACGCCGACGCTCGTGCTCAAATCAACCTCAATTTTGGAAACCAAAATTGTGGTCACAAAACCGGCAATCAAAACAAAAAGCAGCCAGTTGAAAAGCTTATACTGCGGCTGCTTGTGCCAGCTGGCATAAAACGATGACTTCTTCATCAGTTTTTTATGCATTTTTTGTTTTTGTC
>CAYNFS010000014.1:0-31469 GCA_964396685.1 uncultured Candidatus Saccharibacteria bacterium | reverse complement strand
GCGCCGTCCGCAAAGGTTGAGGTGGCATTAGCCAGTGCGGACAAGGCCCCGTTGATCCTCAAGGTGGAATCAAAGGTGGAGGAGGCCCGCACAAAGATGCCGGCGGTGGTATCTGTGGGGGTGAGTGCGGGAGAGGCTCCTGCCCAGAGCTGATTCCAGGCTCCGGGATCACCGGTTGAGGCTCCTCCTCCAGCATCCGGATCGCAGAACACTTGTCCTGAAGCATCAGCGGTGAGCGTGCCGTTATTAGACATGCCCGAACAATTAAGACCTAAAGTCAAAGTTCCAGTTATATTGACTGCCCCGTTTAGCCTCGTATCGCCCACCACAGCTAATGTACTGGTCGGAGAGACGGTGCCTATACCAACCCGGTTTTCATTGGCGTTAACAATGAAAGTGGTGGAGTCAGCTACAATTGAAGTGGCAAAAGTTGAAGTAGCCGTAGTTATGGTAAGCCGGCTTACCCCGCCAGTAGAGATATCCAAAATATCATCCCCGCTTCTAAATATTCCGGTATTCAAATCATTCGCAAAAGTAAAGCCGGGAAAGGTGGCACTGCCGTCGGCCAAACGTAAAGTTCCGCCAACAGCCAACGTGTCAGTTGTCGTTGCGCTATTGGCGTTCAGTCCTCCCGCCAGGGTCAGAGTACCTGCTGAAGTTAAGGAATTTGCTGAAGAGAAAAATTGAATGTTGCCCGTGACTCCGCTCTGGAAAGTCAAAGTGTAGGACCCGGTAACGTTTATCTGCGGATTGGCCCCTCCCAAGACCAGATTGCCCGAAGTCAAAACCGGAATCTGGCTGCCGCTTGCAGACTGCGCCGGAGTGTAACCACCGACGGTGTTGGCATTGATGGCAAAGCCGCTTGCGGTAATTTGCTGGCGGGGCGAAAGAGGCTCAAAACTGATCCCGTCAGTTGAGACTTCCACTTGCAAATAAACTGTGTCGTTGTCATTGAAATTATAGGTCAAGGCATCAGTGCCGCTTGAAGTATCGCCGATATTAACATTGAATACTCCTTCCACCACAGTGGTGGTAGCGTTTCCGGGAGTACCGGATGGCCACAGCTGTAAACCTAAAGGCACAGTGGGGTTGTTCCAAATGGAAAAACGGAAAACGAAATCCGTTCCGCTTCCGCCCAAAAGGGCTCCGGAACTGTTGGTCAAGCGCCCTTGATAACTTATGATTTCCGGAACACCGGTTGCGGCTTGAGCCCCGCTTGCGAGAAACACCCCAATCCCCAACAAACCCAAGACCAGAATTGCGGTTATTGATACAAATTTTTTAGTTTGTTTTTGTTTTGATTTCATGTGCTTTGCAAACCGTGGGAATTCATTATTCTCCAGATAAGCTCTTTTTTATACCGGCGGTCTCCCCGTTTGCCAATTCGGATGACTTGAATAAGCCCTTCTTTTTCCCAATTGCGAAGGGTATTAGGGTGGACACTTAGGAGCTGGGAGGCGTTGCGAATAGTAAGAAGCTCTGGCAACTCCTCAAACGACATTTGTTTTTGTTTTTTTGCCCTGTTAAATGCCGTTTACGGCCCTCGCTATTGCGAGGATTTAACAGAGTGAATTTTTGTTTCTCGGACCTAACAAAACTATCTAAATTCTACATATATAATATCAAGTTTTAGGGAAAAAGTCAAGAAATTTTGGGATAATTTTAAAACCCCTCACTTTGAGGGGCTTTGGGCAGTTTTGTTAAGTTGTTTCTTAAACTATAATTTTGTCTATTAAACCGTATTTTTTAGCTTCCTCTGCGGTCATGTAGAAATCGCGGTCCGTGTCTTTTTCAATTTTCTCTTTTGGCTGACCCGTGTGCTTTGCCAAAATTCTGTCCACCTGCTCCTTGACACGAAGCATCTCTTTGGTCTGAATCGCAACATCCTTGGCCTGGCCTTCCGCTCCACCCATAATCTGATGAATGAGCACCCGTGAATTGGGAAGGGCAAATCTTTTCCCTCGACTACCCGCCCCCAGAAGCACTGCCGCGGCGGAAGCGGCTTGCCCAACGCAAATTGTGCTCACGTCGCATTTCACATACTGCACCGTATCATAGATTGCAAGCGCCGAGGTAACTGAACCTCCGGGAGAATTAATATACATCCTAATCTCCTTCTTCGGCTCTTCGGCTTCCAAAAACAAAAGCTGGGCAATGACTAAGTTTGCTACATGATCGTCTATCGGCTCGCCAAGAAAAATTATCCGCTCTTTCAAGAGCCGCGAATAAATATCGTAGGCCCGCTCGCCAAACTGACTTTTGTCAATAACCATTGGGACAAGTGGCATAAATTTGAAATTATCAATTTTTAATTGACCAAATTCCTAAAGTTTAAGAATTCTCTGCTGTGCTTTCTGCGGCAATATCTGTTTTTTCCTCTGCTGTTGTTTCCTCTTCCTCACCGATCTTTTCCGAAGCGATATCAATCTTCCACCCAGTAAGTCTGGCGGCAAGCCTGACATTTTGGCCAGCCTTGCCGATCGCCAAACTCAATTGATCTTCCATCACCCCCACTTTCGCTTCTTTGGTTTCCTGATGGAGCTCCACATTCAAAATCTTGGCCGGGCTTAAAGCATTGGCTATGAATTTCACCGGATCCTCACTCCACTCCACGATGTCAATTTTTTCACCCCCCAGCTCGGACATCACAGTTTGTACCCGGCTTCCTCTCTGGCCGACGCAAGCTCCGATCGGGTCAACCCCCTCTTGGTGGCTAAAAACTCCGACCTTAGACCTCGAGCCTGCTTCTCTGGCTACGGCTTTGATTTCAATAACCCCGCTGAAGACCTCGGGAACCTCAATCTCGAACAGACGCCTTACCACATCCGGATGTGACCTGGACAAAGTTATCTTTGGTCCTTTGGCGGTCGGCTCAACATGCAGTATTAAAACTTTGATTCTTGAACCAATTTTGTATTGTTCGCTCCTAATTTGTTCAGAAGGGAAAAGGACGCCCGTAGTCTTTCCCAAGTCCACCAAGACTGTATCTTTTTCCAAACGCTGAACAATTCCCGTAACTAATTGCCGTTCCTTGGCTTTATACTCCGCAAATAGCACATTCCTCTCCGCTTCCCGAAGTTTCTGGATGATAACCTGCTTGGCGGTTTGGGCGGCGATTCTGCCAAAACTTGTTCCGGTTTTGGGTGTGATTTCCGTTCGTATCTCATCCCCCAACTTATACTTCTTATTAATCCTTTGGGCATCTTCCACCGAAATCTCTTTTTGGGGGTCAACAACTTCAGCAACCACCGCCTTTACATCAAAAACCTTCATGCCCAAAGTTTTGCCATCAAGTTCCACCAAAATATTTTGATCTTTCTGTCCGTAATCTTTGCGGAATGCCGCCGCCAAAGAAGCCTCAATCATTTTGAGCACTTCTTGCTGATCTAGTCCCTTCTCTTCGGCAATCTCGGCCAGCGCTGTTGCAAAATCTTGCGAATTCATATATTAAAGTTGCTTAGAGATTAAAAATGCGAACTTCCGAAGTCCGCTACGCAGAATCCTCTATCGCATTCTCTATAAGTTTAACAGATTTGACAATGTTGTCAAATGGGCCAAGCAGGACTGCCGCTATGTCAATTTGTATTTCATAATTCTCATAGTGCGGATTCTGCTGTAAAAAAAGCTTAGCCATGCGCCGCAAATAGCTTTGTTTGCGAAAGTTAACTGCCTCCACAATGCTCATAAATTTATCATCCCGTCGCGTTTTGACTTCCACAAAAACCAATCGTCTTCCCTTTTTGCAGACTATGTCTATTTCCCCGAGCTTTTTCTTGCCGAAGATAGCATAATTGCGGGCAAGAATTCTGTGACCATTAAGTCGGTATACGTAAGCAGTCCATGTTTCGCCCGCTTCTCCCGTCTTCAAACTCTTCAAATCAGGCGGGCGTATGAGAAGCCTGCGTAAAAATCTCACTTCGTATTCAAATACTTGCGCTTAATCGCTTCATCCTGCCAAATTTTTTGTTGAGCGCGGTATTGACTGAAGAAGTACTTGCCGATAAACACCAACCAAACAAGCCAGATCAGCAGCAAGGACAAAACGACAAAGTGCGTGGAAAGCCAAGGGATGTTTTCAAAACGAAACCCAAACCAAAGTAGAATTAAAAGTCCCATGGTGAAGCAAAGATGGAATAAGCGATTGAAAAGATACCTTTTTGGGCTGTCCAGGGAATTTTTTATTGCGAAGATTTTCAAGATGATCCCGGCCGCGACGAGGGCCAGCGAGGTCCAGAAGAATATAAAATCGGAACGGACAAGTTCTATCGGATTGGGGCCGAACAAATAAGTTTTATTCCAGAGTTTGGTAAAATCTAACATATTTCACTTGCCGTAAAGCAGAGCATAATGAAAAGCGCCGGCCGGAAGTTCGGCAATCGGCCTTAGACCGTGCTTCTCCAAAAGCTTTTGGGCTTGGAATCTGCTGATGCGCTCATTTACCGGCGGGCCGAATATGGCATCTGGATTCCATTCAATAACCAAAATCTGCCCCCCAGTTTTAAGCACTTTGTAGGCCTCGCGAACAAGATTGTCTTGATTACTGACTTGATGCAAAATACTTGCCAAAATCACCAAATCACAGCTGGTGCCTGGCAAAGGACAAGAACCTGGCTTCTCGAGATCGCACTGCAGAGCAGAAATATTTCGAACCCCGACAAGTTTGCCCAAAGTTGCCGTTTGGGCAAGCGCGTCTTCCATGATGTCCAGCGCATAAACTTGCCCTTTATTGCCGACCAAAGTAGCAGCAGCAACGGCATAATAGCCGTTTCCGCATCCAAAGTCCGCGACGACTTTCCCCGATTCCAAAGGCACGGCTTTAAGCAATATCTCGGGATTCAAAAATTCTTTTGTTTTAGTTTTAATCATAAGTACTCCACACGGCTGACTATATTCTCGCACTTGCCCGTATCTTCGTCAATTTCCAAAAAAACGCAGCCGGCCTCATATTGGCTGCTGTCGGCAACCTCAAGTGAAATTTTTTCTTGGCTTCCGGGCCCAGCCAATAATCTTTTCAAGGCGCGCTCTTTATCTACCCCAATCACAGAATCTCTTGCCCCGACCATCCCGAGGTCTGTCTGATAACCCGTCCCGTTAGGCAAAATCTGGGCATCCTGCGTTGCGACGTGAGTGTGGGTGCCAAGCACAGCGGACAAACGCCCGTCCGCCCAAAATCCCATACCCCGTTTTTCACTCGTGGCCTCGGCGTGAAAATCCAGAATTTTGATTTTGGCCATACCGCCGGCTTGACTTAAAATTTCATCTAATTTCACGAAAGGGTTGGTAATTTTTCCAAAATCATATTGCTTTTCCATGAATACTTGACCGTTGAGATTGATAAGCAAAACTGGTTTTTTTTTGATATGAATTACCACGAAACCCTTGCCCGGCAGGTCGCTTCCGTCAGAAAGCTTACCCTCAAAATTCGCTGGCCGGATGATCTTGTCAAAATATTTTTCAAAAACATCTTTGCCCTCCGGTTTATCAAACACGTGGTTACCGGAGGTAAAAAAATCTATACCGGCCTCAATCAATGCGGTAAGCGTTGCCAGTGTAGCTCCTTTTCCGTGGGCGATATTTTCAGCGTTAGCCATGACCAAATCTGGGCGGAACTCGTCCTTAAGCTTGGGGAGGATTTTAGCAATTGCCCTGCGGCCTGTTTTGCCGACAATGTCGCCGAAAAAGAGTATTTTCATTTTTATCGTGCGTATTCCACAACTCTCAACTCTCTTATCACCTGCACTTTTATCTCTCCCGGATACTTTAACTCCTGTTCAATCCTGTTGGAAATTTCCCTCGCCAGCTTCATTGCTCCCCAATCGTCAATGCGGGTCGGTTCAATAAACACCCGTATTTCCCGACCGGCCTGTATGGCATAGGCCTTCTCGACCCCCTCAAATGAGGTCGCAAGCTTCTCCAGTTCCTCCAGCCTTTTAAGGTAATTCTCATAGGTGTCCTTGCGCGCGCCCGGCCGGGCTCCTGAAATGTTATCCGCTGCATCTACAATCGCGGCCTCCAAAGAAAGATGCTCCACGTCTCCGTGATGAGCTTCAATTGCGTTAATCACTTTCTCCGGAAGGCCAAATTTTTCCGCAATGCGCCGGCCTAACTCCACATGCGTTCCCTCCATTTCCTGATCCAAAGCTTTGCCAATATCGTGCAAAAGCGCTCCTTGTTTGACGATCGGAACATCAGCTTTAAGCTCTTCGGCGATAAGGGCGGCAACTTTGGCCATCTCCACAGAGTGTTTGAGCACATTTTGACCGTAGGAGGAGCGGAATTTGAGTCTTCCGATAAGCTGGATAAGCTTGGGCGGAAAATTGGTAATGCCGAGCTCATAAACCGCTTCCTCACCGGCTTCCTTGATCATCTGCCCCACTTCCCGCTTGGCCTTTTCATACGCTTCTTCAATGCGGGCCGGATGGATCCGGCCGTCCTGGATGAGCTTTTCCAAAGTGACTTTGGCGACCTGGCGCCTCACGGAATTAAAGCCCGAAATAATTACGGCATCAGGCGTCTCATCCACTATTACTTCGACTCCCAGCATTTGTTCAAAAGTTTTGATATTGCGGCCCTCTTTTCCAATAATCCGTCCTTTCATTTCTTCATTGGGCAAGGCCACGGTTGTGGTCGTAACTTCAGTTGAAACTTCGGCGCTGCTGCGCTCAATGGCCTGAACTATAATGTCTCGCGCCATCCGCTCGGCATCTTCTCTGGTTTGTGCGACAATTTTGCGCGTCAAACTTAACAGATCGTCTTTTACCTGCTTTTCGGTCTGCTCAAGCAATATCTGCTTAGCCTCTTCCCTGGTTAATTTGGCGATTTTTTCCAAATTTGCCAATTGCTGCTCGCGGCCTTTTGCCAGCTCCTCCCGGATTTTTTGCGCTTCTTCTGTCTTGGCATCCAGAGATTTTTTTTGCTTGTCCAGTTCATCATATTTCCGCTCCAGCTCTTCCTCGCGTTTTTCCAAACGCTGCTCCAGACGCAAAATCTGCTGACGAATCTCTGTCTCTTGCTTTTTGGCCTCCTCGGTTATACGGATGGCTTGATCTTTGGCCGCCAGAACCAATTCTTTTTCTTTTTGTTTGGCTCCCTCGAGAACTTTTTCAGCACGTGCTTCGGCGGACTGGATTTTTGCTTTGACTTGAAACTTCCGGATAAGATATCCGCCAACCAAAGCCGCTACGGCGACGATAATTAAAAACAGACCTGTCATATTAGACTTCTAGTCTGTGCGATGGAAGAAAGAAATTATATTGTCCGAGCGGAATCAGAAACCTAAATCAAAAACTCCGTAATGATACGGCCGCTATCAATCCTCTGAAATTGTTATTCCCAAGATTGAAGAGTTTCATGGTTCTGTTCTCTATTTATCTGTCATTGCGATCCGCCATAGGCGGAGAAGCAATCTCGCTAAAATATCATTCTGATTTCCTTCATCACACAGAAACTTTTAAATTAATTAAAGAACCTAACAAACATAGTATATATCAAACTTTAACATCTGTCAAAGCTATGAAAATATTGGTAAAATAAGTTATGCTTTCAAAGCAATTCCCCATCCTAAATCGTAAAATCAAAGGGCGCAGGCTCGTATACCTAGACAATGCCTCAACCGCGCAGAAACCTCGAGCGGTCATTGAGACGATTTCGGATTTTTATCAAAAACACAATGCCAACATCCATCGCGGCATCCACACTCTCTCCCAAGAAGCCACCACACTTTACGAAGGCGCGCGAGACAAAATAAAGAAATTTATCAACGCCAAATCGCGCGAGGAAATTATTTTTACCAGCGGTGCTACTGAATCAATTAATCTCGTGGTCTGGACGTGGGGCCATCGAAATATCAAACGCGGCGACGAAATTCTGCTTACTGAAATGGAGCATCATTCAAATCTTGTGCCTTGGCAAATGCTGGCCAAAAAGAAAAGGGCGGAGTTAAAATTTATTCCGATCACCAAAAGCTATGAGCTAAAAGCTAAAAGCTTAATATATCTCATCACCTCCCGCACAAAAATCGTCTCCCTCACCCAGGTCTCAAATGTCTTAGGCACTATCAATCCCGTCGGAAAAATTATCAAAGCCGCTCACGCCAAAGGCGCAAAAGTTTTGATAGATGGCGCACAAGCCGGCGGGCATATTCCAATTGACGTACAAAAATTAGGATGCGATTTTTACGTACTTTCCGGCCACAAGATGTACGGGCCAACCGGCGTTGGTGTGCTTTACGGCCGCCGGGAATTACTGGAAAAAATGCCGCCTTACCAGACCGGCGGACATATGATCAAACGGGTAAGTTTGGATCCCGGATCGAGTCCGGGACATCGGCGCAAATTGCGCCTCGCCTGGAATGCTTTGCCTTATAAATTCGAGGCGGGCACGGCGAATATTGCCGAGGTGATCGGGTTGGGAACGGCAGTGAATTTTTTGACTCCATTGATTCATAAGAGGGGAACACCCTCTCTTAAAGTAAGAGAGGGTGGGGGTGAGTTATTGAAACACGAAAAAAAACTCACTGACTATGCCTTAAAGCGACTGCGAAAAATCCCCGGCCTCACTATTTACGGCCCGCAAACGGCCAAAGACCGAATCGGCATAATCAGTTTCAATCTCAAAGTAGTTCCGCCGCATGATCTGGCAAGTATCTTGGACCAGCAGGGCATTGCCATTCGCACGGGACACCACTGCGCCATGCCCTTGCATGAAAAACTTGGAGTGGAATCAACCGCCCGCATAAGTCTGGCTTTGTATAATACCAAAGAAGATATAGATAAATTGATTGAAGGGATTAAGAACGCTCATCGTGTCTTTAGTGCCTGAGCGAAGTCGAAGGCCAATAAATTTTACCCTTCGACGGGCTCAGGGATCAAATTTATGATTGAGTATTCAAAATTCGTCCTCGACCACTATCGCAATCCTCGAAATTTTGGTATACTGGAAAAACCTACGCACAGAGCCTACGAGCTCAATCCTCTCTGCGGCGACGAAATTACAGTCTATCTAAAAATCAAAAACAATCTTCTTCAAGACATCAAATATCGCGCCCAAGGTTGCGCGCTAAGCATTGCCGCCGCATCTGTCCTTTCCGAAAGTATTAAAAACAAGCCTATAATCGAAATAGAAAGATTGGCCGGAAAAGACATTGAAGAGCTTTTGGGCATCAAAGTCAGTCCTGCCCGCAAGCAATGCACTGCTTTGGCACTTAATGCTGTTAAAAAAACCTTAGCAACTTAGGTCATTGCGAGGAGTCCGTCCACCTAAGGCGGACGGAGACGAAGCAATCTCGAAATGAGATTGCCGCGCTCCGACCTCGCGTCGGAGCTCGCAATGACAGAAAGGAAAAATATGAAATTCGAATTACCCAAACTCTCATATTCCTACGACGCGCTCGAACCTTACATTGACGCGCACACCATGGAGATTCATCACACCAAGCATCATCAGGCCTATATAGACAAACTGAATGCTGTATTGGAAAAATATCCCGAACTTCAAAACAAAACCGCAGACGATTTAATGCGCGAGCTGAATATGCTCAAGATTAACGAGGCCGATCGCGCTGCCATAAGAAATCACGGCGGCGGGCACGCCAACCACAGCTTTTTCTGGCAAATCATGGGACCGAAAAAAGAGATGGACGAGAAACTGGCGGAGGAGATCAAAGCTGAATTTGGCTCAACAGATGAGTTCAAAAAAAAGTTCAGCGAAGCGGCTCTGAACAGATTCGGCTCCGGCTGGGCGTGGCTCGTGCGGGATGAGACTGGCAAACTGGAAATTATGTCAACGGCCAATCAGGATTCCCCCCTCTCGCTCGGCCACGAACCGGTCATCGGCCTTGACGTCTGGGAACACGCCTATTATTTGAAATATCAAAATAGGCGTCTAGAATATATCGAGAATTGGTGGCATGTACTTAAATTATTGTAGTACCCCAGCCGAAGGCTGGTCCGCCTCTGGCGGAAAAACCGCCGCGCGGAGTACATCGAAAACTGGTGGAACGTGCTGAAAATTATCTAGCGACCTTACAAAGCAAGAACCTTCGCTTCCTTGCCTTCCCGCGTATAGTAAAGCTTGGCCTTTTTCGCGCGGGCGTTTTTGATGATCTCTATTTTGGCAACAGTCGGTGAGTGGACAGGAAAAATTCTCTCCACCCCGACACCCGACGCGATGCGGCGAATAGTGACGGTCGCGTTTAATCCCCGGCCGTGTTTTAAGGCAATAATTTGCCCTTCAAACGCCTGCGTTCGCTCTTTGTATTCCTTGATCTTGCCGGTCTTGATATCTATCACCGGCTCTTTGATTCTTTGATGCACGCGGACAGTCTGACCGCTGCGTAATTGCGGCAGATCAGGTTTGAGATTTTGTTTAGTAACTTCCTTGATGTACATGGCAAAAATTAAAAATCAAATATCAAAGTGTAAAATGACAATGTAAAGTTTAAAATTTTAGATTTTGATTTGTCATTTTGATTTTTTCACTTTAATTTTTACATTATCCCATCTTTTGCAAACGAACCAAAACTTTTTGTAAGTCAGGAGGCAATTCCGACTGTATCTCCAACCATGTTCCATCCATTAGTTTAAACTCCAGTCGGGATGCGTGCAGGAATTGTCTGTGAAGAATATCGCTTAATTTTTGAGACAACGGCTTGCCGTAAAGCGTATCGCCCACCACTGGATGTTTAATGGAAGAAAAATGTACCCGGATCTGATGGGTACGGCCTGTATGCAATTTTACACGAAGGAGGGTAAACTGGTCAACCCTGTTAAATTCTGGCTTCGCCAGACCCGCTTCGCGGGATTTAACAGGGTCAACCCCTCTCTGATAATATCCCAGACTCCAATACTCTGTCACTGCCTCTTTACCTCCTTCGTCCACCCTGACTTTGCTTCTTCCCTCTTGCCCAATCTTTGTAAGCGGCCTGTCAATTACGCCGTGTTTCGGAAGCTCGCCGTAAACCAATGCCAGATACTCTTTGACAATTTCTCTCCTGCGAAAAATCCTGCCCAAGTAATCATACCCCGCCTGGGTTTTAGCCAAAATCAGAAGGCCGGATGTTTGTTTATCAAGCCTATGAATTATCCCGGGGCGGTCTTGGTCGCCAACTTTTTTTGCCCAGGGGTATTTTTTGAGAAACCAAGTTAGAACCGAATCCTCGGCTACACGTTTTTTGGTTGAATATACCGGGATGCCAGCCGGCTTGCCTATTACCGCCAAATCATCATTTTCGTACTCAATTTTGATTCCCATTGTTCCTTTCCTTCCATACCGCATACTTTCGGGCAATATATTTCCCAAACCAGAATTTATAAAATAAAACCGCCGCCAGCGCGGAAAACAAAATTATTCCGGTTCGGGTCAGAAGTTTACTAATATCAGTGGCGTTTTTTCCAAAGTAATATCCCAGAACCGCGAGACCCGTGCTCCAAATCAGTCCGCCTGGCACAGAATATCTCAAAATTTTTCCGTAATTTACCCGGGTTACTCCCGCCAATACAAAAGTGCTGTGAGCAAGCCCGGTGAGCACCTTGACGCCAAAAAAAATTTTGCCGGGATGCTTTTCGAATCGCTCTTTGAGTTCTTGCAAAGAATTATTTTGATGCACTTGCGGAATTTTGAGTTTCTCCAAAACTCTCGGCCCTCCGTGATAGCCAGACCAATAATAAATCAAATCTGAAATGAGATCCGAAATCGCGCCCAACGCAATCACTATCAATATGTTAAAAAGCCCCAAAGATGCCAAAAACCCCATCACAATCGTAATGACCGGCCCCTCGAAAATCATGATCGGAATGGCAATCCAGTAACCGTAGGTGGAGATGAATTGGAGGATGGGATGAAGATCATTCATGAGAATTCCTAATTCCTAATTTCTAATTGACCTAAACAAATCCCAATTTCCCAATTTAGTCATTTCGGCATTAGTCATTGTTTAGAAATTAGATCAATTAGGTTAATTAGAAATTTTTTAGCAAGTCTGGTCGGCGGCGTTTCGTCCTTTGTATAGCCTCTTTTTCTCGCCATTCTCTTATCTTTTTATGATCTCCCGAAAGCAAGACTTTCGGTACTTTCATGTTGCGAAATACTGCGGGTCTTGTGTACTGCGGATACTCCAAAAGATTTTTTGAAAAAGATTCTTCCGCAAGCGATTGTTCTTTACCCACGACGCCCGGGACCAATCTTGCCACAGCGTCAACCACGACCATTACCGGGAGCTCCCCGCCTGTGAGCACATAATCGCCAATGGAAATTTCTTCATCTGCCAGCTTTCTGATTCGCTCATCATATCCTTCATAACGGCCAGAGACCAAAATCAAGCGATCATACTTTGCCAACCGTTTTGCAGTTTTCTGATTGAAAACCTTGCCCTGTGGCGTCAAAAGAATCGTCCGGGTTTGGTATTTAGTATTTTGTATTTGGAGTTTGCCTGCCCCGTAGGGACGCGAAACGTCTCCTTCGGGGTTTGTGATTTGGAATTTGGAATTTGGAATTTTTTTCAAGGCTGTCAAAGCCTTGAAAACGACATCCACCTTCATCACCATCCCCACTCCTCCGCCATAGGGGCGATCGTCCACGGTTTTATGTTTATCTTTCGCGTATCTTCGCAAATCATGAGCGACTATTTTAATCAGCCGCTTCTTCTGGGCTCTTGCCATCAGCGAACGGGAAAAATATCCGCCTTTGGCGGAGAAAATATCAGGGAAAATTGTTAAAATATCAAACCTCATAACAGCATTGTAGCATACTAAAAACCCCCGGGGTTGCCGGGGGTTTATTTTTTGGAAATTATAACTTGAAATCTTCCATCGCGTCGGGAGCTTCTTCGCTCGAGGATGCTCTAGGAGCTCTTGGCCCTCTAGTGCTTCCTTCGGGCTCAACAATCTTGAGATTGACCCGGGCCTTATGCTTGGCACCCACTACCCGCAAAAGAGTGCGGATGGCTTTGGCAGTCTGCCCTGATCTGCCAATCACCTGTCCCATATCTTCGGGGTTGAGATGCAGGCTGATGAGCACTCCCATTTCGTCAACCGTTCTGTCGGTTTTCACATCGTCGGGATGATCAACGAGTGTTTTTACGACGTACTCCACGAACTGAACATCTTGCTCGGCCATGTTAGAGTTGCTTGAGTATTACTGGTTAACAATAATGCCAGGATTACGACCTTTACCCCCTCACCAAATTTTTGGTGTGGGGGTGAACTGGCGATTCTTTGTTTGAAAGAACTGACTCTAAACTAGCAAAAGCTGTCTCGTATGTCAATGTCTGCAAATTTCTAATTAACCTAATTGACCTATAGGAATTAGGAGTTTTCTGCCTTCGCCTCTGGAACCACTTCTGCTTTGGCTTCAACCGACTTCTCCGCTTGAGCCGTTCCTTCGGCCTTTTTGGCTTTCGGTTTCCAAGCCTTGACCTTTTGTGCCTCCAAAAGCCCTTTGTCAATAAAAAGATTATGCACGGTGGGGGATATTTCGACGCGCTTCTCGATCCAGTACTTGACGCGCTCCGGATTTTTGACGCCAAATTCTTTGGTGCTGGGATTATAATGCCCCAGAATCTCAACTGCCAGTTTTTTGACGGCCCGGTGCTTCTCGGCCAGCACAATGCGAAAAGCCGGCTGATTTTTCCGTCCCACTCGTTGTAGTCTGATGATTAGCATAATGGAAGTAGCTTAGCAGGCCTTGACTTCCCGGTCAACTGTTTCCAAGCTGGAGATACAACGGGCTCTTTTTTATTTCCCATACTTTCTGGTGCGAACTGTACCATGGGTCGCCGTGACCAGAAAGTGCTTTGCAGGCAATCGCTTCAGGATATTTCGTTTATTTAAATCTGCTAGAATTTTTAACACCGCTGATATATTCTGCGAATGACTGCGTATTACTATCACGCTTATTTCTCCAAGCCTTTCGTAAAAAAATCTCCCAAATTCGATGTCCCCTGTGATTATTACCCAGCCTCCTGCTGCTGCAAAGTTTAAGATAATCTCATCTGATTCTCCTTTTAATCCGGTATCCCGAACTGCCTTGGCTTTGTAGCCGGATTTGTGCAAATAAAAAGCAATGGCAGGAGAAAGATTCTCGTCAATGAGAAATTTAGCCATTGCGATGCTCTCAAGAAAGAGCTAGCTCTCTGTGATCTTCAAAACTAGTAATTTGTGAAGCGTACTTCGCAGCCGCCAAGATATCGGCTCGGGTGAGATCAGGATATTCCTCGATAATCTTTTTTACGTCGTAACCTTCTGCCAAAAGATTCAAAATAACATATACCGGTATTCGAGTGCCTCTAATAACCGGCTTGCCGCGCATTATCTTCGGATTTACGATAACCCGGTTGTTTTTCATATCTGCTTGATAACAGCTTATCAGGTCTTGACTTTGAGGTCAACTGATTGTTAGTCTGACTCAAAAGGGAGGTAATCATGAAAAAGGTTAAGCGCTTGTCCATTCGAATGACAAAGGAAGGCCATGATGACTTGGCCGGGCTGGCCAAAAGTACGGGTGTTTCTCTCACCTACCTTCTGCGACTCAGCCTGGGCATGCTAAGTCTGGTGCACGAGGAAACCCTCGAGGGCAACCGACTGATCGTGGTTGACCGGGAGGGCAACCCTCTGAGGGAAGTTGTGCTTCCACGATAGCCGCTTTTCTCCGCCCTGATGCAAGTTTGTCAAAGCACCACGGGCTCTTTTTTTGTTTCTAGCCAAAAGCCGGGCTGATTCTTTTGACTCGAGGGGTTTCTCCCAAAAGTCTTCGGGCCCTAGTCAAAAACTTTGTAGCCTCCAAAATCTCTACCAGCACCGGAACATTCTTTTTTGAAAAATGCACAACCACATTGCCGATTTCTTTGGCGTAATCAATCGGCTCACCCGTGATTTCCCAGGACAAAACGTCAGCCTCCGGTTCATATGAAATTTTTGCTGATTTATTAACCTTATTTTTCATACTGGCTTTTTCTCCCCGGGTAAAAAGTAATGACTCTAATCATGCCGTTTTCTTGCTTATATACTACCCGCAATACGTGGGTTTGGTCAAGCGCCTTTTGAGCTATCAACAACGGCAAACGTGATTCATCAGTCAAATCCGGGCTACTGATAGTTTCAATAACCTGTGCCTCTGACACGTATACTTTATGTCGCCGCAAAATCTCAAATTTGTTCGTTGCGTGTTTTGTGAAATAAATCATTTTCAAGTTTTGGTTGATAATTTTGCATTTTGATTTTTGGATTTTGAACTTACTATGTGTCTTCTTATCCACCAGGCAATGCCAGCAATCAGCAAAATGATTATGAGCCAGTCAAGCTGGCGGAAAATGACTCGCAACGATTCCCAATTCTCCCCAAGCTTAAATCCAATCCAGCCCAAAAAATACGACCAGATGAAAGAACCGATAAAACACGCTATTGTAAACGGCCAAAACTTTACGCGGCTGATTCCGGCCGGGATGGAAATATAGGTTCTTATCACCGGCATCATTCTGGCCAGAAAAGTCGCCCACATGCCAAAGCGCGCAAAAAACCGGTCGGAAATTTCTAAATCATTACGCGAAATCAAAACGTACTTGCCGTACCGCTCAACCAGCGGCCTGCCGCCGTATCTGCCCAACCAATAAGTAACCCAGGAGCCGAAAACAGAGCCCAAAGCGCCAGCGAGCGCAATCCCATACAAACCAAATCGGCCTTGAGAGACCAGAAACCCCGAAAAAGGCATGATCACTTCCGAGGGAAGGGGAATGGCGGCGGATTCAATGGCCATCAACAGGGTAACGGCTGGATAGCCCAATGTGCTTATAATGTTAATAACAAAATTCGTGACTAGTGAAAGGATTGACTCAATCATAAGCGAAAAGCGTAAAGTTCACCCCCTCTTCATCTCCCCCTTGATAAGGGGGAGAAAGAGTGGGGGTAGAAAAGTTTTAAATTTTGCGCTGTAGTTTTGCACTTTGCGTTTTACATTTTTAATTTTTCGAAGAATACACCGCCGCTTGTTCTAATTTTAGCGACAAAACCTTGCTCACTCCGTCCTCGCCCATGGTCACGCCGTAAAGCGTATGCGACTGGCGCATGGTTTCGCGATTGTGGGTGACTGTTATAAACTGCGTTTTATGCGCCAGGGTCTCTAGGATTTTCCCAAAGCGAATGGAGTTAGCCTCATCCAGAGCCGCGTCCACTTCGTCCAGCACCACAAAAGGCGAAGGATAAGAGGCCAAAAGCGCGCAAAGGAGCGCTATAGAGGTAAGCGCCCGCTCGCCTCCGGAAAGCGCCGCAATCCCAGCCAATTTTTTGCCGGGCGGCGTAGCGCGGATTTCAATGCCGGTGATCTCGGGTTTGGACTTGGCTTGGCCGGGCTGATCTTCGTCACCTATGACCTCCCCCTTCCCCTCCTCACGAGGAGGGGAATCAAAGGGGAGGTCTTGTTTCTCCCGCAGAATTGTCATCACCGCTTTGCCTCCGCCAAACAAAATCCTGAAATATTCGCTAAATTTTTCGGAGATTTTGCCATAGGCCTCATCAAACTCTTTTTTGATCACCTCGTCCAGCTCGGAAATCACTTGTCTTAAATCTTTCACCCCTTTTTCAAGATCCGCCGTCTGATTGGTCAAATACTGATACCGCTCTTCGGTCTCTTTGTGCTCCTGGATTGTCAAATCGTCAACTCCGCCGATTATCTCAAGCTGTTTTTTGAGACTTATAATTTTTTCCTGAAGCCCAAGAGGCGCGGGGCCCGAGACGTCAACTTCAGCAATTTTTTTCTCATACTCTGCTCCTAACGCAATTTCAGTTTCTTGCTGGTAAGCCTCTCTCCTGGTTTGCAATTTGGCTTTTTCAATGGAGAGAAGATTTTTTTGCCCTGAAGTTTTGACCAGGGTTTCCTGCTTATTGCGCAAAAGCCTTTCTCTGACAAAAAGCTGCTGCTTGCCCTGTTCTTCCTGGTCGGTATAGGATTTAAGATCATCCTCCAAGGCGGTAATTTTTGCAATCAGTCCGCCGAGTTGTTGATTGAAGCGGCTTTCCGCTTGGATAAGCTTGACCCGTTCGCGCTCGTACTCGGCAAGCGAGGAAGCGGTATCTGCCGATTCCAACATGTCTGAAACCTCCGCAAATAATTTCTCCACTTGGAACGCTTCACCTTCGGTAAATCTTTTGATAAGGCCTTTGAGGCGCTGATAGGCTTCTTGAAATTTAGCTTTGAGTTTTCTCCAATCAATGGCCAAGTTTGAGCTTACGGCGGGAGGCTCGACTTTGAGCTTGCCTTTGATGGTCGCCAGCTCTTCCTGAATTTTCAGTTTTTGCTTGTGGGTTTCTTCCAAGTCTCGTCTTAATTTTTTATAAGCCTCGCTTTGGGTTTCAGAAGTTTCCTCCTGTTTTTCAATGGACTCGCGAAGATTTTTGATCTCCAGGGTCAGCTCCGCAATTTGTTTCTCAAAAATCTGCTCTTTGCCTGAAACCTCCCGGATCTGCGCCATAAGCCCCCGAAAAATCTGGGCGTAATATTGGGCCTGCACTTCACTCAACTCTTTTTCGACATCAGCTCGCCGTTCCAGTTTTTTTGTCTGCCGCCGCAGACTTTTGAGCCTTGGCTCAATTTCCGCAACCAATGCTTTGACTTGCGAAAGATTGTTTTCCGTATGCTCGAGCCTGCGCAGAGTGCGCTCGCGCTTCAAATAATAGGGCTTGATTCGCGCGGCTTCTTCCACCAGTTCTTTCACCGCTCCCGCTCCTCCCAAGATCAACTGATCAATCATGCCTTGACCGATGACACAATATGAAGTGTTGCCGAAGCCTGACTTGGCAAGAAGTTCTTCAATATCCAAAAGCCGCACTTGGTTTGCATTTATCAAATATTCCGAATTGCCGTCGCGAAAAAGCCGTCGTTCGATAACGGCCTCTTGATAGTCAAGAGGCATTATATGGTCGGTATTGTCAAAATAGACTTTGACTTCGGCTCCTCCCATGCGCGGCCGCTTGCTAGATCCGGCAAAGATCACGTCTTCGGATTTTTTGCCGCGCAAAAGTTTGAGCGATTGCTCGCCAAATACCCAGCGCAGAGCGTCGGCAAGATTGGATTTACCCGAACCGTTCGGACCCACGATGGAAGTGATCCCCGGTTCAAACGCGAACGAGGTCTTTTTGGCAAAGCTCTTAAACCCGTGAATCTCCAGCTTCTTAAGATACATAAAATTAGCTGATAGACAAGCGCTTCCCCTAAAAGCTATAAGCTAACACCTATAATCTAATTAGTAGTCGTGTTTAATAAGCGCCTCTTTCGCGGCTTCCACTTCTGCGTCCTGTTTGGAAGGGCCGCTTCCTTCCCCGATCAGTCGGTCATCGATATACACTCCCACAACAAAAGTTTTGGCATGATCTGGTCCGGTCTCGGACAGCACTCTGTAAGTTGGAGTAATGGCCATGCGGTCCTGTATAATCTCCTGAAGTTTTGATTTCGGATCCAAATAGGCTTGGGCTTGGAATATTTCCGGAAGTTTTGTCAAGATAAATTTCTCAATAAATTTTTTTGTTTCCTCAATATCCTGATCGAGGTAGATGGCGCCGATCACGGCCTCCAGTGCGTTTGCCAAAATCACTTGGCGAGCGCGGTAGCGGTCCTTGGCCTCGCCTCGGGAGAGCAAAACATAATCCTCCAAGCCTAAATCTTTGGCAATTTCGGCCAGCAGACGATAATTAACCAATGAGGAGCGTAAATTTGTCAGCTCTCCTTCCGGATTTTGATAATTGCGGTAAAGATACTCGGTCGTAACCAGCTCCAAAACCGCATCGCCCAAAAACTCCAACCGCTCATTGTGAGGAACGCTGTGGGAACGATTTTCGTTCAGGTAAGATCGGTGAGTGATTGCCGTGAGCAAATAGTCAGGGCTTTGAAATTTTATGTTTATTTTGCTTTCTAGATTAGATAAATTCATCTTTATATGAAATCCGAAATCCGGAGTACGAAATCCTAAACAAACCACAATGACCAAAATTTAAAATCCCAAATGTTTAGAATTTTGAATTTAGATATTGTTTCGAATTTAGGATTTAGAATTTCGGATTTTAATTGTTAATTGTTAGTGGTGGACTCGAGTGGATTCGAACCACTGACCTTTCGCACGTCAAGCGAACGCTCTAACCAGCTGAGCTACGAGTCCCATATCGCTTATGCCGGCTCAACCGCATAGGCTTTGGCCTCTTCCGGCAATTTTTGTGTTTTGACCATCTCGGAAACTGCTAAAACCCAGACAATATTTTGAAAAATCGCAAAGCCGGCGGTCAAAACCAACAAATAAATGAAACCGATAATCGCTGTGCCGACAAGCAGTATGGTAGCCGCTGTCCCGAGCTTTAGATAAAATAAGACCAGAATCAGAACCGCCACCGGCAGACTAAACAGAATTATACTAAAAATCGCCAAAAACATAAACACCAGACTTAACCCGATTAAAAACGCCGACAAAATGATGCTCTCTTTGAGTTTGACCCGAACAAGATTAAATGACAGATGGATGGCCCGGGAAATCCTCGCTTGATACAAAACGATAAAAATCGGACCATACAAATGTAGAAAACCAAAGACAATGCTTCCCGGCACGAATATCAAAAGCCCCAAAAGTGAAAGCACCACGCCTCGCCCAACTGCCCCCACCGAGAAAAGATAGGCAATTGGCGCTAAAATTATTGAGAAGAAAATTCCGAATGTAACAGTAACAACAATTTGCAATCCGATAATTTGCCAGAAATATTTGCGGGATTCTTTCAAAGACCGCCAAAAAAATGTTTCTCTATGCTCGGAAAGCTCTCTTGCGGCCCAAATTACCGCTCCCCTGGAAAGGCCGGCAAAAATAATTAAAACCAGCGCCAAAATCACAATCGCGCCGGCTACTGCAGCAAACACCTGCGGGTGGGCGGAAAACCATTCCAAAATTTGCCGCCACTCTTGCTCAACTTTTTGAAATTCAATGTTTTTCGGCCCGGGGAAAAAATATCTTATCCAGCCAAAATTTATGCTGGCAGTTCCTCCCACAAACAGCCCGAAAATCCACAACCACAAATTGCGTATGGTAAGCTCATAGGCGCGCTTTAAAATCTCGAAATAAGGAAAAGGCTGCATTTAGCGGGATAAGTTTCGCTTTTTTTCGGCAGGAATAATGTCCGCCACCAATGTTTCAAATTCGTTCTGTTCAATAGTTTCGGTCTCCACCAATTTTTTGGCGATCAGATCGAGTTTGGAGCGATACTTTTTGCAAATATCCGCAGCAATTCTGTAGGCCCGATTAAGAAAGCGGGAAATCTCTTCGTCAATTTTCTGGGCGACCTTTTCTGAATAGTTGCGTTGCTCGCCAATTTCCTTGCCCAAAAAGATAAGTTCATGGCGATCTCCAAAAGTAATAGGCCCCAATTTATCGCTCATGCCGTAAACCATAACCAATTTTCGGGCAAGGTTGGTGGCCATCTGCAAATCATTGGAAGCTCCAGTGGTCAACTCATTAAATACCAATTGCTCCGACGCATATCCACCCATGGCTACGGCTAGATCAGCCAAAAATTCCCGTTTCGTATGGAGATGTTTATCCTCAATTGGCAGTTTCAAAGTGTAGCCGGCTGCTCTTCCTCGGGAAATGACAGACACTTTATGCACCGGATCCGCTTCCGGCAGAACTGTCGCAACCAACGCGTGTCCTCCTTCATGATAAGCGGCGATCTCTTTTTCGCGCTGTGATAATACGTGGCTTTTACGCTCCGGCCCCAGCATGACTTTTTCGATGGCCTCGAAAAACTCCTGCTGGCTGATTTGCTTGCGGTTGCGGCGGGCAGCCAAAATTGCCGCTTCATTGACCAGGTTGGCCAAATCCGCTCCGGAAAAGCCGGGGGTTCGTTCGGCAACCTGCCGCAGTTTGATGCTTTTCTCCAAAGGCTTGTTTCTAACATGTACTTGCAAAATAGCATCCCTATCCTTGATGTCCGGCTGGTCAATGACAATCTGCCGATCAAACCGTCCGGGACGCAAGAGTGCCGGATCCAAAACATCCGGGCGGTTAGTTGCGGCTATGACAATGATAGAAGTGTCAGTCTCAAAACCATCCATTTCCACCAAAATTTGGTTAAGGGTCTGCTCCCGCTCATCATGCGAGCCGCCTAAACCAGCGCCTCTTTGACGGCCCACGGCGTCAATCTCATCGATAAACACGATGCAGGGCGCGTGCTTTTTGGCTCTGCGGAAAAGATCGCGGGTTCGCGCCGCCCCCACGCCGACAAACATTTCCACAAATTCTGACCCGGACATATGAAAAAAGGGCACGTTTGCTTCGCCCGATACCGCTCGGGCCAGCAAGGTTTTGCCGCAGCCGGGAGGACCTAAAAGCAAAACGCCTTTCGGGATCCTAGCCCCGATATTCAGAAACTTTTGCGGGAAACGCAAAAATTCGATAATTTCCTTAAGCTCCTCTTTGGCTTCAGCGGCTCCAGCCACGTCCGCAAAAGTAATTTTCTGGCGTAAAGTATTTGAATCGGTAAGCCTGGCTTGCGATTGGCCGAAAGACATGGCCCGGGTGTTTGCCCCGGCTACCTGACGAGTCAAAAAATAAATAAAACCCGCGATAAGCAGAAAAGGTATCAGAAACGGAAGAACCGCGGAGACAAAGATTGTCATTCCGGAAGGACCTTTAACTTCAATATTCAGTTTGCGCAAGGCCTCGGCCGAAACACCAAGGCCGGTCAGCTGTTCCGTGAGCGAGGACTCGGGCTCTTTGGTGGCAAGCTCTTTGGCGCCGTCTTTGAGGATGACTAAAAGCTTCGAGTCGGAAATTTCAATTTTTTCAACCTCGCCGCTCGTGACTCGCTCCGCCACTTGGGACAAGGAAATTTCGGCGGCATTGCGGTCCTCGCCAAGAGTCAAGCTAAAAACACCGGCAATCACCAGAAAAATAATTGAGGCAATGATCAAATTTTTGACAAAGCGTTTCATGACGATATAGAGATTATAGTCGTTTTGGGCCGAGAAATCAATGCCGGTGAGAGGATTTGAACCTCTACGCCCTTGCGGGCACAAGGTCCTAAACCTTGCGTGTCTGCCTTTCCACCACACCGGCCTGAACTATTTTGTCGAAAGGCTTAAAAATAATAGCAATTTTTTCAGGGTTAGACAACTGCCCTAATCTCCAAAGAACCATCATCCTGCCACCTACTTTGCGTCCCGAATTCCTCACATAACTCCTGCATCTTTTGAGCGATTCTTACAGCCCTCGGGCGGGGCGCAAGCTGAGCTTGAAAATCCGAAATAATTGTCGGAAAAAGCTGGAGGCGTTTGCAAACTTTATCTTCAAATTCCAGTAAAAAAATAAATGACTCATCATTGCGCTCAATTTCGTCAATAGCATAGTCATCTATAAAATCCCCGGCGCAGTAGATTGTCGGCCGGTTACGATATATCTCAATTCCTCGAAATACATGCCCGGAATGTCCAAATATTACATCTGCTCCCGAATCAATCAAGGCATGGGCGAAAGGAATTTGTTCTTTGGGTGGCCGGTATCCCCAGTTCGGCCCCCAGTGAGCCGCGACAATTAAAATGTCCACTTGCCTTTTGGCTTCTTTAACTTTTGCCAAAAGCGCTTTGGCTCTTTCGTCTTGAAGCTCAATCGGCACATAAAAAGTCCCGGGGCGGTCTCGTGTAGCCTCCCATTCCGGCTCATTGTCGGTAAAAGCGATAACCCCGATTTTTAAGTTTTTGATTTGACAAATTGCAGGCTTGGCCGCCTCTTCTAAATCTCGGCCGGCTCCGGCATAAGCGATATTCTCTCTTTCTAAAATCTCAAGGCACTCCAGCATAGCCTCGTATTCAAAATCCAAAATATGATTGTTGGCCAAAGTTACGGCGTCAATCCTGGCTGTTTTCAAAACCTCAATGTTTTTGGCATCGCTTCGAAAATGAAAAGCCTTGGGATATGCACTCCACGGCCGACCTTTGTCAGAGATAACACATTCCAAATTTACAACTCTAAAATCCGCGCTCTGAAATATCGGCAAAGTATCGCTCCAAGGATAATTTGCTGGCTGGTATTTCAAAACCTCATTTACGAGCCTGCCCAGCATCACGTCGCCTGCCAAAAGAAGCTTTATCACACTTTATCGCGGATTTGGCCGTTAGAATATTGATGAACAAGGGAAGCGAGCAGGGTCTGATAGGGAATGCCTTTTTCTGCGGCTCGCGCTTTGATTTTGAGCAAGTCCTTCTCGGGGATTCGGAGGTTAATATTTCTGGTTTTGGCCAAGGTTGCCTGAGCGTATTGCTCGTACTTTTTGCGCTTCTGCCGAAAAGAAGATATCCGCAAAAGAGAGGCTTTTTCAAAGTCTTTCAGCAGCCGCTTCTCATTTTTGTCCAATTCATAATATTTCATCTTAATTACTTTCTCTTAATGATGTAGTCTCTGGTTGCCTTGCGGCTAGGGATAATGGTCTTTAGAAATAATCTTTGTTCATCCTCTATAAAAGGCACGAGATATGCGTAATTATTAATTTCTACAACCAAGATTCGCTGACCGGGGTATTTCTTCTTGTTGGGGTGCCGCAGAAGATCGAGTAGTTTCCCTTCACTGACCGCAATCACTACTTCTTCAAAACTTACGTCGCGTTCGGCTTTCAATCTTGCGTTCTTTTCCGCATCCCATTCAAAAAACTTCATATTTATATGTTATGACAAATCATATTTTATGTCAAGCTGAAGAGTTGAGGTGTCTGTCGTGATTTTATCCCATTTTCGCACAAACCAAAAACCGCCAATTCGGCGGTTAGCTTTTCAATACATCTTGGCTCTATATTTTTTCCCCCGTGGCCTTTAGAAGTTGCCAAGAAGATTTTGCTATTAAGACAATACTTAGAACCGACCAGCAAATTGCTAAAATAAATAATAATAATGCCAAACAATTGATTTTTGAAAGTAAATCAGTAACAGACAATAGGAGAATTGTATATATAATTGATCCCGCGGTAACAATTCCAGGTAATTTTACAGAGCTTATCATCTCCCTTCTTTGACTTATGTAGATAGATAAATTATCAGCGGTATCATTCAAAAAACTTATATTGTCCAAATTTAAATTTGGTTCAAAGGTTCTTGCAAGAGCAGCAATATCTGACTTCATCTCCGAGTTCCTATCGTATTTCGTTCGATAATTATCTTCTATCTCCTCTAGTTCTTTAAATATACCACTAGCACTCCGCTCATATGGTTTAGCAATTCCGGGAGTTTTGTTAAAATGTTTTTCTTTTTTCTTAACTATGTAGGATGCTCTTTTTTTATACTCTTTGATCTTATCGGTTATGCTCTGCAGTCTAAGTGTTACAAACACCGCGGCAAGCCCAATTTTCGTCGTTCGGTTCCCGTCGCGAAAATAATGGCATTGGTCTGATAATTTTTGCTTCCGGCCGTCACCTCAAAACAGTGCTCTGTGCGTTTGATGGACGTAACCTCATCGTCAATCGTCTTTACTTCCAAATTTTGCGACTGTTTTTGCATAAGTTCCATCAGCTCAAAACCGTCCACTGACTCAAAACCCGGGTAATTTTCGATTTTTCCAGCCTTGGCTGTTTCTCCGCCAAACTCCCGGCTAATCATCAGCACATTCATCCGATACCGTCCCGCGTAAACGCTAGCTCCCAAGCCCGCGGCCCCGGAACCAATAATCACTAGGTCATAAATTGTAGAATCAAAGTCCTTGTTCATAAATTTTTCTTATAACGAGTACGGGGCTGCCTTGCTCCTTTTGGGAGGGGGTGATTGCCCAATCAGGCAGGCCCGCCCCAGCTTACATTCCGCAGCCACAGGCACACTTTTTGGTCTTTTCATCGTGCGCATGGCCGCAGGTCGCACACTTGTTTGTCTCATCATGGTGATGTTCATCGCCATGATGATCGTGCTTGTCATCTTGCATAAGTTTGTGCTCCTTTGATTAATGGTTAATGATTAACCGGCTGTTTCAAAATTTTCCCCAAACGCATGGGCATGGAAACTAAAGCCAGAAGGATTCCGAAAAGCAGGGCAAAGATTCCTGTCAAAATTTTCCCCACCCCCACAAGTTTCAGACGCAGAAGTTCCGAGGGGTAATTTTGGATCTGCGCCAGGTCTTTGTTCAACTGCGAATTGGTTTCCGCCGCATCCCTAATGGCTTTGCTTTGGGAGAAATAAGAATCTTGCAATTGGTGGAACTTGGCTTCCTCAACCGCCACCTGCCGGTGCATGCCGAGGCCAGACAATGCATATCCGAAGGCGACTATCACAATGACTGACATTAGAATCATCATCGGCATCATATTTTTCATGGTTTTTCACCCCCTCTCGGAACAGTGAGTATTTTTATTTTACTCCGACTAACTGAACGATTCGCCGTTGATCAAATCCGACTACGATTTCGCCGTCAATGTCAATGACCGGAACGCCCATTTGACCGGATTTATTGACCATTTCTTCGACAAACTCGTGATTAGTAGTCACATCCTTTTCCTCGTACGATAGCCCATGCTCACGGAAAAAATTCTTGGCCATCCGACAAAACGAACAAGTCGGTGTAGTGTAGATGGTAATTTTTGGCATATTATTTGTCCTTCAAATTAATGTTTCTACTGGCATTGTACCGGTCCTTAAAAATAGTTGCTGTAATCTAGTTCACAAGGTTTTATAAAAATAAAAAAAACGCCCTGATCCGCCTAAGGCGGACGAATGGACGGCTTACAAGAGCATTTCGGTTTGTTACATGGATTTTGCCAACTGGATGCAGTCCATGCAGTCGTTTAAAATTTTGTCGCGATTGAGGCGGAGTGTCCTGTCGGGCTGGTACGAAATAAAGCCATCTTCTTCCAAAGAATTTAAAGTTTTGGTTACGGTTTCTCGGGTCAGCCCGGTCATCTCGGCCAAAGACTGGTGGGTAAGTTTGTCCTCAATTTCATAAAAGCCGTTTGCGGCTTTGCCATGGCTTGAGGCATAGCGAATAAGCTCATTTATGACTCGGGTTCGAGCAGTTGATAACGCCAAGTCTTTGATTTTACTCTCGGTTTGATGCAAACGGTTTCGCAAAGTAACCAACATGACCATGGCCAGGACGGGAAATCTGGCAAGTAGCTTGCCAAGGTCACTGGACATGATCACGCAAACCTTGGTGGGGTGGGTGGTTTGAGCATAATTTTCTGAAAGAAGGTCAGAGGGATGCCCCACGAATGAGAAATCCCCAAAAATTTCCCCGGGCCTTAAAACCTGAATCACAACTTTCTCACCGGCGGAAGATCGATAAAGACGGACTTCCCCGGAAATCAAGAAAAAAGTTCGGCCTTCCGTTTCACCGCGCAAATAAATCATCTCATTTTTTTCAAAACTCCGGTCGACGCAAAGCCTGGCGAATTCTACCAGCGCTTCTTGCGGCAAATTTTGAAACAAAGGAAAATTTTTTAGGACTTCAAGCTGCATAGCAATATTTTGATTTTATCTTAACATTTTGGCAAAAAGAAAGCCACCTTCGAGAACTGGGATAACAGTTCAAAAGGTGGCGTATTTAGACTGGACACGGGCTTGTTTCATACCCGGTAGCTGTCTTCGGAGGCCAGGATCTGGCGAGCCGTCGTGGTGAAAAACTGTTCCCGGATGCGGGCTTTCTCGTGGATGAGCCGTGCACGAGTACGATTATCGTCCGTTATTCCAAGCCGCACGACTACTGCGTCGAAGATTGCATCCAGAGCGTCTTTTTGCGCCGAGGCGGCCTTCTCGCAAGTAGCACCCACGAACATCTCCGGTCCGATTTTCAAGACGATCGGCAAATCAACTTCGCCTTCCAATTCTGTTTCGGTCTGGCACAGAAGGCCAATCGTGTACGCTCCCAGGGATCGGCTTTCGGCGGCGACAGCTCGGGTATAGGGAGTTCGGCCCGTTGCGCTGATGCAGATAACGACGTCTTTGTCCGTGATGCCAAGCTCGACCACATCCTTGCAGCCTTCTTCCGCACTGTCCTCAAGCTCTTCACAGCCCAAAGGTCCGAATATCGCCGGGCCGCCAGTGACGTGATAGGTGAACTGTTTTGGATCAATGTCCCGGTGGTTTTGCGGGAGCTCCCGCATGACACTCATTCCCGCCACCCCGCTACCGCCAGCGCCGATAGTGATGATCTTTCCGCCTTTTCGGGCTCGATCAGTAATGATCGCGGTAGCGGCCTCGAGCCTGGGAAGCGCGTTCAGTAGTGCATCGAAGATTCTGATCGTCTCTTTGATGCGGTGCTCGATGATCTCCCTGGTTGACCAAGAGCCAATCCCGACGGTTTCCCGGTTAATTTCCTTTTCCGGTGTCCAACGTTTGTTCTCTTTCATGGTTTCCTCCTAGAAATTTTGGACCATTTCTGTATGATCCATTTAGAGCTTAACTCAATATTCACCCTGATGCTGTTAATTGGATTACAATTACAAAAAAATGGAGCCCCACGGCTAACCTCCTTCGCTTGGAAGCTACGGACGGTCAAGAAGCCGTGGTGTCCCATACCCGCCTTGGATCTCGCGCTTAAATCCGCCGAAGCTCAACGCCATGCAATTATCACGTGCCTCACTCGTACCGCCCTTCAACCACGGGCAAGCCCTTGGTTTTCGGGCGGAGGCGGATAAAAAAAGAGCGAAATGTGTGATCTTGATCACAAGTCGCTCAAAATTTCCTCTAATCCTTTGAGAGTTGTTACGACTCTGGAGGCTCTGGAGAAGTCTTGGTCCGCATTGTATTCGTGGCGAAAAGCGATTGTTCGAATACCGGCGCTTACTGCAGACCCGATCCCTGATTCGGAATCCTCCACGGCGATAGCATGTTCTGCCTCGATACTAAACCTTGCCAATGCCAGCAGGTACGCATCCGGTGCCGGTTTCCTGTTCGTCACGTCGTCCCCAGTGACAACGGCGCCAAAAAAACCGAATCGGTCAAGACCGGATTCCTGAAGGATAAAATTTACCTCTTCCGCTGAACTTGAGGAAACGACACCCATAAGGTGGCTCCTCGTCCAGAGCACGGAAAGCGCTCCCAAAACCCCTGGATTTGGCAGAATGCCGCAAAGCAATTGCCTAAAATAGCTTTGGAAAACCTTGGCGTACTCTTCTGTCGGAACTTTGATAATTCCGCCTGCGCTCATGAATATGCTCCGAACTTCCTCGTGCGCCCGGCCCGCACCGCCAATTTCCAGATAAAAAGTCTCGGGAACATTGCCGCCGAATCTTCTCACAGTCTCAGCGTGGGCCTTGGCCCGCAAGGGTTCGGTTGGCACCAACACCCCATCCATATCCCACAATACTGCTCGTTTTCGCATTCGTTCCTCCTGATTGGTTTGCATTCACAGTTTGCATTATCTATGGTGCAGCTTCTGTGAACTAAAACACACTCCCCGGGCCGGGGGAGTGTCTTGATTTGCAAAACCAAATTGTTTATCCGCAACAAGACTTATCGTCCTGATGTCCAATAATTTCACCGCGCGAGGCGAATTTAAGGCCTTCGGCAAATGAGGGATGAAATACCAGAACTTCGTTGACTTGTTCGCGGGTCATTTTTGCCTTCACCGCGAACGCGAATGAATTGATCAGTTCATCGGCGTGCTCGCCAACGATCTCCCCGCCGACAATTTGGTCAGTTTTGCGATTAAAAAACAGTTTAATATATCCTTCTATTTTCCCAGTGGCATTGCCCGCCGGCAGACGGTTATAAGGAACCTTCATAAAACCAGTGTCTCCGTCTGATTTAATTACCCCAACTGACGCGCTTACCGGCATGGTGTATTCGACGTAAGAAACCACGGAATAATCTCTCGGAGTCGGTTTTTCCGCATAGGCGTTGAGTACAGCCAAATCTCCGTCGTAGTTGGCTTTGGCCGTCAGCTGGGGCTCGCCAATTACATCACCCACAGCATAAATATTCTTCTGTGTCGTCTGGTAAAACTTATTAGTCTTGATAAACCCTTGCTCATCCAGTTCCACTCCGGCCTTATCCAGACCCAGCTCTTTGGTATCAGGCTTCCGGCCGATTGCGACCAGCACCTCCTCTACTTCAAATGTTTTTTCGCCCGACGGGGTTTTCACCACGGCTTGTTTGGAGCCTTGTTTGGAGTCAATTTTTGTCAATTCAGAATCAGTCAAAAACTCTACGCCCTTGTTTTCCAAGTATTTCTGAACGGTTTCCGCCGCATCGCGGGAGAGATTGCTCATATGCTCCGGCCCGCGCGAAACCGCGATGACTTTTGTACCCAAAGCCGAATAAATTGAGGCAAACTCCATGCCAATATAGCCGGTGCCGACGACCAGCATGCTTTCTGGCAGTTTCGGGAGAGACAAAACCTCCTTACTCGTGATCGCATGACCAATTCCCGCAATCCTCGGCATGATCGGCTGACCGCCAGTGGCGATAATTATCTTATCAGCCGTTAATCGCTCGCCATCATTAAGCTCAACCACGGTCGGGGAAATAAATTTGGCCACTCCGTCAAATAAAGTCACTCCCCAATCTTCCATTGACTCTCGCCGCAAACCTCCAAGTCTTTTGATCACTGCTTCTTTGTACTGCATGGCTCGGCTGAAATCAAACTGCTTTTGTACTGAAAATCCGTACTTCGCTGACGTGTCCATCTCTTCCACTAGATGAGCTATGTGGTAAAGTGCTTTCTTTGGTATGCAGCCAAAATTAAGACACGTTCCCCCAAGCTCCGTGCCGATTACCGCGGCAGTGTTTTTTTTAAGCGCTTGGGCTGCCGCCCGCATAGCCGGAATACCGGCCATACCCGAGCCTAAAACAAGAACTTCAAACTTTTTAACTGCTTTGGGCATACAAGTGTTCTCCTTTCTTATTAAACATGCGCTTGTTCCAAACCACGGCAATCAGCACTGCCACGGCCCCGGGCCCCCAAATCTGCCAGGCACCCCAGGTACTTGCAAATACATAGCGACCAACATAAAGAAGTATCGCACCACTGAGCAATAATATAAGCGGTTTCGGATTTTTGTGAGCTCGATAGTCAAACAGAAACCCAACGGCTCCGATGGCAATTAAACCAAACGCAAGCCAACGCCAAACAGGAATCAAAGCGCCCAGTCCAAGGTATGTCAAAAGCGAGGCAGAGCCAATCCAGCACAACGGGCAGGCGCCAACCGCACCCGCGCCAAGAATCGGGGCCAGCCAGGTGGGAATATTCGGCCGATGCGAGGCTTGTGTCATAAACTTTGTACTGCGTGTTTAATAATCTCTAAATTGCAGCTCTGGTGTTCTTTGCACCAAGCCTGACATTGTCTTGCGGTATCTTGATCGGCATAAAATAGGCCGCACTCCTCGCATTGATATAAGATTTTGCTATTCTTCTCAAACTTTTTGACCATGGGTTTAAGGCAAGCTCTGCTTAATGACCTCGTTAAAATTCGAATTAGTGAGGCGGTAAAAAACCTGTCGGAAATCCCGCCGGGACTCGACCAACGCATATGCTTTCAGTTTCTTCAGCGAATGAGATACGGCAGAGATCGAAACATCCAGAAGCTCCGCAATCTCACTGACTGTAAGTTCCGGATAATGGCGCAACAGCCAGCAGATTTTCATCCGGGTCGGGTCGCCCACCACGCCAAACCGACAAGCGCATTCTTTGATAGCTTTGCTGTTTTTTAGCTCTTTTTTTATCGCTTGCTTGTCTTTTCTCATTTGAGTAGGTATTCAAATGATAAATTAAAAAAAATAGGATGTCAAATTTTCGACTGTAACTCTTTTAATTTCCCGCCAGGAAGCACCACGCCCTGCGAAATTTTTTTGCCATCCATGATTACCACGGGCGCATGCCAAGCAAAATGTCGGAGGAGCAGCATTAGCCAGTTGTTCAGCCAAGGTTTGATGACCAATTCGATTTTTTGGGGAAATCGTTTCTGAAAATCCTTTAGAATCGCCTCATTTATGTCACATTCATGGCAAACTGATTTTATCTCAAAAGGTCCCCATTTTCCTTCCCAACGATAAAGTTCGATTTTCAATTCTTTGGGGGGAGCGGGAGGGATCTGCATTGCAACAAATCCCTCACAAAAGTCTTCTAGCACCCGCAACCTCCCTGCTTGTCTCCATCAGCAAATCGCATATTGTTATCCCTTTCTCTTAATGCTCTTGAAATCATGATAAAACTTTTCTGTAAGATAATCTGTGAACTGGATTACAGTCAGCAACAAATCCGGTGCTATAATCAAAACAAATGATAAAATACAATCCAAGAAAAAAGAAAGGAGGGAAGATGAAAAAAGTCAGACTGGCAATTTTAGGTTTAGGCAATGTGCCTTTGGCTGTCTTGCGGTACATGCGGGAGGCTGAGTCCCGGAAGGCTCTGTGGCAAGCAGGAGTGGAGATTGTCGTAACAGGCGTCACTACGGGTCGGCGGGGTCATGCCTTGAGCGAGAGAGGTATTTCTCTTGCAGAGCTCGAAGGAGTGGGAAAGCAAGGAATGGTGTCTGATCTTAATC
>CAYNFS010000013.1:4422-32556 GCA_964396685.1 uncultured Candidatus Saccharibacteria bacterium | reverse complement strand
GGGAAAGAAGTCAAAATCCAGGGCTGGGTGGATGTGAGACGCGATCACGGCAAGCTGATTTTTCTGGACATCCGCGATGTGACGAGCATGGTCCAAGTCGTGGTCAATCCGCAAATTGCGCCTCAAGCGCACAAGGTTGCCGAAACTCTTCGCAATGAGTTTGTTGTTGAAATTAAAGGCAAAGTTAATAAGCGGCCGGAAAAGCTAGTAAATCCCGATCTTGAAACCGGAACTGTTGAAATCGAAGCCAAAGAAATAAAAATCATAAACCAGGCTAAAACCTTGCCGTTTGAACTTGAGGACACCAAAAAAGTCAACGAAGAAACAAGATTGAAATATCGCTATTTGGATTTACGCTCCAAGAGGATGGCTAAAAATTTGTGGCTTCGGCACAAAGTCGTAACTCTCACCCGTGAGTATCTCAACGAGCACGGCTTTATAGAAATTGAAACGCCGCTCTTGACAAAAACTTCCCCGGAAGGAGCGCGCGATTTTTTGGTGCCTTCCCGGCTTCAGCCAGGCAAATTTTACGCTCTCCCGCAAGCCCCCCAGCAATACAAACAGCTTTTGATGATTGCCGGCTTTGAAAGATATTACCAGATAGCGCGAGCCTTGCGCGACGAAGATCTGCGGGGCGATCGGCAACTGGAACACACGCAAATAGATTTGGAGATGTCATTTGTCACCCAAGACGATGTCTTGGGTCTCGTCGAAGGGCTCATGATTTTTATAGCCGAATCCTGCGGCAAAAAAGTCTGGAAAAAACCTTTTCCCAAATTTGCTTATGACGAAGCGATGAAAAAATTCGGTGCCGACAAATTTGACCTGCGCGAAGACAAATCCGACCCCGACACTTTGGCTTTTGCCTGGGTTACCGATTTTCCGCTTCTGGAATGGGACGAGAACAGCAAAAGATATACTTTTGCGCACAACCCTTTCTCTGCTCCCCGTCCCGAACATGTGGAAAAATTGATGAAAGGAGAAGCTCTCGGAAACCTACGGGCGCAGCAGTATGATTTAGTTTGTAATGGCATAGAGCTTGCGTCAGGAGGAGTAAGAATTTCCGTTCCCGAGGTCCAAAGGAAAGTGTTTGAAATAATTGGGCTGACTCCAGAGCAGACCGAAGAGCGTTTTGGTCATCTTTTGAGAGCTTACGAATATGGCGCCCCGCCTCACGCCGGTATGGCCCCGGGTCTTGACAGAATCGTTACGATTTTGGCAAACGAAGACAGTATTCGCGAAGTTATCGCTTTTCCGGTAACTTCGTCCGGCACCACTTCCGTGATGGACGCCCCCTCTGAAGCTGATCCCAAACAACTAAACGAACTGCATATAAAAGTTGATCTTTCAGAGAAAAAATGACAGCGCCGGCTGTCATCCCGGACAAGCGAGGCGCGATCCGGGATCCAGAACATTAATACTATGGACTCCCGCTGCAGCAGGGAATGACAGAAATGAAGACAATATCAATTATGCTCAAACCACTCGAAACTTTCCTCAAAAAATCCAAAATTCACCCCCACACCTTCTAATAATTAAGATGTTATATAGCCTATGACTAAAAACAAGCCGAAAAAACCAAACAAAAATCAGCTTCTGAATTACCTAAAAGGTGTGGGGGTAAAATTCAAAATCCTCGCCCACAAAGTCGTCTATACCGCGCACGACGAGGCGGAAACGCAGAAGAAAAAGCTTGCCGAAGTCGCCAAGACCGTGCTGGTCAAAGTCGACAAAGGCCTGGCGCTCGTCATTGTGCCGGCAAGCAAATATGTGGATCTCAAGGCTATTAAAAAGGCTCTGTCCGCCAAAGGCGGATCCGCCTCTGGCGGAAAGGCCGCAAAAGTCGAGATGGCCAAAGAAGCAGATATTACCAAAAGGCTTAAATCCAAAATCGGACTCTTGCACCCCTTTGGCAATCTGTACAAGATTTCCACACTCTTGGACAAAGCTTTGACAAAGTCCAAAAAGATAATTACCTCCGCAGGCTCTTATACGGAATCAATCGAAATTGCCGTGAAAGACTTTGAGAAACTGGTTCAGCCGATAAAAGGAGTATTCTCTAAATCTAAGCGACGCTAAATCCCCCCACCCCCAACCCCTCTCCCCAGGAGGTGGGGAGAGGAGGGAGAGAGGTCGAAAAATTCGTATATTCGTACTAATTCGTATTTCGTAAAGCTTTGAAAGTAAAACTCCAGCAATTTGAGGGTCCTCTGGACCTCCTTTTGCGGCTCATCGAAGAAAACAAACTGGAAATCACGCAAATCTCGCTCGCGGCGGTTACGGAACAATTTCTCCAATATATCCGCTCCCAAACTCATCTTGCCCCGCAGATGCTCGCCGACTGGCTCGTAATTGCGGCAAGGCTTCTGGTGATCAAATCTAGAGCCCTACTGCCGGCTCTGGCTTTGTCGCAAGAAGAAGAGCAGGATGCCACAAATCTTGCCTGGCAGCTTTACCAGTACAAACGATACAAAGAGGCGGCGAGATATCTGGCCCGGCTTGATGGCCGCAGAAGGCAGAGCTTCGCCCGCCATACCCTGTTTGTGGAAAAAATCAGCTTTTATCCTGATCCTCATGTGACAACTTCGGCCCTTCGCGACACAATGCGCTATTTGGCAAAACTTCTAGAAGACATTATGGAGCTTCCCAAGAAAGTCTTAGAGGAAGTTGTCACCATCTCGGAAAAAATTGAACACCTGCAACAAATCTTGGAAGAAAAAATAGAAATGCGGCTTCAAGAATTGCTTAAATCCGCCAATTCCAAAACCGAAATCATCGTGACGTTTCTGGCCCTTCTGGAACTTGTCAAGCAAAAAATCTTGACAGTAGAGCAGGAAGCCATGTTCTCGGATATAATAATTAAAAGAAAATAACTCCTCCCAGCCTCCTCTTTGGAAAAAGAGGAGGAGTAAAAATAAGTTTTCCCTTTTTTCCAAAGAGGGAGGTAGAGGGAATGCTCTCCCTTTTTGCAAAGAGAAAGTTAGGGTGAGTTCAAATTTATGAGTTTAATCGTTTTTCTTGTCGGCCTTCTGCTCGCAATCTTTTCCCACCCGAAAGTCACGCGATTTTTTATGAGCAGACTTTTCAACGAAGGCGTGATAACACCCCGGCGCGTTTCGCCCGAAAAAGCTGAAATGATAAAATACGCCGGTCCGAATTTGAGCCTCTTCGCGATTGGGATAATACTAATGATGCTTGCAGTCATCCTCCGAAATTCTTAAATCTTAAATCATGAATCTTAAATCTATTTTGGAATCCATCCTTCTTGTCGCCAGCCGCCCCGTTTCTTTGAACGAGCTTGCTCGTGTCACCCAAAAGACTCCAGATGAAATACGCGAGGCTTTGAGAGAGTTAAAAGCTGAAAAAGACCAATCCGGAGTAGTTATTCTCGAAAATCATGGAAGTTATTTAATGTCCACAAATCCTGAAAATTCCGCCCTGGTCAAAGAGTTTCTCAATGCCGAACTTCGCGAGAAATTAACTGACGCCTCGCTTGAAACGCTGGCAATTGTCGCCTATAAACAGCCCGTCAGCCGCGCCGAAATAGAAGCGATAAGAGGGGTCAACTCGCAATATACGCTGCGGCTACTTATGATGCGCGGGCTGATAGAGCGAATACAAAGCCAGAAAGATTTGCGCGTCGGCCTCTACCGCACCACTCACGAATTTTTGCAGCATTTAGGATTAAAAGATTTCAAAGACCTCCCGGACTTTGAGGAACTAACCGCCAAAGTCAAACCCCCGGAAGGCTTTTCTGCAGCAATCCCCTCTCCTGACGAGGAGAGGGTAGCCGAAGGCCAATAGGGGGTTGTCCTCCCCTTCCTCCAATCCCAAGGAGTGACGGGCTTCGGATTCCAAAATTAGCCCCATCTATGACAAACTTCTGACGATCGTCAGAAGTTTGTCACATGAACCCGGTTAATGATTGGATGAAGGAAACAATCACTGTAACGATCTTTCTGATCTTTCGTCTTAACATTTGCAGCAGAGATCTAAAAGATCGCAACAAAAATGTCCGCCGTGGGCGGACATTTTTGTTTGTGAGATTGCCTCCCCCGACGTTACGGTCACGCCGGGGTCGCAATGACAACTTTTTTAGGATTGCAAAAACAGGCTTATCGCGCCCAATGCGCCTGCAAACTTTAATTTAGAGACTTTTACCGGTGGAAGTTTATTTTTGGGAATTACCGCGTGTTTGGCCATTTCGTGCACTGCCGGTTTGACAAGCAAGTCGCCCGCTTTTGCAATTCCACCGCCTAAGATGATGATTTCGGGATCAAAAATATTTATGAGACTGGCAAGCCCAATTCCCAAATACTTTCCAACTTGGTCGTATATTCTTTTGGATTTTTTTTCACCTTTTTCGGCGGCAACCTGGGCTTCAAGCGGGTGCCGCACTCCTAAGCGCAAAAAACCGTGGCTTGAAACTAGATCCTCAAGTGTCTGAACTCCCCCAACCCCCTCTTTGGCCAAAGAGGGGGCAAAGGGGGAGTTCTCTATCGCAATAATCATATGCCCCAGCTCGCCGGCGGCGCCGTGAAAACCCGTCACCACTTCATCATTCACCAATACTCCGCCACCGACACCTGTCCCTATAGTCAAAGCTAGCACGTGTTTTTTGCCTCGTACTTGTCCGAATTTTGCTTCCGCTCGAAGGAAACAGTTAACGTCATTATCAATCTTCACCGGCGCTTTAAGCTTGTTTTGCAAAATTTTGGCAAGCCTTACGCCGTTCAAAAATTTCATATTTGGGCTGTTGAGAATACGCCAAGTCTTTGCATCCAAAGCGCCCGCTATCGCAATACCAATCCCTGCGGCTTTGCTGTCTTCAGATAATTTCCCAATCAATCCAAAAACTGCTTTCAAGAAACGTTTTTTATCTCGAGGAGTTTTGATTTTCGCTTGCCTTAGGACTTTCTCTCGCGCCCACAAAATCCCCTCAATCTTTGATCCGCCGATGTCAAGGCCTACGAGGAAGTTTTGTTTATTAAGCATATATCTCAATAGATCTCCGCGTCCCCAATCCGACTCTCGCCCCGTCCGCCCTAGGCGGACTGGGGTCAAGGCCAACTATGTTCATGGATTATTAATTACAGACTTCCCCGCTTCCCACATTTCCAGATGCCCTTGTTGTCTTGCCCAATACCACCATTCTACCCCCCAGAGATAATTTTCAGCAAACCCGGCGCGCCGCGCATAATCAATATATTCAGCAAAAATTTCCGGATTCATCAGTCGCTTTTGATCCTCCCAATCTGTTTGGTAAACGTTTGTCGCAAACCAGGGTTCAGCCTGCAACTCTATCCCCACAAATTCGCGTATCGGCGATAAAGTTTGCACCATGCCGGCTTTGATGCGATAAAGTGCGGCTGGAATGGGATATTTGATATATTTCATCTTTTTATCATGGTACACCTGCCGGTACATTGTGGAGCCGAAAACGTCAGCCCCCACCCAGGCGGCAGGCAGCCACGCTCCCTTCTCCCCGCTGTCAGTGACAATCACTGGCCTCAAATCCAAATTTTTCACGAGACTAATTTCCTGCCTAAGAAGCTCTCTGGAGATGGCAGGGCACTCCGGGCCATAGGGAAAGAAAGGCTCATTTTCAACCTGCCAAGCCTTGATTGCTCCGAAATCGCGAAAATGTTCGACTGCCGCGCGCAACATTTGCAAAACCGCTTCTTCTTTCTCTTGAGTATCCAAAGCGGCGTACCAGGCAGGATGATGGCATTCCGGCCAGCGCGGCTGTTTGCTGCCCAAAACCAAAATTACTTTTATTCCCCGCTTGTGGGCCTCTTCTAGCTGATAATTAAAGTCTGCGAAACTAAACTGCCCTGGATCGGGCTCCAAAATTTCCCAATAAGCCATAAGTCTTAGATATTTTGGTTTTAAATCATCCAAAATATACAGGTACGTTTCTTTCCAATCCAGGCCCAAGTATCCTGCCTGGTGAATGGAAAAGTTCAGCCCCCATTGAATGTCTTTCGCCGGCTCAAACCGAAGATAGAAAAATGACGCAAGAGCGGCCACGATCAAAATTGCTAAAAGTATTTTCTTCATTTGCTTAACAAAATGAGTCCCAAAGTGATCAAAACAATTGCCGAAATCTTTTGCGCCAAAATCGGCCCTGTCACCTTCTCCTTCAAAATTTTAGGATGATACTTGGACAAGAAAGCGGTCAAGACAAGAAGCAGGGCATACTGGGTCCCTTGCAAACCGCTGACTATAGTCACACTGCCGAGAGAAATCGCGTAATTCTGCAAAAAGCCGGCCAGTCCTCCTGTAACTCTCGTCCCATAGTACAAAAATTTATTGCCGGTTGTCGTCTGCTTGGGGGCGTCTAATATGTATTTTCGGCTCCTGCGCGGAATCAAAAAGCTTATTGAAACCAGGAAAAAACCGATTCGCGTCCAAATAAGCCCGGAGACAAAATTTGTCTGTTCAAAAATATATTTGGTCAAAGACAAAGATAAAGCAAAAAGAAGCGCCCCGATAGCCGCGTTCCTCAAAGCCTTGGGGTGCCAGCCGGTTTTATCCTGCTTAAAAGCTATAAGCACCGCTCCCAACACCAAAAATCCAAAAGCGATTTGCTGACTCAAGGCCAATCTTTCCTGCAAAATCACATAGGCCAAAACCAATGTAAAAACGGGTACTAAACCTCCTTCTATGGGCAGAAGCCGCGAAATACTGGTCTGCCTCGTGGCCACATACAAAAAATACAAGGCTATGACAAAAGCGCCACCCCCGATGATGGCGATTACCAAATCCCTCAATCCAATGCCTTTGAGTCCAAAAGGTGCTAACACCCAGGTCAAAGGACCGGTGACTCCTATGTAAAAAGCGTAAACAATAGGATGCCTCACCGCTTTGGTCAGCAAAAACTTATCCGCTATGCCGTTTAAGGCAAACAGGAAATAGGCAAAGACCGCTATCCAGACATAGGTCATAAAAGCAATGACAATCCAATTGCATTACTTTTGCAAATCCTCGCGTACACCCTGGCGCTTTTTCTGATCTTTCTTTTCAAATCCGGACTTGCGAAATCCACCTCAACCAGACCAAATTTTATCTCGTACCCGGTTTTTTCCTGTGGCAAAACCGGCCACTCATAACTATCCAAAAGCGCCCAGTGCAAATAACCCCGCACATCAACTCCTTTTTGTATGGCACGATGCACTTCTTTCAAGTAATCAACTATAAATTTGGGTCTTTTTTTGTCGGTTCTATCCGCTATGCCGTGCTCCGTGATATAAATGGGCTTGCGAAACTTCTTCAGTTTGCGGAGAACTTCAAATATCGCTCGCGGGTAAATTGCCCACCCTTTGTCGGAAAGCTCAACCTTTCTTTCGCGCACGACTTCTTTTTTCAATGAAAAAATATTCATTCCCATCCTTTTATAAAAATAATGGTTCAATCCGATATAATCATTTTTGGTTCTTGTATAAGGTAAATCCATATAGAACCATTCATGAAACCTGACAACCAGCCTGTCAAAAAAACTTGCCGGATTATTTGGCTCAAAGTAAGAAATATTATGCGCGAATCCGACTTTGGCTTCCGGATAATAGGCATGGATGATCTCATATGCCTTATTATGCGCCTTGAGCATGTTTTGATACACTTTGTAACTTTTTAAGAGACTTTTTTTGAAAGGCGGCCAAAAACCTTCCTGATAGCCCACAAAAGCATAAATACCCGGCTCATTGATTGTTACCCAAAAATCTATGAGATGTCCGATGGTCTGGCAAATCTTGGAAACGAAACCTGCGAAATGCTCAATGGTTTTTCGGTTTGCCCAGCCTCCTTCTGATGCGACCCACAAAGGATTCGTAAAATGATGAAGCGTTACGAAAGTTTTAAATCCCTGCCTTTTCAAAAAGTCCAACGTATGAGAATAATGTTCGATCGCATCCTCATCCCACTGGTCGGCCACAGGCTCAATGCGGCTCCACTCCAGAGAAAACCGGTGGGCGCTGTGGTTTAATTTTTTGGCGAGCAAAAAATCTTCCTGATAGCGATTATAGTGATCGCAAGCTAAGCCCGCAGGCGGCATTTTGGAGGCCGCCCAATCGTTTTGAGTAATGCCGCCTTCCACTTGGTAGGCAGACGTAGCAGCACCCCACAAGAAACCCGCAGGAAATTTAAGAGTCTTTTTTGATGTTTTTATTTTTGCCTGCTTTTTGGTTTCTATCATTGGTGCAGCTCTCAAATTTCTAATTATCCTTTTCTGTCATTCCCGCGGAAGCGGGAATCCAATAAAAAACTTTTTTCTGGATCCCCGATCAAGTCGGGGATGACAAACAATAGTTTGTATAAAGTATTAGAAATTTTTGGCATCGTTTAATGCAAACTCGCGATACTTTTGCAAAAGCAATTTTGCATAAACTCCAGGTCTCCCGTTCCCAATCTTAATCTTGTCCACTTTCACAACCGGCATCACTTCCCGGCTTGCCGAGGTGATGAATGCCTCTTGCGCTTTTTTCAAGTCAGCATATCTGATTTCTTGACGCTTGACTGCAAGTCCCGCCTTTGCGGCAAGGCCCAAGACTATATCCATGGTAATGCCTTCCAAAATTCCATGGATGGGCGTAACCAGTGTTTTATTTTTTATAATCGCGAAATTAAAAGTCGTGCCTTCTAAAATATTATTTCTTAAATCCAGATAAACCGCCTCATCAAATCCAGCCTTTTTGGCCCGCCGGTGTGCAACCACCGCAGACAGGTAGCTTAAAGACTTGATCTCCGGTAATGGCCGCTTAAGCTTCGTCGTAAAAATTTCAATGCCTTTTTCATAATGTTTCCGCGGCGGAGGAACGAAAGGCGAAAACAATATCACAAGTTTCGTCTTCTCCGGGACAAGCCCGAATCCGCGGTGACTGGCTTCGGCGGTCACGATAATTTTGACGAGCACCTCACGGACTTTGAGTTTATCTATTCCTTCCAAGACTTTCTTGGTAAGTCCTGTTTGCGAGAAACGCAATTTGAATCCGAGGATTTCGGCAGACTCAAAAATTCTTTCAAGGCGCTCCCGCAAGGCCAGGGGGGCCTTCCCGTAAGTCCTTAAGGTTTCAAAAAGCCCGGTGCCCCTCTGCACCGCCAGATCAGTCGCTGAAATTTTTGCTTTTTCCAAAGGAACAAATTTGGTTTCGACAAACGCAATGCCTTCTTTGACCATGGCTTTACTATAACATCTGTTGGAAATTCAGCAAGACCCAGACTCTGCATCCGGCGCTTTCGTAGCATCACAATAATGAATTACATCCCGCCTTGAGACTTTTGTGCAAGCTCGGGCCGGCAAGCCAGACATCGTTTGCCGTGAGTCGCTATCTCATAAACCGCAGAGAGGCCCACAAGTATGTAAATTACCCGAGATACGACGGCTTCCTGGCCGCCAAAAAGCTGGCCTATTTCCCAGCCAAAAACCCCCTGCAAAAGCCAGTTAAGGCCGCCAATTATTACTAAAGTAAATGTTAACCTGTGCACTTTTTGTTTCACCCCCTTTCGGCAAAGCTTTACTGTGTTTTACAGTATTATAGCAGAAATCAATTTTAATGACATACAACGCTGGCTTTTTCTTCTCCGGCGAAAAAAACAAAAATAGTTCCATAGGGGGGTCGGACCTCTGTTTGTTGGCTGACCTGACCGCCGAAATGGTGTACCGCGTACCGGATTTGAACCGGTGTTACTGCGCTGAGAACGCAGTGTCCTTGACCGGGCTAGACGAACGCGGCATGAGAAACTGTTCTAATCATAACATCACTCAAACATCTCTTCAATATCTTCCTGACTATATTACGGTCTAGTAATATAGTACCGTCACCTCGTCGGGGGGATCTGGTAGTAATTAAGCAGATACCTCGCCAGTTCCCCAAAGGCCGGAGCCGCGGTACTTTCGGCAAACCGCACGGTTTTGGGATTGACGATCTTCACCACAATCACAAAAGCCGGATCCTCCACCGGCCCAAATCCCGCAAAAGTTCCGATTGTCCTTTCAGGATCGTAGCCTGGGCCATCTAGCCGTGCCATTTGCGCCGTGCCGGTTTTTCCCGCGATATAATATCCCGGAACCCCGGCTCGCTTGCCATGGCCTTTTTCTACCACCGAAACCAGCATGGCGGAAAGCGTGTTCGCCGCCTTTGCCGAGATCACTTGGCCTGCTTCTTCGGCCCCGAGCATCTCAAGCCGGCCATCAGCGTACTCAACGCTTTCTAAAATTCTCGGCCTCATCATCTTTCCCTGATTGGCAATTGCCCCGAACGCTTGCGCCAACTGCAAAGACGTGACTGTTATCCCCTGCCCAAAAGAGGCCGTGGCATAATGAACCTCTCCACCGCCTCTTAAGTTTTTAATATCCCCTGGCACTTCGGCTGGCAAGGTGATCCCGGTTGATCTGCCAAAGCCAAAACGCTCGACAGTATCCAAAAATTTTCGATCGCCCGCTTGGTTGACCGCAAAAATTGCTCCAGTGTTTATCGACTGCTCCAAAACCTGGGTCATGGTCTGCGTGCCGTAAACTCGGTCGTTGGCATTTCTAATGGTAAACTCGTCAAAAACCACAAAACCTGCGTCTTCATAAGTCATATCCGGGGTAATCGCTTCAGCATCAAGCCCCGCGGCCATGGTTATCGGTTTGAATACGGAGCCTGGCTCATAGGCATCCGAAATTGCGCCATTGCGGAACACGGCCAGGTCCTCAACTTTACTAAAATTATTGGGGTCAAAACTCGGGGAATTTGCCATAGCCAAAACAGCGCCAGTTTTTGGCGAAAGAACCACCATGCTGCCGGAATCGGCTTGGTACAGTTTGACCGTGCTTTCCAAAATGCTTTGCGCTTTGAATTGGACGGCTCGGTCAATGGTAAGTATCACATTTGCCCCGTCCTCGGCCTCCTTGATTTGCCTGACCCCGCTTGCGATCCAACGGCCACGCAGGTCTTTGTCCACCAAAAGCGAGCCTGCCTTGCCCGCCAACTTCTCTTCAAAATATTCTTCTACGCCATACTGTCCAACTCTTTGATTCTCTCTATATGCCAAAAAACCTAAAACTTGAGAGGCGAAGTCGTTTTCCGGATAGAGGCGGTAAGTTTCCGGCTGGAGATAGACGCCCGTAAGTTTCAAATCCCTGATCTTGATTGCGACGCTCTCTGAAAGCTCTTTTTTGATTGCCACCCACTTGCGGCTATCGTCGGAAATTCTCTCCAAAATCTCGGCTTTCTTCATTTCCAGGATAGGCGCCAGGGTTGCTGCAACTTTTTCTTTTTCAGCAATTTCGGGAGGCACGGCGTAGACTAAATCTTTGTCAATATTTGTCACCACGGCCACTAATTTGCCGTTTTTATTTTCCTTGATAAATATTTCCCCGCGGATAGGAATCAAGGTCTTATATAACTGATGCTGATTTTCCGCAAGCTCCTTATAATCCTTGTGGCTTAAAACCTGAAGCGAAAAAAGCCGCATGATAACTGCGGCGGAAAAAATCACAAAAAAAATTTGTAAAATAACAAAGCGCGTACGCATTATTTTTTATAAGCGTAATCGGACTCTTTGGGAAGATAGCGGATGCCTTGGCTGGGGATGAGATTCAAAACTTTAACTTCTGCTTCCAGATTTTGTACGGATTTCAGAGCGGCCGCCTCGAGATCCAAACGTTTCTGCTGTTCTTTTAGCTCGGTAAGCCTGCTTTCCAGCTTTTTTATCTCGTAACCTTTTGTCGAAGTGCTGTTGACTTGTGTCAAATATACCATACCAAAAATAATTAAAAAAGCCATTACCCAAAAACCGTAGTTGGTCTTCATACTCGCGGCTTTTTTGTTTTTTGGTTTGGGTTGGGCTTGAGCGTCCAGATTTAGGCTTAAAGCGAAATATCTTCCCATATTTTTTCTGCGGCGCGCAGTTTGGCGCTGTGCGCTCGAGGATTTATTTTGATTTCTTCTTGAGAGGCTGTTACCGGCTTTTTCGTTAAAATTCGTAACTGGGCATTTGCACCGCACGTGCAGATCGGAAAATCTGGCGGACAAATGCAGTTTTTTGCCATTCGTACGAAGAATTGTTTGACTATTCGGTCCTCTAAAGAGTGAAAGGAGATCACCACCAGCCTTCCGGCTGATTTAAGGAGCCGCAAGGCTTGCGGCAAGGCCTTTTCCAGACTGATAAGCTCTCCATTCACTGCGATTCTCAAACTTTGAAAGATCCGGCGGGCCACATCTCCCGCCTTGTGGCGAAACTTTCCGGGCAATGCTTTTTTTATGAGTTCAAAAAGTTCAGTGGTGGTTTTAAGAGGCCTTGTTTGACGCGCCTCCGCGATTGCTCTGGCGATTTTCTTGCCAAATCTTTTCTCTTCCCCGTATTTGTAAAAGATCTCAACAAGCTCTTTCTCGGAATAATAATTCACGATATCTGCGGCATTTTTGATTTTTGATTTTTGATTTTTGAATTCACCGGAGGTGTCGTATCTCATATCCAGCGGACCCTCTTTCTGAAACGCAAAACCCCTTTGAGGATCGTCCAACTGGTTGCTTGAAAGTCCTAGATCAAAAAGTATTCCGGCAACTTCCGTAAAACCATGCGTTTTGGCAATCTCTTCCAAATTCGCAAAATTCCCCTGGACAATTTTAATTTTTGATTTTTGAATTCTGAATTCTGAATTTAACTGATTTACTGCCAGAGAATCAGCATCAATTCCGAGAACTATGCCATCGTGATTAATAAGCTCTTTAGCGTGTCCGCCGCCGCCTATTGTCGCATCAATATATTTTTCACCCGGTTTTGGATCTAAATAGCTTAAAACTTCTTGTAAAAGAACCGGAACGTGCATCTCAAACTATCTGTTCCAAAGCTTCGGCGATGTCTCCGGAAGTTCTTTCGGTGCTAGTCTTATATTTAGTCCACTTCTCTTCATCCCAGATTTCCAAACGGTTATAAAGTCCCGCGACTGTAACTTTTTTCTTTTTTATCCCGGCAAAATCCCGCAAATAATCCGGCAAGATGATCCGCCCCTGTTTATCCATTTCTACATCCATGGCGCCGGCCAGCATAAGTCTGGAAAAAGCCCTGGTATTGGCGCGGCTTATCGGCAGATTGGCAAGTTTTCCCGCTAAAATTTCCCACTCTTTGGCCGTGTATAAGAAAAGAGCGCTGTCCAATCCCCGGGTGACCACGGCTCCGCGGCTAAGCGAGGCGCGAAATTTAACGGGTATGGACAGCCTTCCTTTCTCATCCACTGTTAAGGAGTATTCGCCGATAAACATTAAATTCCTCTGTCATCTGGTCTGGATCCCAGCTTTCGCTGGGATTGTGGATCCTGATTTGTATCAGGATGGAAAACTCAACAAAGTTGAGTTTTCCACTTTTCCCCACTTTTTTCCACAATTTGAATTAGTATCTCCATTATATCCCACCTAAAAAATTCCGTCAATACTAAAAAACCGCCTAGCAGGCGATTTTCTTGCCAAGCTGTCAAGACACCGGGAGGTAACCGAAGTCAAGAGACGAAAAACTCTTTCATTCTGCCAAAACCCACTGTATCTTTACCCCAGTCTTCTGGAATTCCTATCAAGCGGCCACGTGTAATTGTAAATTCCCCGTATTTGTCATTGATTTTATCCATAGCTTTGATTAGCCAACCTGGCTTTTTATAGCTTTCAAATAAAGGCTCTTGTGGTTTCTCAAAACTAAACCCGGAAACAGAGATGCCCATGATCTTTACCCCGTTAAATAATCCCGACGCAGTCGGGATTCCCGCTCCGCGGGATTTAACGGGGTGAACTGCCGAGTAATGCGGCGAATAAGTAAATATCCCCCAAGCCGCCCGATAAATATCCCTTCCATCGCTGATAAATTCTGTTAACTTGTGCTGTTTCGAAAAGCCAACCCCCCTTTCATCTCCCCCTGTCCGCTCCGCCTTAGGCGGACGGATAGGGAGAGAAAGAGAGGGGGTGGAATGAAAATAGTGAATAATATTTCCGCGCGCGTTTCGGCGCCGCATCCTTCGGCCGATTTTCTCTGCCAGCTTAAACATAAGCTTTTTGATATCACACAGATCGCTGATCGGCTTAGGCAGAGTATACATGTGCCCGATAGATTTAATTTGTTCAAATTCTGTAGCACGCCCATTTATGGGCCGATGAATCGGCGCGCTACAATCCTCGAAACGGCCTAACTCACGCAAAACATATCCGTTAATCCCAAATTGATTTATCAAATTTGCGACCGGATATTCTGCCAATTGCTTCAAAGTAAATATGCCAAGCTTATGCAAAGCTTTTTCCAATCTCGGACCAATTCCTGGCACATCGGTCAAATTTAAACGATCATAAAGCAGTGGAATATCTTCCGGTTTGATCACGCAAATCCTCTCCAATAACTCACCCTTTCCCTCTCTTACTTTAAGAGAGGGAACCCCTCCTCTTAAGATAAGAGGAGGTTGGGAGGAATTATGAGTCATAACACCGCCATCCAAATCCGCGGCAATCTTGGCAATCAATTTATTCGGCCCTATCCCGATAGAACAACTCACCCACTCCCCTATTTCTTGTCTAATCCGTCGCTTAATCTCCAACGCCAGCAATAAGGCTTCGTCATAATCTTTGCTAAGTTCCGTAACATCCACGAATGCTTCGTCAATGCTGTATTTCTCAACCTTGCCGGTATAATCACAAAGAATTTTCAAAAACCGCGCCGTAATGCTTCGATATTTGTCCGGATCAACCGGCAGTAAACCTATCTTTGGATAAATTTTGCGCGCTTCCCAAACCGTAGTGCCAAGTTTGATGCCCAATCTTTTAGCTTCAACTGATGGCGCAATAATAATTCCGCCCAGATGTTCGCATACTCCTACAGGCCGGCCTCGCAGATGCGGGTTGGCCTGTTGTTCGACAGAGGCAAAATAAGAATTCATGTCAAGATGTAAGATAATTTTGGAAATTGACATTTCAAGCTTAACTAAAGTATAGTTAGGAGAAAATCAAAAAGGGGGAAATTTATATGGAAACCCAGGTTTTGTTGTCATCGGTTGTTGCTCTTCCGAGGCTTAAGCCGGCGTTTCAGCTGGCGAAACAACACCACTTTGACGGAATAGAGCTGTTTCCCTATCGCTGGACTACGGGCGGACAACTCACGGACCTCGCCAACCAATACAATGTGCCAGTGGTGGGGGTTCATTTCCCCTTCTGGTGGGAAACAAAATCGCTCGCAGAGGTAGTCGCCAGCGAAACCTGGTGGCGGGAAAAGGGTTTTGCGTGCCTCTGGTGGATGCTGTTTGGCCCAGGACATCTCACTTGTCCGGCCATGGAGGTTCTTCGGGTATTTCCCGAGGCTTACTGCCTCGTCCACCCCGATGTGTTCACACGGGCGGGGCTGGGGCTGGAGCATTTTCTACAAGGCCGAGAAGTCTTTGTAGAAAATGAAAGGCCCAAAATAGGCGAGGGGGTCCACACTTATAACCCCTACCGCATCCGGGAAAATATCCTGCCCCTTCTTCCCAAGGGACAATTCATGTTCGACCCGCGGCATATTATAATTGCCCAAAAGATGGGCTACTTGTCCAAGGGCTTGAGAATTACTACCATTTACAGGGAACTTAAGCCGGAGGGGCTACATCTATCGTTTGGGCAGTTGTTGCACCAGGAGGAACTGGCAGAGACAACCAGAGAGCATCCGCCACGGTACATAGTGGTGGAAACGATACCGGGGCCTGGCGCAGAGGCGCGAGTGGGGCAAGCTCGAAATATGCTCCACGATGCATTTGGCATCTGAAAAAACTGCGCCCGAAGCCCGATGACTAACATCGAGGCTTCTTTTTTTATGGTACAATTAGCTTTATGAGACCTGAACTAGTCTTATCCAATACCACCACTTTTTTCTCCGGCAACATCGAAGCCGTATTTAGAAAGGCCAAAAAATACGGATTCAAGTATCTGGAGGTTGTCCCTTACCGCTGGACCAAACCCGTCAAAATCTACGAACTTTCCCGCAAATACGGCATAGAAATCGCGGGAATTCACATGCCCCCTGCAAGCAAAAAATCCGGAATTTTGGAAAAACTTTTGGCTTTCGTCTGGGAATTTTATCTTGGATCCGGAAGCGCTAATCCAGGCCTAAAATTGGCAGAAGTTTTTGTCAAAACCAGACAAAATCCTGTTCCCTATCTCTTGTTTCATGCTGATGTCGTTTATGAAATGGGAGGAAATTTTGATAAACTTGCCAAGAAATTAAATACAGTTGTTGAAAACATCCCTTATCAGACAAATCGGCCGCAATTCTTTTGGAATCCAATAGCCATTCGGCAAGAAATGCGAAAACGAAGATTAAAAGTTGGGCTGGTATTTGATCCCGGCCATTTTCACCAAACGCAGGAAAAAATTCCGCGATTAAATTTGCTAGAAACTTATCAAAAAACCAAGCCGGAAATCATTCATATCTCTTACCACGATAAAGGTATCCATACCCTGCCAAACCAGAAAGAGCAGAAAGAATTAAGGCAGATGCTCAAGCTTCACAAACCTCAATACATCGTAATCGAAACCAATCCTTTGGTGAGTGTGAAAAAGGGGAAAGAGATTTTGGAAAAAATTATTGATGAAACCTAGCAAAATATCTATCGATCTCCGGCCGCAATTCAATACCAGCCTGTTCAAAACAATCAAGTAAATCCTGATAAGCACCTTCGCCACCGAGAAAATCCCAGAACTCGTTTGCAACCCTTAACTCATATTCCAAATCAAGCATTCCCCTAATTGTCCATCGGTTATATGGTTCTGGTTCGTAAGGATTATAAGGTATTGCAATTAAAGTGTTAATTCTTTTTGAAGGTTCTCTAGCGAGAATGATACCAATCCACTCCAACAATGTCCTTTTAAATTCCCTAAACCCGCCAATATTCGGTTTGGCTGTTTTAATATCAAATAAAAACAATTCTCCGTTTTCCGATTCAAGAAAAATATCAACCTTAGTGGGTTTAACCATAACCATCTCTCCTTGCTGAGCCACTTGACGTAGAATCTCAATTTCGCTCGGCTTATCAGGAGAGATCTCCCCTGTTGTAAGGCCGTCTATGATTCTTTGAATTTGTATTTGTGAGGCAGAACTTATCTTTTCGCCGACATCTATACGATTTTTTACATCTCTAAACCGCTGTTTTGCCAAAGCCACCGCGACTGGTTCGAAAATAGTCGTTCCGAAATTTGTATTAAGTGAATGAATGAAAGCGTACAAAGCGAGTCTATCTTTCCCAAGCAAACTTGTATGAAACGGCATTGATGCTGGTTCGGGCTGGTAATTTGCAAATTTGTTCCTGAGACTAGTCTTTAGAACTTCTTTTATTTCATTCTCTTGTTGTCCTGACAAAGCCATACTATTTTCCGTTTTTAAGATGGAAAATTATTTCCGAATAAGGCGACTTGTCCCGTTCGGTCCTATTCAATACAGGCCTCCTGAATTTATTTACGATTTTCATTCCGGATTGTTCGGCAATTGCAGGGTAGAGGTTATATTTATCATTTGCGACGAGAAAGATATCGAAATCATCAGTTAAAAACTTTCTGCAATTGAGAAGAGTTTTTGAAATACCATCAACATAAGAAGTACGCGCTTCTGAACCTTGCCCTTTATAGAGCGGACCTATTTCAAGGTCATCCCTACGCTCAAAGCCGAAAAGATTATATGCGTAGGCGTGCTGTTCATGATAATCAATCTGTCCAACATATGGCGGTGACGTAAAAATACCTTTGATTTTTTGTTTTCCTAATATTTCGTGGAGTTTCTTATTTCTTTTTTCAACCTCTTTATAAATATCAACCGTTCTGGAGTCGGCGGGAATTACCGCATAATGTGAATCTGTCTTTAACTTTACAAAAGTTTTGAGCCGATATAATGTGTCAGTTGCATAGCGATCAAACCACATTTTGATTGAAAAAAGCGGCTTACAAATTTTTTTATGCTTCCAGCAGTAATAAGTAGTTACCTGTGGCTCTTTAAGCGTAGCTAAATCCGAATGTGTTGTTGCTCGACATGACCTAATTGTGCGGCTCAGAATCACCGCTAAAATTTTTTTATTCTTTATATTCTTGATTTTTTTTATCTGCTCAAATGCGAAATCAATTTCTTTGCGAATATTTTTGATATACCATCTATCCAAAAAATTTTGGGCGGAAAAATGATTAAGCTCAATACCATATTTCTTAATTAGATCATTGTATAACTTCAAAAAAACTTTCTCCCTTTCCATCGCATATTTATCCTCATTTATCTGTCCTCTTTGAAGCTGGTATTTAAATTCTGGGCTAGGAAAATATTTAATGTTGAAATCTGCTAGCAGAGTCATTAATTCATTCTCGAAGCTGGCAATTTTATCTTTCATCTCATAGTCAATTATGGCCTGCTTAATTTTTTTTATTTCTTCTTCAAGGGAAATAAAATCATAGGCGAGTAATTTTGTTTCTGCAATCATGCAATTGAACTGCGAGATATCAACTCCTATGGCGTGTATTCCCATTTCATGAGCTTGCACAAGTGTTGTGCCAGAACCGGAAAAGGGATCAAGGATAATATCACCCGCTTTGAAATAAATCTCTTTTTTACAATCATCTGTATGACCATCAATAAAGTACTCGACAAGTTGAGGAATAAACTTGCCCTTATATGGATGTAGCCGGTGGACGTGTTTAGTTGTATCCTTTTCCCGCAGATGGTCGAAAGATAATGCCCAGTTGAGATCATTGCCTAATTTCTTCTTCCAATCCGTCTCTCGTTTACCTCTATAAGATTCATAGTATTGTTTTAACTCTTTCAAATCAACAAAAATAGAATTCTCATTATTATGCCTATAAACTTTGCCGTACTGAACCAAATAGGAAATATTTGACTCGCTAATCTCTCTTTTCAGAAACTTGCTAGCCCACTGACTAGCATCTTTGATTGTTAAAAGCTGTTTTGTTTGTTGCATAGTTATAGTCTAGAAAGTTGGTAAAAATTAGTCAAAACTATCTAAACTAATTATTTATCCAAAGCATAATGATCTTCCACCCACCAAACTAAACTTTCGGTATTAAACCCCAGTTTCCAGGCATTGGTGCCGTCGGACACGGAAAAAAAATAAATTCTCACCGCCCCTTCTTTGATCGCGTGCACGAGGTTGACTTTGAGAATTTTATAGCGGCGCTTGCCCCATTTCATAATTCTGGGAAAAACACCTTCCTTCGTAAAACTGACTATCACATCAACTGCTTCCATAAAATTACTTTCCACCCCCTCTTCATCTCCCCCTTGGTAAGGGGGAGAAAAAAGAGGGGGTAAAAACTACATGATGTAGCTTATCATTCACTCTAATTGGAATTCCGCAGATAGCTTCGATTTCTTGAGTCACTTGTTGGATTGGACAGATATGTTCTAGGCCCTCTTTGCATCGCGCGCAAAGATGGTTCAAAGTTTCAATTGCCTGAATTTTGACTTTTTCTAATTCCGTCATTCCCCTAAAACCTATAAGCTAAAAGCTATAACCTATTCTAATCTTCTAATCACTCCCACGACTTTCCCTTGCACTGTCCATTCCTCCTCGGGATAGATATTTTCATATTTGGGATTTTCGGGTTTGAGATACCGGCGGCCGCGGATTTCAATAAACCTTTTGACTGTTGCCTCGTCATGCAGAAGCGCTACCACAATATCGCCTGATTTGACTTCTCTGCCGGGCCTGACGATCACTAGATCCCCTTCCAAAATCCCCGCGCCAATCATGCTGTCGCCGCGCACCTGCAGCAAAAAAACGTCCTTGCGGCCCCGCAAGAGAGTATTCGGCAAATTAACCCATTCTTCCACGTGCTGCTCGACCATAATCGGCGAACCCGCTGGAATACTGCCCAAAACCGGAATGGCAAGGGTTCCGCTCCTAACTTCATTGCCAAATTCGTCAAATACTCTAATCCCACGGGCGCTTCCGTCTCTTTTGATTAGACCTTTCTCCTCAAGGCCGGCCAAAAGCTTGGCCACCGCATTTTTTGATTTCACGCCCAAAGCCTTGGCCATTTCGGAAACCGTCGGCGGCAGGCCTTTTGATTGAATTTTGTCTCTGATAACGTCCAACAATTCTTTTTGGCGATGAGTGATTGTCATAATACTATGGTAAACATTCGTTCACCCAATGTCAAGCCTCAAGCTGTGGATAAAAATCAAAGAATCCCTTGCTTCAAAGGCCAAAGGATTCTTTATCTTACCCTATTTTAAGCTAAATTAAGCCTCTTCTGCTGGCGTTTCCGGCGACATCTCTTCCCCTCCAACTTCTCCCTCATCATCCGAAGGCGGCATATCCTGCATGGAAAACTCGCTCATGACGTTTTGTCTCCTTGATTAATAAACTTGCCATAACTATAAATAGGGGCTTAAAAGTTGTCAACATTGGGGATTTTTTTACTTTTTGCTCAACAAAAATTTCAAAAGCGCCAAAAGCTGTTCCCAAATGCTTTTGAGGATCGGCACCGAAGCGGGAAGCAATACCACCAAAAGAATCAAATAAATAAATTGCTTTTTGAGAACTTTATAAATCCCGATGATAAGAAGAATCGCCAGGAATAGCGATACCAGACCATGCGTGCGCTCCGGGAAATAGCTCAAAAACTGATTATAGATTGAATAAATAGATTGCAAGGCCGTCATGATTTTTATCGCAAATGATCCACCAGCACCAGATGCGGATAATCCAAAATATCCCGAACGAGCCTGTCGCTCATCATCTTTCGGTAAAGATACTCACTGGGCTCCATCACGGTATAATTTACCTCTTGTCCCACAATTTTTTCTATCTCCGAAATTATTTGGCTTAAGCGCAGGCTGTTTATCCCCTCGCCCACGATCAGAATATCCGCGGGCAACTGCGGCTGAAAAGTAAAAACACCGCTTAAGATCACGAGCTTCGCGGCGGCGAAACGCTTCAGAATCTTTACAACCTCGTCTCCCGGCACTTGAGTTTCAAAATCGTTTATCAAATCTTTTAGCTCATCATGCAGCCGAAAATGGGAATTGATGCGAAAGATTCGTTTTTGCCTGCGCGAGGAAAGGCTCACCACGTCGGCCTTTATGAGTTCCCGCAAAGCAACTTGCACATTAGAGGTCTGGCTCTCGGTCATGCGCCGCAGTTCATCGGCTGTGAAACTGCGCGCAGGATAGCCAAAAAAAATCGCCAACAGCCTTTTTTTGAGTTTGGAATTCAAAAGATTTTCCAGCATACATTGAATTAAGTCTAGCAAAATTCCGGTTTGCCCGCAACCGGCAATTTCGTTATACTAACATTGTGAAGCTAAAAACCAAAGTCGGACAAATTTTTCTAACCCATCCCAAAGATGAAAATTTTACCTCTCTTTACGAAGAGGCTTTTTCCAAACACGGGGATGCAGTCGAACTTTTTGCGATTTTGGATATCTCGGGAATAAGCTTTCCAGAGCTTAAAACTAAAAAGAAAGAATACGAAAAACTTGTCCAGATGCTGGTTGCGGCCTTCAAAAAAGCTTACATCGCTTCCCAAATCATAACCCCGGAAACTTTTGAACAAGCGCTTTCGGATATCAACTCTGCTGTTTCCAAACTTTTGACCCAAAATAAGGTCAGCTGGTACGGCAAGTTAAATGTGGCAATCGGCGCATTGTTCCGGGGCGAGCTGTCCATCTCCGTAACAGGCAACGCCCTCATATACCTATGGCGGAAGGGCGAACCTGCTCTTTTGAGTGAGGAGCTCGCTGAAGCGGGACTTGCTTCGCCAGTCAAGCTTTTTTCAAATTACTCGGTAGGCAAAATTTACAAAAGCGATAAAATAATTTTTAGCACCAAACAACTTTTTAACTATATTTCGCTTGACAGGCTCCAGGAATTTTTTAAAGAGGAAACTTTAGAAGACACTTGCCAAGAAATAATAGCGTCTTTGCAGGAGGTGAAAACTGCCGGAATTGCGGCCTTTGCGTGTGAAATTACCAATGGCGGACCTCAATTAAAAATCACCGAACCATTGCAGGAAAGCGCAAATCCCGCAATCCATGCCCCTCAATCCGTCAAAATATTGAAAATTGCGCGACGCGCCATCTGGTCATTTTTGAAATTTCTCTGGTGGCTGACTTCTAACCTCATCGGCAGTGCCATTGGTTTTATTGCGGCTCTGTGGCGACGCGACCGAAAATACAAAAAATATCTATTCGCGGCCATTGCTCTGGTAATACTTTTTTTAATCTATAACATTGGCCAGGCGGTTTGGCAAAAGTCTCAAACGGCCAAAAAACAGCAAAGCCAATCAGTGCTCTCCCAAATTGAAGAGGGCGTGAATCAGGCCGAAGCCTCGCTTATCTACAATGACGAAGAACGAGCCCTAAGCCTGGTTTTGGAAGCCGAGAAGCTTTTTCAGAACCTAAATAAAAAACTTGCGGAAAGCTCTGGAAATTTGGAGGAACGCATCCGGACATTAAAAAACAAAATTAATAGAGAAACCTTGATAGATAATCCCGTTCTGCTGACCCAGTTTCCCAATATCCCGACTGATCTGTATTATTCCCCCAATGGTTTTTTGGGCTTTAACCGCAGTACTCAAAGTTCGGCCTTCTATGATTTCCGCACAGGAGAAACAAGACCTCTTCTGCAAAATCAGAACACCGGCAATCTGGTTCTGGGCGATTTCGTCGGCGGTACTGAAGGATATGTGTTTCTGGTCAATACCGGCAAATTTGCCAAATTTGACATCGCGGAACAAAGTTTGACCGAATACCAAAGCGAATCAGCGCTGGTGGATCTGGCATCAAGCAAAATCCAAGCTCTGGCGGTTTTGGGCGAGGCGGCGGCGGCGAGGGTTTATCTTTTGGACAAGGCCAAGAACCAAATTTGGCGCGTGCGGGCAAGCGAAGCGGGACTTGTCAGTCAAGCAGAGCCGTGGCTTAAGACGTCGGACGTCTCTTTCGGCGATGCCGCTGACATTGCGGTTGACAATAATATCTATGTGCTGTTCCCGGACCACCTTGAGAAATACTTCAATGGGCAAAAACAAAATTTTGCGCTTTCGAGCGCATCGCCGTCACTCAAAAAAGCAAAAGCAGTATTTACCAGACAAGGTTTTAATTTTATCTATATTGCCGATCCCGAGAATCAAAGGGTGCTGATCTACAATAAATCCGGCAAGCGGGAAAGGCAAATCACCTCTCCAAAATTCCGCGACCTCTCGGATATTTATGTGGATGAAGCAGGGGGCCTGCTGTACGCTCTCGCCGGACCCGAGCTTTTGCAGATTAGTTTGAAATGAAATTATTTCAAAGTCGCCTTGGCGCCGGCTTCCTCGAGCTTGCGCTTTAGCTCCTCGGCTTCGGCCTTGGGAACATTCTCCTTAATAGTTTTTGGCGCGCCATCCACCAAATCTTTGGCCTCTTTGAGTCCTTTGCCTGTTATCTCGCGGACAGCTTTGATAACGGCAATTTTGTTCGAGCCTGCTTCGGAAAGCTCCACGTTAAACTCGCTTTTTTCTTCTCCTGTCCCGACGCCGGGAGTCGGGACCCCGACCGCAAGCGTCGGGGCAAACATCGGGGCGGCGGCTGATACCCCAAACTTGTCTTCCAAAATTTTTACAAGTTCGGAAAGCTCAAGGGCGGTGAGCTTTTCAATTGATTCGACCAAATTTTTGAATTTTTCCGGCACTTCGACTTTGGCTTTTGCTTCGGACATATGACTCCTTCCTTAGCCCATAAATGGGCTAAAATTTGTAGTTTGCCGATTTATCGGCCTTATTTAACATTTTTAATTGCGACAAGAACATTAATCATCCCGCGAATATTTCCAACCATAGCAGACATCAAGCCGCGCACCGGACTTATCAAAGCGGACACAACCTGGTAGTACAATTCCTGCCTTGTCGGCAAGCTCGCCAAACTTTTGATTTGCGAAGCGTCGATCAACTTTTTGTCCAGTACCCCGCCCACAACTTTTAGCTTCTCATGGGTTTTGGCAAACGTCTGCAGAACCTTTGCCGGCATTACTTCGTCTTCGGCGCTAAAACTTACGGCAAGCGGCAGTTGGTAATTAAAATCCTTGATTTCAAAGCCAGCGGCGTTCATCGCCCTTTTAAGAAGCGTGAGCTTTACGACCTTGTGCCTGACGCTGTCTTTGCGAAGGAGTGAGCGCAGTTCTTGGATGTCCTTTGTCGGCAACCCCTGAAAATCGCTAAAAACCACGCCCTTGGCTTCTTTCAGCTCTTGGGTCAAATCTTTCACAATTTCGCGCTTTTGATCTCTGGTTAACATGATATAAAAATATCGGCATCTGCCGAGTGATCAGGCCAATGAATCGGCCGACTACAGGTAGTCAGCTGATTTATCAGCTCCCATCCTCGGCGGGTTTTTTAAGTCCGATCTCCGCATCGGACCCCTGCTGTCTTAGGAAATTATTGAATTATGGTCTTATTGTAGCAATTTGATAAATCTTGTCAACAAACCCCCTTTACCCCGTCACCAGAATGCCGTCCGCCTCTGGCGGATAAACTCGCGGATGAATGGTCTGACACACGAAGCGAATTGCCTCAATGCCACTCGCGACGTTACGTCGGAGTGGTGACGGGGTTTATTCCAAATACCTCGCCCGGTTTTGCTGGTGCTCCTCAAATGTCCTGGCAAAATAAGCCGTACCGTCCGGAGCCGTCAAGAAATACAAATAATCGCTTTCGGCCGGGCTAACCGCCGCCATTATTGAATCAAGAGAAGGATTGGATATCGGCCCTGGCGGCAGCCCCTGATACTTATAAGTATTATACGGCGAATCAATTTTGGTCTCTTCCAAGCTGGCCCGGCTGCTGCGGCTTCCGGTGATATACGTTACGGTGGCATCAGACTCCAAAGGCTTGCCGATCTTCAGACGATTATAAAATACCGAAGCCACCAGTCTTCGTTCTTCTCGAAGCTTGGCCAAGTCTTGGAAAGTCAACTTTTCTCCCTCTTTGACGTTCCGTCCAACCTCTTTTTCAACGATTGAAGCCAGAGTCACAATCCCAAAGAATGTTTTCCTTTGAACTTCTATTTCTTGGCGTATTTGGGCGGTCAATTTCCGGTCAAAATTCAAAAGCATTTTGTAAGCCACGGCTTCCGGGGGGGAATCTTTGTCAAACAAATAAGTGTCAGGAAACAAAAATCCCTCGAGGCTGGCATGCTTGGCCGGCAAATTTTTCAAAAACTCAAACTCGGAAGCGAAGTCTGCTGTACTAAGCCTCAAAAAATCTCTTTTCTTGGTGATCCCGTTTTTTTCCAAAGACTCCGCAATGTCGTCTGCTGTCCAGCCTTCGATGGCGGTAAATTTTATCTGGTCGGAAAGCGCATCGCCGGAGACCAAAGCCTCGGCAATCTCCCGAATGGACATGGAAGTTGAAAGCACATAGTTTCCGGCTTGGATCTTGTCATCCTGTTTTTTAAAATAAATATAAAGCTTAAAAAAGAAAGCCTTGCTGATCAAACCCTCTTCCTCCAAACTTTCCGCAACTTGCCCGCTAGTTAAGCCGGCGGGCACCGTAAAAACTTTATCGGAAGTCGTCGTGGTCAGGGGCTGATTAATCTTGACAAGCGCATAAATCAAAAACGCCAAAGCGAAAATGATCAGCAGTATTAGAAGCCATTTAATTAAATTTAAAATTTGCGTCATAAAATCATCTAACGAAAGGCACGAAAGCAAATCCGGAATAGTCCGCAACCAGCTTAACTTCATCTTCAGAAACTTTTTCTAGAAGCTCAACCGAGCAGTTAAAAGTCGGCCCAACCGGGATTACCATTCTCCCGCCGAGTTTAAGCTCGTCTTTCAAAGCTTGCGGCACTTTTTCCACGGCGGCGGCTGAGACCAAAATCCGGTCAAACGGCGCCTCGCTTGGAAGCCCCTCCCATCCCGAACGATTGTAAAGTTTGATATTTTTGTAATCAAACTTTGCCAAATTTTTCTGGCCAAATTCGTAAATCTCCGGAACAACCTCCACGCCAAATACTTTCCCCTTCCTCCCCGCGATATGCGCCAAAATCGCCGTCGTCCATCCCGAACCAAAACCAATGTCCAAAATTTTTTGTCCCTCTTGCGGCTCCAAAAGCTCAAGCATAAAAGCCACGGTATATGGCTGGGAAATGGTCTGTCCCTCGCCTATGGGAAGAGGTGCATCCGCATAGGCTTCGTCCATAAATTCTTGGGGAACGAAAAATTTCCGGTCATTCGCCAAAAACGCCTCGATGATTCTCTGGGTTTTTAGCGCCCCTTCCTGCACCAATTTGTCAACGAGAGCTTTCATGAATTTATTATATCACCACGCTGGACTTGAGGCTAATTTTGTGATATAATATCGGTACAAGCTTCAATAAAGTATTGAAACAAAAATTCACCCTGTTAAATGCCGCAAAGCGGCAACCGCCAAAGGCAGTTATTTAACAGGGTAAAAATAAAAACCCAATGTCTCATACCCGCGAGTTAGCCCTTGCCGATTTCAGGCAATTTTTTCCGCAACAAGTTTTTTTGCTCCCAAAAAAAATAAAAACCCCGGCTTTCAAGGCTTTAATCGTAGTCTTTGCGCTTCTTTTCTCCCTCGTATCTTTGCCGTGGCAAGGAAGCGCCGAAGGGATTCTCACCCCTGATAATTTGTTGTTTCTTGTAAATCAAGACAGAACTCAAAGGGGCCTTTCCCCCCTGCGGTCAAGCCTCAAGCTTGCACGAGCCGCCGAAGACAAAGCCCGCGACATGCTCCAAAACAACTACTTCGCGCACACCTCGCCCTCCGGCCTTGAACCCTGGGACTTTATCAAAGCGCAAACGTTTGCATATCTTTCTGCCGGCGAGAATTTGGCCATCAATTACACCAACCCGTATGAGCTTGAAAATGATTTCATAAACAGCGATCCCCACCGCGAGAATCTGCTCTCGCCCCTCTTCACTGAAATCGGCATCGCCGTCGTAGCCGGAACTTACAAAGGACAGGGGGCCGTGTTTACGGTTCAGATGTTTGCAAGCCCGGTTCAATAATTTTTGAATATCGGGGGATAGAATTAATCAGGGACCACGCTAAGCGTGAATAAAAACCCCTTCCAATCGGAGGGGTTTTTATTGCAAAGCGTTATTTTTTTGTTACTTCCCTGTCAAATCATCCTCAATAGAGTCAAGGATTTTCTTGGCATGATCCCTGCCTCCGAGCCCAAAGGCAATTCCGCCGGCAACCGCCAGCATCGCCACGATGGCCCGGAAAAGGTCTTGAATGAAATCAGAGGCGACCCGAAGTTCGGTAAGCGCCGCCAAAAGGGCAAATACCACGACCGCCCATTTGGTCAGCAGGGCTAAAGTGTCAGAGGTGTGAAGCCCTCCCGCATGCAGAGAATGCTTCACCACGCCCTGCAGGAAATTCGCGCCCACAAGCCCGATAAGCAAAATCGCCACCGCGACCACGACGTTGCCGAAATACGGGATCACTTCGCCGTAAAGAAACTGGCTTACTTGAGAGAGGCCCAAAATATCGGCAGCCGCCACAAATGTGGCGACAATGAAAAACCATTTGAGCAACCAATTGCCAAACGCGGCAACCGAAAGCTTTTTGCCCGTTCTGGCAGAAAGTTTATCCAAACCCAGGCTGTTGGCAAGATTGTCAATTTTGATAATTTCCAAAATTTTCTGGACCAAGCTTCCCAACGCCCCGCCGATAAGCCAGCCTAAAATCAAGACGATGATCGCCACCAGAAGCACCGGTATAAAACTTGCAATCCTCTCATAAAGACCTTGCAGAGAAACCGCAATCACTTCTCCAGTTTGCATGTTCTAAATCTCACCCCCTTCCGCGAAATTAATTATTCTCCGAGTACTTCCACGATCGCTTTTCTTTTTCTGCCGCCGTCAAATTCCACAAAAAAAATGTTTTGCCGCTCACCCAAAACAAGATTTCCAGAAACGATCGGCACAGCCTCGCTTGAGCCCAAAAGCAGGGCCTTGACGTGCGCGTGGCCGTTTGAACGCTCCCCCGGCTTGATATTCGTTCGGATTTCAAAAAAATCATGCGCGTAGTTTATATCTATGGGTGCCAGCCTGTACAAAAGTTTCATAATATCCTGTTTAAGAAGCGATTCCTCTTGATTAATCCTGATGCTTGCAGTCGTATGAGGCGAAAAAATTACGGCGATT
>CAYNFS010000013.1:0-4412 GCA_964396685.1 uncultured Candidatus Saccharibacteria bacterium | reverse complement strand
ATTCCCGAAGATATTTTGCTTTGCGCAACCGCTTTTTTAACTTCAGGAGTTATATCAATTATTTCAAACTGGGTCCGGGACACCACAGAAATTTCTTTTTGAAATGCTGCCATAAACAAAAAAGCCAAATTCACCCCCATACCACAACGAGTTTGTTTGGCGCGGGGGTGATAAGAGCGAACGTTTTGCAATTTTCATTTGTTTGAATTTCAGTAAGATTTTTTTAGACTGATAAAATTATAGCAGAACAGCCCAAAATAGTCAAATTTTACGGACTGGTGGTGGGCGCTCCGGTCATAGTGCCGATATTAAGAGGGGCCAGTTCCACGATCTTTTTGGCGACCGGGTCATAGAGTATGGCTTTGCGCGCATTGGTATAAATCAAAACCTTATCCCCTTTTTTGGCGTTTGTGAAAAATGGCTGTCCTTTAAGCCTCTCTGGGTCAGCGACAGTTGCGACGGTTGGCTGTTCATCCTGCGGCAAAACTATCAGCTTGCCCACTTCTTCCACCAAAGTTTGCACTTCAGTTTGAGAATTGACGGATTGCGCGGACCGCAGCTTGGATAGCTGGAGATAAAAATAAAAAGCCGCGCTGCCCGCCGCGATTGCCGTAATCACCAATATCACGGCGAACAGGGGAAATTTTTTCTTTTGAGCAGACTCTGGCTCGATTGTTACCTCGGTTGACATAAGTTTTTGTCACTCTCAAGTTTAACTTTACCTGCCGCTCAAAATCCCGTCAACCGACGCAGAAAATTGCTAATCGCGCCGAAGAAAGAAGTTCCCGTGCGGGGCAAGGCTTCAATAGCAGCGCCTTCTGTCGCCCCGCTGCCGCCGCCGCTGCCGCCAGTCTGCGGAGTTCCTCCGCCCGAGCCGCCTTCGGTGGCTCCACTGCCCGCCCCTCCCCCGCCAGTCTGCGGAGTTCCTCCGCCCGAGCCTGCTTCTGTCGCCCCACTGCCGCTGCCTCTGGAGGGCGGAACGAAAATCCAGCAACTCCCGTTATTTCCTCCGTCTCGATTCGATAAATCCACATTGGCATTGGCGGATCCGGGATTACATCCCGAATCGCGAATATCTGAACCGGTTATGCCTGATTGAGGCCCTGTGAAATGAACCAGCCACTGCGAGCCTGCTTGATCTGATTGGAGACTGACCTTGCCCCCAACTCCTCCGATTCCGCTGATTGTCATATTCCCAGCCACGGTAAAAACCGGCGCGCCGCCCGAGGCCTTCTGAAACTTCAAAAGCTTGCCGGGGGTCGCTGAAGAAAAATGGTTGAAAGTTGTCGCGCCGGAAATGGTTGCCTCTCCGCTGCCGTCAAAGTTGACCGTTCCGGAATTGTGGGTGAAATTGCCGTTATTGGTCCAGTTCCCCGCCACAGTCATGGTATTGCTCCCGTTGGCCGCAAAAGTGGTATTGGCGGAGATCGTGAGACTGCCATTTAAGTCAAAGGTGGTGGAGTTTGGCGAGGCCGTAACTGTCACGCCGGTGTTGGTTCCGTTGCCCAGAGTCAAATTGCCGTTCACAGCCGTTGTACCGCCGGCGAGAGTGTGAGTCAAGGAATTAGCTCCTGGTTTTATTCCCAAGTTATTATAAGTCGCGGCGGTGATGGTAGTCGCTGAAGTTCCAGTGTAGTCAATGGTTGAGCTTTCTGCATCGAGCGTTCCGGTGACAGTCAGAGGAGTGCCTGAACCGGAAAGCGTCCAGGTCTTTGGGCCAGCTTTCAAAGTTTGATTTGCCGCAATGGCCAAAGTTGCGTTGACCGTAACGTTACCATTGCCTCCCGCCGTAGTGACGGCAGAACCGGCCCCATCGCCAAAGGTCAGATTGTTGAAGGTCCATGCGGAAGAGTCGCCGAAATTGCCAGTGCCGTCAAGTGTGAAAGTCCCGCCCGTCAAATTAATACCGCCAGATCCCGTCACATCCCCGCCGTTTACTGTGATATTATTTGTTCCAGCCAAAGTGCCGCTGGTTAGGGCAAGATCATTGCTTACCGTGACATCAACGCCGGTTGTAAAGTTCCCGCTTCCGTTAATGGTCAAATTGTTATAAGCATAACTGCCGGTCATGGCGCGGGAAGAAAGAGCCGAAACTCCCGACCCAGAAATATAAGTAAAAGTTGAATTACTGCCAGAAAGGCTGCCGGAAACTGACAAGGGTGTGCCAGAACCTGATAAAGTCCAGGTCTTAGAGCCGGCATCCAAACCATTGTTGTCGGTAATGCTTAGAATCCCGGCTACCGTAATGCCGCCTGCTCCTACGGCGGTCGAGGTTGCGGCCGCCAGATTATCACCAAAGGTGAGGTCATTGAAGGTCCAGGCGGTTCCTCCCCCAAAGGAGCTTGGGCTATACAGCGTAAAAGCGCTTGAGCCATTGAAACTAATCGTCCCCTCGCCAGTAACGTCGCCGCCTGTGATCTTCATGGCATCAGTGCTTTCAGACAAGATCCCGGCAGTAATAGTCAAATCCCCACCCAAAGTCGTTGCTCCTTCCAAAGTGTAAGTCTCCGAAGAATTATCCAGGGTGAGATTGTTATAGCTAAGCGAAGCGGCAATCGCAGTATTGCCGCCAGGATTATTGCCCGTAAATACCAAAGTCGAGGCATTTCCGGAAAAACCGCCATTGATTGCCAAAGGTGAGCCGTTGGTGCCAGTAAGCGTCCAGGTTTTGGGACCAGCATCCAGGCCTTGATTGTTGGCCACAGTCAAAGTATTTGAAACTGTAATATCGCCTGCTCCCGTGGTAGTGGTGGTGGCCGCCCCCGTACCGTCGCCCAAAGTCAGATTACTGAAGTTCCAAGCGGATGAGCCGCCGAAGTTTCCGGCCCCATCCAGAGTAAACGTCCCGCCGTTAAAATTAATAGCGCCGTTTCCTGTAACATCTCCGCCATTGACTGTGACATTGTTGGTACCGGAAAGCGTCCCGGCGGTGACGGTCAAGTCATTTACCACAATAGTAGAGGTAGAGACTGACCACTGCCCGCCCGAGCCATTAAAGATCACATTGTAAAATTTCGCCTTATCATCCAGATCGCCGTCAACGGCTAAACCGGCGGCTGTGCCGTCAAAAATCACCGTACCGTTGTTGTGGTCAAAAGTGCCGTTGGCGGTCCAAAAGCGCGAAACATTCAATGTGCCAGAGGAAGGAGCGGTAAATGTCGCACCGGAGGCTATAGTCACGTCTCCATTAACGTCGATGTTTGGATTATTTGTTGCCGCCGTTACGGTTACCGGGTTTACGCCATCCCCGATCACCAAACTATGATTAACAGTGATTGTCTGGCTTGCTCCGGTCCCCAGGGTATAGGTCGGGTTCCCGCTTGAGGGTTTAAATTCCAAATCCTGATAGGTCCCGGCAGAAATATTGACCGAGGAAGCGGTATATTGAATCGTCGACGTTTGGGCATTGAAAGTGCCGTTGTTTACAAATGGGGTACCGGAATTAGTCAAAGTAATGACTCCTTCCGAGCCGTTAAACGTAGTGTTGGCTGTAATAGTGAAAATATTGTCAATAGTGGTTGTGGGTGCATCGCCCCCAAATGTAGTGGTGAACGCGGTGGAAGAAGCGGCCGCGCCAATGGAGAGAGAACCAAAGACCAATGTGCCAGCCGTACCTGCGCAAGAAGCGCCATCAGAACCAATGCAGTTTGAGCCGGAGGCGGAGGAACGAATAGTGGTCATGCCGGATGAAGATTGATTTAGTGTTTGGCTTGATGCGACTTTGATGCTTCCGGAGTTGGCAACGCCGGAAGAGCCGGTCGTAAGATTATTTGAACCCAAAACCAGAGAGCCGGCGGTAACCGTCAAATCGCCCATGACCTCCAGCGCCACGCCGGCCGTAAAAGTCTGGCCGCTCTGGTTGATTGTCAAATTGCGGAAAGCGTAAGAGCCGGTCATGGCTCTGTTTGCCAGAGCCGAAACGCCGGAGGCGGAAGTGTAGGTAAAAGTGGAAGTTTGCCGGTCAAAGCCGCCATTTACGGCCAGAGGGGTGCCCGAACCGGAAAGGGTCCAAGTCAGAGAACCGGCTTTGAGCCCTTGATTGTTGGCGACAGTCAAAGTTCCGGAAACAGTCATCCCTCCGGAACTGCCCGCAGTCGTGGTGGCGGCGCCTGAACCGTCTCCGAATGTGAGGCTGGAAAACGTCCAAGCCGTCGCTCCGCCGAAATTGCCTCCGCCATCCAGAGTAAAGGTCCCGCCGGTGAGATTGATTGTGCCGTTGCCCGTGGCATCTCCGCCGTTGATTGTAATGTTATTGGTTCCTCCCAGAGTTCCTCCGGAAACCGTAAGATCATTGCTGACCGCAACATCCACTCCAGCCGTAAAAGTCCCGGCCCCATTTATCGTCAGGTCGTAGAAAGCATAACTTCCAGTCATGGCCCGGGAGGCAAGGGCGGAAACTCCAGAGCCTGAAG
>CAYNFS010000012.1:30431-33232 GCA_964396685.1 uncultured Candidatus Saccharibacteria bacterium | reverse complement strand
ATACTGCACCGCAAGGAGCCGAGTCGGCAAATTCCTAATAACTAATTTCTAATTCCTACTTTATCTTCAAAGAAAGGAGCGTCTATGCCTTTAGTACCAATGGTCATCGACAAATCCCCATTCGGGGAACGCGCGTATGATATTTATTCGCGGCTTCTCAAGGAGCGAATCATTTTTTTGGGCGAGCCGATTGACGACCACGTTGCCAATCTCACGATAGCGCAGCTCCTGTTCCTCGAGGCCGAAGACCCCAAAAAAGAAATTAAAATGTATATCAACTCGCCGGGAGGTTCGGTGACTGCGGCTCTGGCGATCTACGATACTATGCAGTATGTCAAATCTGATATCGTGACGATTTGCGTGGGGCAAGCCGCTTCCGCTGCCGCTGTGTTGCTCGCGGCCGGCGCCTCGGGGAAAAGGTTTGCTCTTCCCAATGCCCGGGTTTTGATTCATCAGGTCATGGGCGGGGCCGAGGGGCAGGCCAAGGATGTCGCGATTCAGACCAAAGAAATGCTGCGGATCAAAGAGCAGATTGACAAAATTCTCTCCAAGCACACTGGCCAGCCCATCGCCAAGCTTGAAAAAGACACTGACCGGGATTTCTTCATGATTGCCGAAGATGCCAAGAAGTATGGGATAATTGATAAGATCATTACCTAGAAACTTGACAAACTTGGGAGCTGTGGGTTAGAATATAATTGCTTAATAATTAAGCTTTTTGACAACGTCCGCCGAGGAGGCGGGTAAGGAGACACAAAAACTCCAAGCATTTCCTAAATAAAACGTGTGTGAGGGATATGACACGCATAGGGAAGCGTGTTTTTTGTGCGAAAATAAAGCTTTATTTTGCTCGCGTGTCCTGCCACTGCCTAATCCGAATTGTTCTTTTTACTTATAAGTTTATCGCAAAATTCGAATGCCACGAATAATGCCACGAATAATGTCACAAATACACGAATGCCACAGATAATCCGTGAAATCAGTGTTATCCGTGTATCTGTGAAGGATAGTTCTTTAGCAATTGAATAGTGATAGGAATCCCTCACCCTTGGAAAGGGTGAGGGACGCGTCAATTTGCTCCGACGCAAGGTCGGAGCACCCCGCCTGGATGACGGGGCCTATAAATTTCATTCAACCAGCTTAAGTTTAACTTGAGCTTCAAATGAGAGTTTTCCGCCCAAGGCGGATCCGCCTCTGGCGGAGATCCTGCTACGTTAATCTCGGCAATCGAGATTGACTCTGGGTTGGAAACTTTCATTCAAATGAGAGTTTGATCCTGGCTCAGGATGAACGCTGGCGGCGTGCCTTATACATGCAAGTCAAACGCTCGCGATGCTTCGCATCGCGACGCGGACGAACGCGGACGGCACGCGGACGAACGCGGAAAATTTTTCTGCGTAAGTCTGCGTTTTGGTCAGCGTAAGTCAGCGTCGCTCTGCGGAGCAGAGCGAGAGTGGCGAACGGGTGAGTAACACGTAGGTACTTACCCCGCCACGGCCATAATCCGCCGAAAGGCGGACTAATAGCCGATGGTCCCGGCGAGCAATCAATGGGTAAAGGCCTTTCGCAAGAAAGGCCGGGCGGGAAGAGGCCTGCGGCCTATCAGCTAGTTGGTGAGGTAACTGCTCACCAAGGCGATGACGGGTAGCTGGTCTTATGAGGATGACCAGCCACATGGGCACTGAGACACGGGCCCAACTCCTACGGGAGGCAGCAGTAGGGAATCTTGCGCAATGGGCGAAAGCCTGACGCAGCGACGCCGCGTGCGGGATGAAGGCCTTCGGGTTGTAAACCGCTTTTGCTCTTGACGAATTTTGACGGTAAAGAGCGAATAAGAGGTTGCAAACTCTGTGAAAAAACGGAAATCAAATTTCCATTCCCCTCTTAAGATAAGAGGGGCTAGGGAGTTATGATTTCACGGCGCAGAGGTGTGGTAGTAATATCACACGAGAAAATCTTGCTATATGCTGGAAACTCTTGCTAATGATGAAATACTAAATTCCTTGTCATTCCCGCGAAGGCGGGAATCCAGGCTTGCCCTCGACTGCGATCGGGGGGACTGGATCCCCGATCAAGTCGGGGATGACAGAATAAAGTAATAACTTTCATCTAACCCAAAAAAGACCACCGCTGGTCATAGGGGTTGCAAGACAATCAGCAGGCAATCCTGTCACAAATTTTTGGAAAAAAAATAAAGCGTGTCACCGTCACGGAACAACAACTATATGTGACAATGACACGCTAGGGTTAGCGGAAAAAGAGGTAGTGGATCCATAGGGCAGTCATCACGGAGCCCATAATGATGACAGGGCCTCCGAAAATCGCCCAAGGTATCCATGTTGGAACTCCAAGCCGCTTGGCGGCTTGAAACACCTCGGCTTCCCGCAGCTCCTTGAGAATGCGAAACATATTTGTCCTCCTAATTTGATTTTAGCAGAGTTAAGAGGAATCCAAAAATTTGTGACAGGCGAGTCCTCAGAGACTACACGCGAGACCCCAAACCAATGCTTCGCATTGGAATTTCCAATTTTCAATTCTCAATTTCCAATTTTGGAATTTGGGTTTTGGAACTTGGTGCTTCCACTGCTAAAAGCAGTGGTGGGAGATGATATAGTCCAAACCCTATGGTGACATAGAGTATCTGTTAGAAGAAAAAGGTGGCCAGCCCCGTTAGAAGTCTTTGGCAAAAAATTTTTAATAAAAATTTTTTGCGCTAGACAAACGGGGATATAAAAATAAGGCTTCACGATTCTAAAATTTAGAATTCGAAATTTAGAAGTCAGACTTCTAACGGGGCGAGC
>CAYNFS010000012.1:0-30378 GCA_964396685.1 uncultured Candidatus Saccharibacteria bacterium | reverse complement strand
AGAGGTTGCAAACTCTGTGCCAGCAGCAGCGGTAATACAGAGACCTCGAGCGTTATCCGGATTCATTGGGCGTAAAGCGTACCGATCGGCGGTTTTATAAGTGCTTGGTAAAATCCAGGAGCTCAACTCCTGGCGTGCCCGGCATACTGTAAAACTAGAGGGGCAAAGAGGTGCTTGGAACCAGCGGTGTAGCAGTGAAATGCGTTGATATCGCTGGGAACACCGATAGCGAAGGCAGAGCACTGGGTGCCACCTGACGCTGCTAGGACGAAAGCGTGGGGAGTGAAGCGGATTAGATACCCGCGTAATCCACGCTGTAAACGATGATGACTAGGCATGAGAGAGTATCGACCCTTTTTCGTGCCGAAGCTAACGCATTAAGTCATCCGCCTGGGGAGTACGGCCGCAAGGCTAAAACTCAAAGGAATTGACGGGGATCTGCACAAGCGGTGGAGCATGTGGTTTAATTCGACGATAAGCGAGGAACCTTACCTAGACTTGACATTGCACTGCATACATCAGAAATGGTGTAGCCTTCGAGGGTGTGCAACAGGTGATGCACGGTTGTCGTCAGCTCGTGTCGTGAGATGTTGCCTTAAGTGGTAGAACGAGCGCAACCCTTGTCCTGTGTTAATTTGTCACAGGAGACTGCCAGGGTTTAACCTGGAGGAAGGCGGGGATGACGTCAAATCAGCGTGTCTCTTACGTCCAGGGCTACACACGTGCTACAATGGGGTGCAACAAAGGGACGCCAAGGAGCAATCCGGAGCAAATCCCAAACAAACCGCCCCCCAGTTCGGATTGAGGGCTGCAACTCGCCCTCATGAAGCCGGAATCGCTAGTAACCGTGGATCAGCCTCGCCACGGTGAATACGTTCTCAGATTTTGTACACACCGCCCGTCACACCATGGAAGCGAGCAATACCCGAAGTCCGCCTTATCGGCGGATTAAGGTAAGGCCCGTGACTGGGGTGAAGTCGTAACAAGGCATCGGTAGCGGAAGCTGTCGATGGATCACCTCCTTTCTAAGGAGATTAAATAACCCAGCCCTTTGGATTTTATCCAAAGAGCGGGATGTCGATATCGTTTTCTGGACAGCAACGCTAGTTCGGAAAGCGATCACAATTGACGCGTATTAGCCCAATAAAATGGGCATTCCTATCACTATTTAGTTGTTAAAGATCACCCTTCGAAATCCGCCCGCCGCGGCGGGCGGGTGAAGCAGGATTCACGGGCCGAACAATCAATACGCCACTCGGGTGGCGTATTGATGAGTTTTACCAAAATAAACCAAAAGAACAACTCAACCGGCGGTTGAGTTGTTTATTGCGATACCTCCCATGTCAAAAACTTCTGGGGCACACAGATATCAAAACAACTCTGAAATACTACTGTGGGGCAGACAAGGAAACCGTTAAGGCCGCGCTAGATAAATATCTAAAGCTAAACTGAAAGGCTGCCATTGGGCAAATATCCAATAAATGCTAAAATAAAGGGTAATAAAACCTTATTTTTTTATGCTCGAAGAATATCTCAAAAATTTATTCAAGGTGGCAAAGGCGGGGGACGCTAGAGAAGAGAGTTACTACTCATCTCTCGAAAGATTATTCGACGACTGGATTAAGCAGGCGAAAAAGAAATATCTAGTTACAGTGTTACCCAAAAAAACAGAGGGTGGAAATCCCGATTTTCGAGTTTGGGACGGAAAAGGTAAGATCATAGGCTACGTTGAGGCAAAGCCGCCAGAAAAAATAAATTTGGAGCCGATTGAGGACTCCGAGCAACTTAAAAGATATAGGGAGACTTTCCCCAATTTAATTTTAACCAATTTTTTTGAATACAGACTTTACAGACACGGCCAGTTGATAAACAGGGTAAAAATCGGCCAGCCATTGATAGCTCACAAAATTAAGGTCGCCCCGCCCGCAATCAATTATAAAGAATTCGATCAACTACTTGAGCAGTTTTTTGCTTTTTCGACCCCACGAACTGCAACAGCGAAGCAACTAGCAACAGAGCTAGCAAAAAGAACACGCTTTTTGCGTGACGAAGTCATTACTCAAGAACTAGAGGAAGAGAATATCGAGGGGACACAAACACTTGAAGGTTATTATTCAGCATTCAAGGATCATCTGATTCCATCGTTAACTTTGCAGGATTTTTCAAACCTGTTTGCACAGACTATCACTTATGGACTTTTTGCCGCCCGTAGCAGGGCAGGAACGAATTTTAACAGAAAAGTCGCATACGATTATGTTCCCAATACAATTGGAATTTTACGAGATCTTTTTCGTTTTATCTCGTCAGCTGATCTACCCCGAGCGTTAGAATGGATTGTTGATGATATCGCAGAGGTTTTGGCCGTGTCGGATGTGAAAAAAATAATGGATAATTTCTATAAAGAGAACAAGGGTAGGGATCCGATTGTTCACTTTTATGAAACTTTTCTTGTTGAATATGACCCAAAGGAACGCGAGAAAAGAGGGGTTTACTATACGCCGGAACCGGTAGTAGGCTATATTGTTCGTTCTATACACAAACTTCTCAAGGAAAAATTTAGTAAAGAAGATGGTTTTGCCACAAGTTCTGTTACAGTTTTGGATCCGGCCGCCGGCACGCTCACTTTTCCGGCGGAGGCGATTCGCCTGGCAACCAGTGAATACAAAGCAAAATACGGCGATGGGGGTGTTGGGGGATTGATTTCAGATCATATCCTAAAAAATTTCTACTCATTTGAGCTAATGATGGCGCCTTATGCCGTGGGACACCTGAAAATCGGATTTATACTTGATGAGCTTGGGCACAAATTGAAAGCAAATGAACGGTTCAATTTATTTTTGACAAATACTCTCGATTTCACAAGAGAGGATCCCAACAATCTCGGTGGGATTTTTGAGAAAATGATAGCAAAAGAATCTCAAGAGGCACTCAAGGTAAAAGAAGAAATTCCAATAATGGTAGTTATGGGAAACCCTCCTTATTCGGGGGTTTCAGAAAATGCTAGCGAGTTTATTCGTATCGTATCAAAGGGGCAATCATACAAATCAACATCAGGCAAAGAAAAAATTGCCACTAAAATCATTAAATTAAAACAAAAAACTTTCATTGGACAACTGATCGAGGATTACAAACAAATTGATGGTCAACCGTTGGGAGAGCAAAAGCACTGGTTACAAGATGATTATGTAAAATTTTACAGGTTTGCCCAGTGGAAAATTGAGCAGGCTGGCTCTGGCGTTTTGGGTTTTATAACAAACCATGCCTGGCTTGATAATCCTACTTTTCGAGGCATGAGACGATCACTGATGCAATCCTTTGATGAAATTTATTTGTTAAATTTGCACGGAAGCAAGTTGAAAAAAGAGAAAAACCCGCAGGGTGGCAAAGACGAAAATGTATTTGATATTCAGACCGGAGTAGCAGTCGGGGTTTTCATCAAGTATCAAAAGCCATCAGGAGATAAAAAAATTGTTTACGCTGACCAATGGGGGCTTCGGGAGGAAAAATATGCTTGGCTTGATGCCAATGATTTAAGCAAAACAAAATGGACAGAGCTTCGGCCGAATCTACCCTTTTATTTCTTCGTGCCTCGGAAAGAAACTGGCCGTGAGGAGTATGAGAAGTTTCGGAAAATAACCGAGATTTTTCCTGTCAATTCTACGGGCATTCTGACGGGCCGAGATGATTTCGTCATTGATTTTGATAAGCGAGAATTAGAAGCGCGAATCAGAGTTTTCCGCGATTCGAGGGATTCCGACGAGCTTATAAAGCAAGCTTACGGATTGAAAGATAAACCAAATTATAAATGGTTTGTTTCAGAATCGCGGAAAGAATTACAAAAACTTCCTGATTACGAAAAGCATTTCACCAAAATTTTATATCGTCCTTTCGACGAGCGGTGGATTTACTATCATCCGTCCGTAGTTTTTTGGCCGCGCGAAGATGTAATGCGCCCTATGCTAAAATCGAATCTTGCCCTTATTGCTTGCAGACAATTATCAAGCTCGAAATTTCAACATGCTCTAATTTCCCCCACAATAGCAGACGACTCACTAGTCTCCAATAAAACAAAAGAGCGCGGTTATGTATTTCCGCTTTATCTATACCCCAACTCTGGAAGGAAAAAACAAAACTCATTGTTTGAGGGCGATCAGCCTATGAGAGCTGACTCCAAAACCCCAAACATTGATCAGAAGTTTAGTAATTTTGTTGAGGACATTTATAAAACAAAAATAGAGCCGGAAGCCATGCTCTATTATGTTTACGCGATACTCTACTCGGATATTTATCGAAGTAAATATCAGGAATTTTTGAAAATTGATTTCCCTCGAATTCCGTTTACAAAAGACTTCAAGCTTTTCAAAAAAGTCTCTGATTTAGGACAAGCACTTGTTAATTTGCATTTGATGAAGGCCGTCGAAACTACGAAGTCACTATCAAAATTCCAAGGTAAAAATGGGAATAAAGTTGAGAAAAGGATCTACAATGAGAAACAAAAAAGAGTATATATAAACGAAAACCAGTATTTTGAAGGAATAGGGCCTGAGGTGTGGAATTATTACATCGGAGGTTATCAAGTGCTCGATAAATGGCTAAAAGACCGAAAGGGTAGAATACTCTCTTCGGAGGACATCAAGCATTATTGCAAAGTAGTTACCATAATTTCCAAAACGATTGAAATTCAGAAAAAGGTTGACAAGTTGTATCCGGAAGTTGAGCAGAGTATAATTGAAAAATCATAACAAATGTCATTTTTTGATCCAATAAAATCCGCAACAGAAATGGTGAAGCACATACGGGTAAGTAGTGTACTCGGATCATTGACTTTTATTTTGCCGTTTCTATTTGGGGCATTAGTAATCGTAAGCTTGTTTGATAATAACTCTGTGCAAATATTTTTTATGGTCGCGACGGGTGTAGTTTTAGGAGTGTATATCCTTTCTTTTATAGGGATTATGATTTTCGGAGACCATAAAGAGCTTCAATCAGAAGAACATCTTTTTCGCATGAAGGCTTTAGAAATAATAGGGGATCAAAAGCAAGTTGTAGAAGACATCAAAAAAATAAATTTGGAAACCAACCCCGCAATTCCTAAGCCTTCTGACAAAGATGGTATGGAGCTAGATAAAGAGAATATTATAAAAAATGAATAGAAAAGTGTATATGATAATGCCTGATACTACTTACCCATTTGATCTGGGAAAGTTTCATGCGTATATAGAGAGTCTTTACTACAAAGGGTATATACAAGCATGGTGGCATTATTTACCGGGCGGTCTTTATTTGGTTGAGACTAATTTGGAAGTAAATCAGATTTATAATCTACTGATCCTGCACATGCCCTATAGGCAACACTTGATTATGGAGGTGAACCCAAAAAATCAACAGGGATGGCTCGCGAGGCAAGCATGGGATTGGTTCAAACCATATAGAGGTTTTTAATTCCGTTTAATTAATGGAGCTTGTCAGTATGCTAATGAAAGATCGCAGATACTTTTTAGTATCAAATTTGATAAAAGAGCGCTTAATGAACTCCGAAAAAGATATCGGGGTTGCGATCAATGTAGAAAAGGAGTTTATGAAGCCATTAGAAAGACAGGATGTTACTCCTCCTTTGACCTCTGAGGAAATTACCTACACAGTTAGGCATTTAGTGGGTAAAGGATCCCTCGCTCCTTTTCAGAGACAGTATGAAGGGAGTTTAGAGGAAGTCAAATTAACAAAATCAGGATTTGATAAATGGCTTTTTCCGACTGGCGAGATAGATTCTCGTAAGATTTTTTTATCCCATGCAACTGAAGATAAAGATATTGCAATTAAAATAAAAAAGGGTCTTGAGCCAGATTTTTCTGTGTTTGTTGCACATGAGGATATGGAGCCCACATCCTTATGGCGCGATAGACTTATTTCTGAATTGGAAACCTGCGGAGTATTTATTGCTCTGCGCACAGAAAATTATCCAAATAAAAGTTATACTGAACAGGAATGTGGGTGGGCTCTGGCTTTTGATAAAAGGATCCTCACTTTATGTATCGGCACTGATCCAGAGGAATCTGGATTTTGTTCTGCTATACAAGCTAAAAAATTTGCAGGCAATGTAGGAGTAAAGGAAATTATTAGTTATTGTAAAAAACAATTGGGCGCCTGAATTTACTTGACACCCCCAACCCAAGAGTTAACATAGTCCTACAGAAAGTTCTTTACGCGATTATTGTTGCACTTGACACTATATCATATATGATATAGCATTAAAGTAAACAAACTAAATGGACGAATATAAGGTTAAGTTCTTCGCAGACCCCGAGACTGGCCAAAATCCTGTAAGAAAATATCTTGATGGCATTACAGATAAGGAAAGAGCGAAAATCCTAAAATACATCGAGTTTTTAAGGGAGCACAAGGGCATTTTAGATGAACCATATACCAAGCATATCCGAGATAAAATCCGTGAGCTTCGGGTAGATTTCGGCAGAAACAGGCACAGGATTTTCTTTTTCACTTTTATCGGCAAAAATATCATTTTCCTTCATGCTTTTCTCAAAAAAACCGCTCAAACCCCAGAATCTGAAATCATTAAAGCATTTAATAATTATTATCAAGTATTAAACCACCCCAAATTATATGAAAACTAGGAAAAACCTAAAACAAGCTATTGATTTTCAATCCTATCTCAAAGAACAGCTGAAAAATCCCAAATTCAAAAAGTATTATTATGAATACGGCAAACAGCTGGAGATTGCCTATCAGATTTTACAACTGCGAAAGCAAACTGGCATGTCTCAAAGTAAGCTGGCGAAAAAACTTGGTACCACCCAGAGCAACATTGCCCGGATTGAAACTGGCCAACAAAACTTCACTACTGCGACTTTGCAGAAGATCGCCGAGGCTTTTGATCGCGAGGTGAGAATCGAGTTTGTATAGATTATGGAAATTGAAGCCTTGACTTCCGGCCACGTAACGATTCTCAAAAAAAGACCAAAAATGGTGGTTTTTTGAGTACCATTTGCGTGAGAGCCTGACCAGCTCTCATTTTTTGCGCGATTTGTTGCGCGATTCTTGCGCGATTATCAAAATCATGATATTATTTAAGCATGTTCAGTCCGCAATACAAACTAACGAATGAAATTGTTGCTGATCTTATGCATATCGCCGAGGCCAAGGCCGTTATTGAACGAGCCAGGCTCCTGCCGCAAGCAGAAGTTCGCCTGCGGCATCAGGCCTTAATCCGGATGACCCACAGCTCCACGGCCATCGAGGGAAACGAGCTTAATCTTCGTCAGGTCGAGGCGGTTTTCGCGCACAAAAAAATCAACGCTCCGGTCAGAGGTGTTTACGAAGTGCAAAATTATCTCAAAGCCCTGCGTTACATTGAACGAATTGTCAAGGAAAAATCCGCAATCACTGAAAGAGTGATTCTCAAAATACACAAGCTCGTGACCGACAAAACTCTGCGGCCCGATGAATCGGGGCATTACCGAAAAAGCGCGGTCTATGTTGTGAGGCGTAAATGGGGCTTCCCGGAAGAAATTTTATATACCGGCCCTGATGCCCAAAAAGTTCCCCATCTTATGGCCGATTTAGTTGGTTGGATTAGCAAGAGCGGGGAACAAAATATCAACCCCGTCATCGTTGCTGGTATCGTGCATCAGGAGATTGCCGCGATCCATCCTTTTTCGGACGGCAACGGGCGTACCGCGAGAGCCTTGGCCACTCTCGTCCTTTACGCCCGAGGTTATGATTTCCGGCGCCTATTTGCTCTGGAGGATTATTACAATAAAGACCGCCCTAAATACTATGCCGCAATCAATATCGGCCGGAACTATGAGCATCGCCGGGTGGATTTTACCCCTTGGTTAGAATACTTTGTCAGGGGATTTCGTGAAGAAATTGACAATGTTAAGGCAAAAATCATGGCTTTGTCGCGCAGAAAAATTGACGGCGAAACGGAAAAGCAAATTTACTTGAATCCCGGACAGCTTAAGATTTTGGATTTTTTGGACCAAGTGGGGAAAATTACCGTCAAAGATGTGATTGAGATTCTGCGCGTTCCCCGCAGGACCGCCCAGCTCGAATTGCAGAAGCTGAAAAAGCTAAAAATGATCAAACAGGTGGGCAAAGGTCCTGCCTCGGCTTATGTTTTGATCTAAATTTATGACTCAAAGATTTTCTGCTCCACAAATGACTTTTGACGGACTTGGCATAGCCCCCCGGCTTTTGCAGATTTTGGACAGCCTGAAATTTACCATACCAACTCCCATCCAGCACAAGTCCATTCCAGTGGCTATCGAGGGGAAGGATATTATCGGCATTGCCCAGACGGGTACTGGAAAAACTTTGGCTTTTGGCGTTCCCATGATCCAAAGGCTCGCCCAGAAAAAAGGCATGGGTCTCGTGCTCTTGCCAACCAGAGAATTAGCGGAACAGGTCAACCACGAGTTGCAAAAAATCGGTAAATCCATCGGACTGCGTACCGCGATTCTCATTGGCGGCGCGTCCATGGGCTTGCAAAAGCAGATGATTCGCCAAAGGCCTCACATCATCGTTTCCACACCAGGCCGGCTTATCGATTTTTTGAAACAACGCGTGGTCAGTCTGAACGCTGTGCACATTTTGGTTTTGGATGAAGCGGACCGGATGCTTGATATCGGGTTTGCCCCGCAAATCAACGAAATCCTGCGCACTTTGCCCAAAGATCGGCAAACCATGCTTTTCTCGGCGACCATACCGCACGAGATCGTCAGGCTCGCGACCCAGCATATGAGGTTGCCGCTTCGCATAGAAGTCGCTCCCTCTGGCACGGCTCCGGAAAAAGTCGAACAGGAACTCATTGTGGTTCATAAAGCCGAAAAGATGCGCTTGCTGGAGAAACTTTTATATGATTATAAAGGGTCAGTGCTCGTTTTCTCGCGCACGAAACATGGCGCGAAACGCATCACCCGCGAGGTCAAAAATTTGGGCCACAGAGCCGCGGAGATACACTCCAATCGTTCGCTTGGCCAGCGCAGAGAAGCGCTCGCAGGTTTTAAATCGGGCAAGTATCGAGTGTTGATAGCAACTGACATTGCCGCCCGTGGGATTGACGTCAAGGGAATTGAACTGGTTATCAATTTTGATTTGCCGGATAACAGCGACGACTATATCCATCGCATCGGCCGCACGGGGCGCGCCGGACATGCAGGCCGAGCCATCTCTTTTGCCACACCAGAACAAAGAGGGGATGTGAGGGCGATCGAGGGACTCATACGCATGACTCTGCCAGTGAGGAAGGTAGAAGGAATTTCTGACGTCCGGTTCGGCGCCCCGCAGGTTCGAAGTTTCGGACCCAGAGGATTTCGCCGCAGTTCTCGCTTTCGCAGGCGCTAATAAATGGATTTGAACCGTCTCAAAAAGAGGTCTGCGTTCGGGCTTTTACGAGCCAGTCGCCCCGCTTCTTTTGTTGCGTATTTTGGGCCAAAACATATTTTCTAGCAGGGGGCTTGTCACCGCCCGATCAGATAGGATATTATTTAATTTGTTATGAAACGCTTGGCTTATCTTCTACCGGCACTCATTTTGTTTTTGATTTTTGGGGCGGTTTACGCTGCCTATTTTGTCTTGCATGAGGGACAACTCAACCAAGCCAAAAACTTTGACGAAAAAATCGCGCTTCTGCAAAAACAGATTGCGGGACTGCAGGGGCAATTGATGAAAGTAAGCGGCGAGATTGCAGGTGTGGCGCTTCGCCCGCAAGAAGTGATCAACCGGGAGATAATCCGCGAGAAATCCCAAGACGAGCTTTTGACCCAAGCAGTTGCGCGGGTTACCCCGGCCGTTGTCTCCATAGTTGTTTCAAAAGACGTGCCGAAACTGGAGGTCGTCTACGAAAATCCTTTTGGGGATGATCCCTTTTTCAAAGATTTTAACATCCGCATTCCAGTCTATAGGCAAAAGGGGGTGGAGAGGCAAAGAGTGGGCGCTGGTACAGGATTTTTAATCCGCTCGGATGGATATATTTTGACCAATAGACACGTGGTGGCTGATGAGCAGGCCCAATATACTGTTTTGCTTAGCGACGGCAGTCAAAAAGAAGCGCAAGTTGTCTACCGCGATCCTGCCCATGACGCGGCATTAATCAGAATTGAAGGGGGTGGTTATAAGACCGTCAGCCTTGGCGATTCCGGCACGCTTAAGCTTGGACAAACTGTCTTCGCTATCGGCAACGCGCTGGGCGAATACAACAATTCCGTATCCGTCGGGATTGTTTCCGGTTTGGATCGCACAATTACCGCTTCCGGGACACAGCTTGCCGGCGTCATTCAGACCGATGCGGCAATCAATCCGGGAAATTCCGGAGGGCCGCTTTCTGATCTATCAGGCAAAGTGGTGGGCGTAAGTGTGGCGACAGTAATCGGCTCAAGCAATATAAGTTTTGCCATCCCCGTCAATCAGGTAAAAGAGATTGTCAGGCAGGCGCTTAAGTAATATAATGGAGTCTTGCTGGTAAAATCAAGTTCAGGGAGGAAATCATGCAGGACATCAGGCTGTTAGTTGAACGCATTGTGAAAGAGGCTCTAGTCGACGCTCCGGACCAGGTGACTGTGCGCGAGGTGAAGGGGGAACAGGTCACGGTCCTCGAGCTTAGGGTCGCGAAAAGCGACCTCGGTAAGGTGATCGGTAGGGAAGGCCGGACCGCCCGTTCCATACGCACCATTCTTGGTGCGGCAGGGATGAAGCAACATCGGCATTTCACACTCGAAATCCTCGAGTAAGGGGTTCTCATCCGCACGGCTTTTGGGAGCAGGCCGCGCGGATTATTTTTTAATGGCTGATTTCAAAATCAGAGTAGGAAGCTGACATTTCCCGCCATTCAATTTGCATATCTGTCACTTCGGCGATTTTAGGGCCGGTCTTGGCCCATTGGGCAAGTTTTTCCAAATTTTCTTTTGAACCCTGCGCTAGAATTTCGACACTGCCATCCGGAGCATTTCTCACCCAACCTGTGAGATTTAACTCACGCGCTTTTTGCACGGTTTGATAGCGAAAACCGACACCTTGCACATCTCCGAAAATTTTTATGAAGATTTCCCGCATATTGCGATTAAATAAAAAATATGCTATAATTATTATACAAAACTTCAATGCAAGAAGAAACACAAAACATATCAGCGCCAGAGGATCACGATTTCATTCCTGACGAACGGCAGGAGCAAACGCCTTTGCCGCAGCAGCAGGGAGCGCCGCAGATACCTCAAATGTCTAAAGAGCCTGAACCAGAAGAGGTCCCTCAAGAAGAGCGAGCCGAAAAACCGCCAAAACCCGAAAAGCGCGGCTGGCAGCCGATTGATTTGTCGCATGGCAAAATCACAAAAGGGATTTTTGGAAGCAGGCGTGCTTTTGAAGCTAATGTAAGAAATGATTTGAAGAAAGGTCTAGGTAGCATTCTTAACGCATCGCAGAGGCAGGATATAGCAGACACCTTGGCGAACAAGAGGAGCCGTGGATTACGGCCCTGGGAGGTTAAGCAAGAACTTGATAAAAAAGTCAAGGAAGGCAAATTAACAAAATTCGAGGCCAAAAGACTTAAATGCGTATTAAAGATAAAAAAACCATCATCAATTTTCTAAAACAAAATCCGTCCTCGTCAGGGCGGATTTTGTTTTGAGGTTTTACAGGGACGGAGTTTATAACAGTTTGCTCACTGGTTACTGCCTGTTCAACTCTGCCTCTAATGCCCGTTCGGTCGGCCAGCCTACCGCACCGCGACACTAAACAGCTGATGCCTTATTGGCCTGAGAACTTTCGAGGCATTAAGCACCTCTATCCCGATCACTTCTCCTTTACTGTTGAGTTCAACCGCTATACCTGGAGCAATTTCGACATATTCTTCTTCTGCACCCTTTTGCACCCCGAAATAAAGCACGTCACCCTGCTTGTCATAGTGGATTAACTTTTTTCCATTTTTCATATTCTTTCCCATCTCCTTGATTTAATTCTATGGAATTTTTGTAAATCTTTCAACGGGTGAATCGTAATTAAAACAATTTGATTATTATTCCGCTCGTAAATAACAGCCATCTCTCTACTCCGTTCCTTATAGTGAATGCTACCTACTGCAATATATTTTTTTGTTTGATTATCAAAATAATGTTCAGAAGACGTTTGAAAAATTATTTTTGGAAGAGAACGAGGAATCCGTCTTATCTTTAGACGAAATTCAAGATGGGATGAATAAATTATCACAAAATTTTTCATTTTACGTCGTAATGAAATGGACCGTACCGGATTCGAACCGGTTACCTCCACATTGCAAATGTGGCGCTCTACCAGATGAGCTAACGGCCCTTTATTGCTTTCCTAAACCGCCGAAGACGTTGGCAAGGGGCGAGAAGAGATTATCCATCAGCCCCACCATATAGAGAGCCGAAAAGAAGATCACCGCAAGCCCGATCAGTCTAAACAAAAAATAAGTTCCGCCCAAGCCCCCGGAAAAATACTTTTCGGCCCAGTCGGGCTTGCCGAAAAAATTCACCAGAGGATAGGTGTATTTGAGAATGAGGGTGCCGATAATTATGCCGATAAGACCCCAGAAAATCCGCATAGGTTTTTGTAGTGGTGGGCATGCCTGGACTTGAACCAGGGACCTCGTCATTATCAGTGACGCGCTCTAACCACCTGAGCTACATGCCCTTTGTTGTATTATCCTGGATTTTTTGACTTTTGGCAAGCTTCTGTGCTATACTGAAAGCCAAGAAAATCAGATTTTGAAACAAATGTTTTTTTCACTTAGCAAAAGCAAACTAGGCATAGATATCGGAACCTCAAGCATCAAGGCAGTGCAATTAAAAAAAGAAAGGGAGGCCCAAGACTACCATCTGGAAACTTACGGGACTGTGAATGTGGCAGCGGAGCTTAACCAAAGATCAGAGTTGGATGTCATCTCAAGAACCGCGGAAATCATCAAACAGCTCCTGGTCAAAGCCCAAGTGACAACGAAAAAAGTAGTGGCATCCTTGCCGAATAGTATCGTATTTGTCTCGGTGATTGAAATGCCTGCCCTTTCGGAAAAAGAGCTTAAAAGCGCCGTGGACTGGGAGGCCAGACGCTATGTCCCGCTACCTTTGGAAGAAGTGACTTTGTCTTGGAGCGTTCTTTCCGAACCGCCGCAAAACGGGAAAAATAAAGTTTTACTTACGGCGGTGCCCACTTCGGTGATTGACAATTATCTGCAAATGTTCAAACTGGCTGGGCTTGAACCTCTGGCATTGGAGATTGAAGCTTTGGCTTTGATTCGTTCTCTGGTCGGCGCTGGTAAAGAGTGCGTATTGATAATAGACATTGGCGCGAGAAATACGAGTTTGAATTTGGTCGACAAAGGATTTCTCCGGGTCAGCCGCAATTTGGCCATCGGGGGGGATACGCTTACCCAAGCGGTTTCGCAAAGCTTGAAGATCAGTTTTGGTAGAGCCGAACAATTCAAAAAAGATTTGGGAGTAATGGGGGGAGCGGATCAAATACCGCAGGCAATGCGGCCGGCGCTGGATACAATAAAAAATGAGACCAGGCAGCTTCTGAAAATTTACGAAAGCACCGGCGGGGCGGTTCGGCACATTATTTTTACCGGCTCCGGCGCTTACCTGCCGGGACTCATAAATTATTTTTCTGACATAGGAATCAAAGCGGCCTTGGGAGATCCCCTGCAATTCATCAAGTTTGATCAGGAAATTAAGCCTCATCTTTCGCGGGCGGCGCTGGGGCTGTCGGTTGCCATCGGGCTCGCGATCAGGGAATAAAAGATTCTAGACTATGGCCGAAATTAATTTGCTCAAAAACGAACTGCAAGGCGAGGGGTCCATTAGTTTTCGCGCATCCAGACAAAAAGCCTTGTATGCGGTGCTGGCGATTTTGCTTTTGGAAATCCTGGGGTATAGCTTCTTTTTGGTCTATAATAAGCAGTTAGGAAAGCGCCAACTTGAGCTTGATCAAAAAGCGACCGAAATTGATTTTGAGATTGGGGAAAAGGACGAAGCGCGTTTGGCGGCGCTTACTCATCAGGCCAGGCTGAACAATATCAAAGTTTTTTTGAACAATCATCTGTATTGGTCGGAAGTTTTAAAAGAACTTGAGAAATCAACTTATAAACTGGCAAGTTACGCTTCTCTGCAGGCGGACCAGACGAATCACAAATTTAATCTGACAGGCAGCGTTCCCACCTATACGGACTTGGCCAAATTAATGCTGGGGTTTCAGACCTCGCCTTATTTTAAGGACATAACTTTGATTACTACCGGTTTGAGAGAGGGTAAAACTTCCGGTTACCAGTTTACTCTGGAACTCACCTTCGATCCAAAATTGCTTCTTAAATAGATGGTAAAGACCAAGCTTAATCTCACGCAACTTTCGAGCGGCATCATAGTGCCTCTTCTGGTCATAGCCATAGGGGCGGCAGGATATTTTCTGCTTTGGCCGCAATATCGGGACACCCAGGGCAAAAGACAAGCGCTTGCGGATAAAAAGGCCGCAGTTGCCGAACGGGAGGCGGAGCTTGCAAGCATACAAGCTTTGGTTAGCGATTTAAATGAAAAAAGGGCGGAGTTGGAAATTGCGGAAGAGGCGTTGCCTAAAGAGCCCGATATGCCGCAGCTTTTGGCCACCCTGGACAATATTGCGACTTTAAGCGGAATTTTTATCGCCAGCCTTCAGCCAGCCTTGCCAGCTCAAAAGGCCGGCGACAATTTGGGGATCGTCCAGATTACCTTGACCTTGAAAGGGCGCTATGAAAATTTGCGCGCCTTTTTGCTGAACGCCGAACAGAACCTGCGGCTTTTCGATGTCAAGTCTGTGATATTTAGCCCCATTGACGAATCTTTGATTCAAGAATACAACCTGGTGATTAATACTTATTATCAAAAACCGTATGAAGCTGCTTCCGGAGAGTAGAAACCGCCTCTGGCTCCTGATCGTTATTTTAGTTGCCGTGGCAAGCGGCATTGTGTATTTGAATTTTTTGAGATCCGAGCCTGTCATTCCGGCAGCGGTTGACACTTTGAACCCTTCTGCCGGAACCGCTTCCCGCAGTTCTCTTCTGCCTTTTGGAAGCAGAATAGACACAACCATTCTTTCGCAGGATAAATTCCACTCGCTAAAAAGCGCTCCCGAGGCGTTTATAACTCCGGAAGAGTTAGGAAATCTTGATCCTTTTGCCCCTTAAATCATCCTCATCCATGCCGCGCACCACCATAGTCGACCAGCGCCGGACATTTGAAGAGTTTTTAGTCGAACAAGGTTATCTCACCAAGGCCCAATTGGCGGAGATTCATCTTGTTGCCGCCAAAAATCGCCGGCCTTTGGAGCAAGTCTTGGTCGAACAGAGAATTTTAGACGAGGAAAAAATGACCCGCGTCAAGGCGGAATTTTTCGGGCTTCCTTATGTAGATTTGCGCAACCAAAATTTGCCCAAAGAGGCCATGGAGGCGGTTTCCAAAGACTCAATCGAGAATTACCAGTTTGTGCCGTTTGCCAAGCAAAAAAATATTTTAAAAATAGCCCTGACCGACCCTACGGATCTGCGGGCGCTTGAGGCTTTGGAATTCCTGGCTCAGAAGAACCGGTTGCGCGTTGAATTGTACCTGGCTTCGCCGACTTCGTATCAGGAGGCATTGCGCAAAAGCTTAAGCATCACGACCGAAGTCAGCGAGGCCTTGGCTTCCATCAAAAAAACCGAAGAAAAAGCGGCTCCCCTCAAAGCCGAACCGGTCGCGGTCGCGCGGAAAATCACCACCGAAGCGCCAATCGCCAAAATTGTGGACATGATTATCAAATATGCCATTGCCGCGCGCGCTTCTGACATTCACATTGAGCCCCAGGAATCCGATCTTCGGATCCGCTACCGGATTGACGGGATTCTGCACAGTTCCCTGATCATTCCAAAAGTCGTGCATCCGGCCATTGTTTCGCGCATTAAGATTCTGTCCAATCTTAAGATTGATGAACAGCGTCTGCCGCAGGACGGACGATTTCATATGGATATTGAAAGCCATTCTATTGATTTTCGAGTCTCTACTCTGCCAACCGTCAACGGCGAGAAAGTCGTTTTGCGGATTTTGGACAAATCCGGCGGGGTGCCCAAACTGGAGGAGCTGGGGCTTTTGGGAATGAAGCTAGAGCGGCTCAAGGAAAACATCAGCAAAGCCCATGGGATGCTTTTGGTCACCGGTCCCACCGGTTCCGGCAAGTCCACCACCTTGTATGCGGTTCTTAACATCCTCAACAAAGTCGGCGTGAACATTGTTACACTGGAGGACCCCGTGGAATACTTTATCAACGGAGTCAACCAGTCTCAAATCAATCCCGAAATTGGTTTAACCTTTGCCTCGGGGCTTCGTTCCATCTTGCGTCAGGACCCGAATATCATTATGGTCGGTGAAATTAGAGACAAAGAGACCGCGGAGCTGGCAGTGCATTCGGCGCTCACCGGGCACTTGGTTTTTTCCACTCTGCACACCAACGACGCTATCGGCGCAATCCCGAGGCTTTTGGATATGGGCATCGAAGCTTTTTTGCTGACGGCCTCTTTGAACGCGGTTATGGCGCAACGGCTCGTGCGGAAGATTTGCACGGACTGCAAACAGGAAATTGAGGTGCCGGAAGAAGCTCAAAAAATGATAGTGGAAGAGCTTCGGGACATACCGAAAGCGGAGGGGATAGGGGTAAATTTGCAGGAGATAAAATTCCATACGGGCAAAGGATGCAAACTTTGCGGGGATTCCGGCTACCGGGGGCGGATTGCCATTTTTGAAGTGATGCCTCTTTCTGACGAGATAAAGAATTTGATACTGGAGCGCGAGTCAGTCGCTCGCCTTCGCGAACAGGCCCGCAAAGAAGGCATGATTAGCATGAAACAGGACGGACTGCTCAAGGTTTTAAAAGGTGTGACCACGATTGAAGAAGTTATCAGGGTAACCAAAGAATAATATGCGCCTACTCATCGTCGAACCAGATGAATACTACCATCCCCAGTATCTTTCTTTGCGCGATGTGGCTTCCGAAGTCCGAATTGAAAAAAATGCGGCGCGAGCCAAGCAAGCCCTGCAATCTTTTTTGCCGGACGTGCTGATCATGGAACTTTTGTTGCCCGATCAGCCCGGGTATTACCTTTTAGAGCATGTGGGGAGGATCTTCAGGGATCGCCTGTTGCCGGTCATCATTTATTCGCGAATTGAAAATTTGGAAGATATTATGTATTCTTTAAATTACGGCATTACCGGTTACTTCGTGAAAGGTAAAAATTCGATCTCAGACATAAAAAAATTAATTTTAAATCTTTCGCCAATATGACTTACAAAAATCCCGAAATGGAAATGCAGAGATTTCTTGCCTACGTGCTTCAGACCGACGCATCTGATCTGCATCTTTTGGTCGGCAAGCCGCCGATGGCCCGGGTTGACAGCATCCTTTCTCCAATTCCCGGCTCTGGAGTTCTGGATGCGGCACAGCTGGAAAGCCTCATCATGTCCTTGCTTAATGATTTTCATAAAAACCAGCTTGCCGAGCGAAAACAGGTTGATTTTTCTCACAGTTTCAAAGGCCACGCGCGATTCAGAGTGAATGTTTATTACCAGAAAGGCACACTTGCCGCCGCTTTCCGGCACGTGCCTTCAAAAATTCGGACCTTGGAGGAATTAAGTTTGCCCCCCGAACTTGCAAATTTTGCCAAGTACCGTCAGGGTATGGTTTTGTACGTTGGGCCCACGGGTCACGGGAAGTCCACAACTTTGGCGGCGCTGATTGATATTGTAAATCACTCGCGGCCCGACCACGTCATTACCATCGAAGATCCGATTGAGTATTTATTCATCCAGGACAAGGCGATTATTTCCCAGAGAGAAGTGTATCTGGATACGGTGGGATTTGCGCCAGCCATTCGGGCAACCTTGCGGGAGGATGTAAACGTGGTGATGATTGGGGAGATGCGCGATCTGGAGTCCATTGCCACAGCCATTACCGTGGCGGAAACGGGACATCTGGTTTTTGCCACCCTGCACACCAATGACGCTCCCCAAACAATTGACCGCATCATTGACGTCTTTCCGGCTCACCAGCAAAACCAGATCCGCTCCCAGCTCTCCAACATTCTAATTGGGGTAGTGTCCCAGCGGCTTCTGCGCCGCGTCGGAGGCGGGCGGATTCCCGCGATTGAGATCATGCTGGCCAACACGGCGGTGAGAAACGTGATTCGGGAGGGTCGGACTTACGAGCTTCCCAATGTCATTCACACGGGCAGCAAAGACGGGATGGTAAGTCTTGATCGGTCGCTTGCCGATTTGGTGCGGAAAGGACTGATAACTTTTGAAGACGGGCTGGCCTATGCGGGAAGCCCCGAGCTGTTTAAGACCCTGGTCAAAAGATTTTAACATGCCGGTTTTCAACTACCAAGCCAAAGACCAAAAAGGGCACATCCGCGAAGGAGTCGTCGAGGCTCCTTCGGTCATTCAGGCTTCGGAGATTTTGCACGGCCATGGTTTGGTGGTGCTGGCATTGCATCCCAAACGTTTAGGCCTTGATTTGAGCAGGTATTTTCCATTTTTGGGGCGGGTTTCCCGGAAAGAGATTGTGCTATTTTCCAGACAGCTTGCCACACTGATTAATGCCCGGGTGCCGATCGTGCAGGCTTTGGAGGTGCTCCTTCAGCAAGTCGCAAGTCAGAAGCTCAAGGAAGTCATTGGCGAGATGATTGCGGACATTGAGGGAGGCAAAAGCCTTTCGGAAACAACTTCGCGTTTCCCTCAGGTTTTTTCCAATTTATATGTCAATCTTATCAGATCGGCAGAACTCTCTGGGACATTGGCGGAAGCTCTTTCCTATCTTGCGGATCAGGAAGAAAAAGACTACGCGCTTGTCTCCAAAATTCGCGGGGCCATGATCTATCCTTTGTTTATCATCTCGGCGATTATCATTGTTGGGGCTTTGATGTTCATCTTCGTGTTGCCCCAAATGATCGCGGTGCTTAAGGAAGCGGGTGCTGAACTCCCTTTGACTACGAAGATTTTAATTTTTGCAACAGAAGTCATGCAAAAGTATTGGCTGATTATTATTTTGACTTTTGTGGCGCTTGCCGTAGGGCTTCAGATTTATATCAGAAGCTCCGGTGGCAGGTTGATTTGGGACAGATTTAAGCTCAAACTGCCAATTCTAAGCAAACTTTTGGAAAGAATATATATTGACCGGTTTTCGAGAAATCTTTCAACGTTGATTGCCGGAGGCATTCCGATTGTCTACGCCCTGCAGACCGTCTCGGCCATTGTCGGCAATACCGTATATCGGGATATTCTGCTGGATGCAGCGCAAGAGGTAGAAACCGGTAAATCAATCGCGGACGTTTTTCAAGGCTATCGGGAAGTCCCGGGAATTGTCACGCAAATGGTGAGAATCGGGGAACAAACCGGCACTCTGGATGAGATTTTGGAGAAGCTGGCAAAGTTTTATGACCGGGAAGTGGAAAGCAACCTGGCCACTCTGACGACACTTCTTGAGCCCATCGTGATGATTCTTTTGGGGCTGGCCGTGGCTGTCATGGTTGCGGGAATCCTGCTTCCGATTTATAATTTAGCTAGCGTTCAATGAACCCCCACACCAGAATCAGGAAAAGAAAAAAATTTGCAAGAAAAAAGAATTGAGTGTATAATTAAGTTAATTATCAACCTCGCACTTTTGGTGTGGGGGTAAACTTGAAAGGGGGTGAAACAAAAAGTGAAAACAAACCGAAAATCGAGAGGAAGTCGCGGCTTCACGCTTATCGAACTTCTGGTGGTAATCGCGATCATCGGGATTTTGGCGGCGGTGGTGCTGGTTTCACTCAATACCGCCCGCGCCAAAGCCAGAGACGCCAAGCGTTTGGCAGATGTAAGGCAAATTATGACTGCGCTCGAGCTTTTCTACAATGACAATGGTCGTTATGCTACAGCTACCGCTAACAAGCCAACCCCAGGAGATTATGATACCACTATTGGTTCAACAGCTACTGAATGGCAGGATTATATGGCACTATATCCAAATTATCCAACGCCAAGCAATGACGGAACCTGCGCTGCTGGTGTTACAACATATACTTATGCCCAGGTTGGCAGCGGTATAGATTACACCATTGCCTTCTGTCTGGGCGCTTCAACTGGCGGTCTTGGCCAAGGCAGTCACACTGCCACAAGAGCCGGCATTCAATAAATTATTTTAAGTCCATCTGTTTTCCTCCCGGTCCGCCTCTGGCTGACGGGGGGAGTCTTGTGGACTTAAGAAATTCAAAATCAGGATTCACTCTTATTGAGCTTCTGGTGGTCGTTGCCATTATTGGACTGCTACTTTCGATTATTTCGATTTCGTTGAGCAACGCCCGGATGAAGTCCCGGGACACCAGACGAGTTTCTGATCTAAAACAGATCAAAACTGGCCTTGATCTTTATTACAATCATGGCGGAGGCTACCCGGACGATACGGCTTGGATAACAGGGACCGAGCTTATCTGTTCCGGAGTCACAATCATGCGTATCCCTAGAGATCCGGGGCCCTCGGGTTTTGATTACGTTTATACGGCAAGGGGAAATTCATCCACTGGATGCGGCGGAACGGTCAGATCCCAATACGAGCTTCGATTTTATATGGAAAACAAAGGTGCTTATTACACTATGGATGAGGAAGGCGGGATAAGGGACACGAGCGGAAATTCGGTATCGGTGGATTCGCTTTTGTAATCAGAAATGCCTTTTTTGATTTTTATTTTTGGCTTGATTGTCGGGAGCTTCTTAAACGCCGTGATTCACCGTCTGCATGTCGGTGAGTCAATTTTGGAAACGCACTCCCGTTGCCCTCACTGCCGGCATATTCTGCGCATGCTAGATCTGATCCCAATGGTCAGTTTTTTTCTTTTACGGGGCCGTTGCCGGTATTGCGGCCAGCCGATCTCGCGGCAGTATCCCCTCGTGGAGTTAGCCACGGCTATCGCATTTGTGTTGATTTACACTGCCAATGTCATTCCCGCGAAAGCGGGAATCCAATTCTGGATCCCCGGGTCAAACCCGAGGATGACAGACTATATAGAATTGCTTTTTCAATTTGCATTTGCCAGTTTCTTAATCGTCATTTTCGTCTACGATTTCAAGCACTATTTGATTTTGGACAAAGTCGTTTTTCCAGGGGCTGGACTGGCGCTTATTTATCAAGTACACGAGGGAAATTGGGAAGCGGCCTTGCTTGGCGCGGGAGCGCTTTCCGGATTTTTTGCGTTTCTCTATTTTTTGTCAAAAGGCCGCTGGATTGGCTTTGGCGACGTAAAACTCGGAGTTTTTCTCGGCTTTTTGGTGCCGTGGCCTCAAACCTTGACACTTTTTTTCTTAGCTTATTTTATGGGCGCCGTGGTTTCTTTGATTTTAATATCGGCAAACAAAAAACGTCTGACTGACCAGATTCCCTTCGGCACATTTTTAACAATTGCGGCCTTTTTTGCTATGCTATGGGGGGAAGAGATGGTTGGCTGGTACTTTGGATTAATCGGTTTATCATGAAATCTCAAATCCTAATGTCAAATTCCCAGAAGGGGTTTACCTTGATTGAACTGGTTGTTATGAGTTTGATAACGGCGCTTTTGGCGGCTGTGGTGACCGTGAATTTCCGAAGCATACGCCATCAGCAGGAGTTGCAGCGGGGCGTAAATGAAACAATCTCCAAAATCCGCGAAGTCCAAAATTACGTTCTAACCGGTCAGATACGGGCGGGGGGAGAACCGGCCCAGGCCTATGTGATAAATTTCAATACGCTTGCCACTGCTTATACCGTATCTTATATAACTCCGGGAGCTACCACGACTTTGGAGGTCGTGAATCTGCCGGTCAAAACCGAAATAAAACAAGTCTATGTCAACGGCAGCCCCAGAACTTCGGCAGATGTCAGATTCGAGTCGCCTTTCGGTCAAATTACGGTCGGGGGGGCCGGAAACCAGGTCGTGCTTTTGGATATCAACCATAAGATTTTAAATTTTATCCGCACAATCCGGATTGACGGCATTTCCGGTCGGATTGGCCAGCAGTAATGGCATGAGAAAAAATCCAGGACAAACTCTTATTGAAACCATCATCGCAATTTTTGTGCTGGCAACCGGCCTTTCTGCGGGATTGGCTTTGGCTATTTTTGCTTTTGGGGCAAGTGCCGATGTCACGGAAAAAATCGCGGCTACCGGTCTGGCCCGCGAGGGAATTGAAGTGGTCCGCCGGATGAGAGATTCCAATTGGCTGGCCGGCAACTTGACTGTGGGAGAGGATTGCGGGACAAATCAGGCTTGCTACTCTGCTTGGCTTAATCAAACCTACAATATCCGAGGCGCCGTCGGTACGGGAATAAGTTACATCGTGGATTTTGATCCCGCTGTCACGGTTGGCAATAAATGGTCCATAACACAGGCTGATTCTTCCACGAATTTCCGCTTATACCAAACCACGAGCGGCAATCCCGGCCTTACGCACCAATCGTCGTCTTTGCCCACCAGTTTTTTCCGCAAAGTGGAAATCAGCTATGCCCAAACCACGAGTCCCTATACCGCGACCTCGCCCCTGGTCCTGGTTCGTTCCATAGTCTGGTGGCACGGCAAGCGATGCAACAATTCCTTGACGAATTTAACCAATCCACAACAGACCGCCTGTAAGATAATAACCGAAGAATATTTGGCGAATTGGAGAAACTATTGATGAAAATTTCAAATCATGGGTTTACCATAATCGAAGCGGTTGTCGCAGTCGCTGTGTTTGCCATGACTGTAAGCAGTATTTTGGGAGTGTATATTTCCGTTCAAAGGCTGAATCGCCAGAGCGCTTCCCTTCAGGCCTTACAGCAAAATGCCAGATTTTTAAGCGAGGACATTGCCAAACTTGTTCGCAACGGCCAGATTGACTACGGCCGTTATGGGACGACTGTTCCGCAGCCGTCCACTGCCAATCTTTATCTCTTGGACCGGGATGGAGTGCCTGTTTGGATTTACAAATCCGGCAACTATCTGGTTATCGACAAATCTGGCTTTGGTTCAGCCAACTTTACCGGCAAAGAAGTGAAGGTATTGGATTTTCGAGTATATGTTTGGCCGTCAGTCAATCCATTTCCGGGAGGGAGTGAACAGCCTTCGGTAACCATCTTTTTGGACTTGCAAGCCAATGTTTCGGCGCAAGATGTTACCCGTTTCCCTTTTCAAATAACCGCTGCCACCCGGCAGTACCCTGAATAACATGATAATTTTCAAAAAACAAGAAGGTATTACCTTGATAATGGCCGTCGTGATGCTTGCGGCCGTCACTTTCGTCAGTTTTTCCATCGCCACCGTAATGATCCGGGAAATTACGGCTGCTCGTCTGGTTCTCAAAACCGAACCGGCGATCAGCGGCGCCAACGCCGGAGGCGAGATCGGACTTTATCGTTTGTTCCGCGAGGTCGGCGGAACCACTGCCTCTGGAAATCTTCTTTTAAGCGGGGCCAGTTACAATGTGGAAACAGATTTATACGACAAGCCTTACTACTTCCAAATCCCGGCGGGCTCTGACGCACGGGTTGCTTTGTATGATGCCGAGAATCTTAACAATCCAAATACCGGCTACACTTCTGTTGTAATTACTAATGATGCTTCGGCACAGAGCAATCCTGTGAAGGTTGAAATCGCTTCTTTTGCCGACGTGAACACTCTAATTTATTCCCAGACTATCGGGTCGGGACAGACGCAGAGTTTTTCGCTAAACAGCATAGACGATCGTTACCTGATAGTGATTACGCCCACCGGTAACTTCAGCGCCTCCGGCCAGATTACGGCACAGCCCAAGGGCGTGCCGTCAGACATCCCGGTTATAAAATCTACCGGCACCTATGGCGAGGTGCAGAGAAAAATTGAGATAAATTTAGAATCCCCTTAACCCCCGCACCAAACGTCCGTCTGAAGCGAGGTGAATTTTATTTTCTCGCCAAAGCTCAGTTAAACAGGCGTTTGGTGCGGGGGTCAATTGGGGATTTTTATTTCTTGACCGACTTTGAGAGTATAGGGCGTTGGCAGATTGTTGATTTCCGCCAACGTCTGCCAAGATACCGAATATCTTTGACTGATGTTGAAAAGGGTATCGCCCCTTTTAACCTTGTATAAAAGGTATTGAACAGAGGGAGGGGATTCTTGTTCACCTAAGATTTGTTTTGGCAAAATTTCGGTTTGATTCGTTTTTGGAGACCTTGCCACGACATAGATTCCCAGGCCAAGCATTATGACGAGAATGAAGACCACTCTTTTCAGCCACTTTACGGCATTGGGGTAAGGCGTGGTCTGGGCGCGCAAGTGGCGGGAAAGACGAATTCGGTTTTTGAGAAGCATGATTTTTCTTTCTTCTTGCTGTGGACAACTTGAAGCTTTAATTAATTATATCAAAAGTCAAGAGAATTAGCTATAATAGAATTATAGAATTTCTAATTGCTCTAATTGACCTAAACAAATACCAATCCCTTGTTTTTAGAAATTAGGTTAATTAGGAATTTGACTGGTAAAACAATGAATTTGAGAGAGGCAAAGTTAAGAGCAGAGAAGTTAAGAGACGAGATAAACGATTTACGTTACCGCTATCATGTCTTGGATGATCCAAAGATGACCGACGAGGTTTACGATTCGTTGACCGCGGAGCTTCGGGAAATCGAAAAAGAATTCCCGATACTTATTACTCCCGACTCGCCCACCCAAAGAGTCGGGGGGAAGGCCCTGGAAAAATTTAAAAAAGTGCTGCATGCGGGACGAATGCTATCGCTTAATGACGCTTTTTCCGAAACAGAGATGAGAGAGTGGGAGGAACGGCTGAAAAGACTCGTGCCTTCCGGCAGATGGAACTACGTAGCAGAGCTTAAATTTGACGGCTTGGCAACTAGTTTGGTTTATGAGGGCGGAATTTTTGTCCAAGGCTCAACGCGGGGCGACGGATTGACGGGAGAGGATGTTACAGAAAATTTAAAAACGATTAGAGCCGTGCCGTTGAGATTGAATTTGGAGTTAAAGCATATTCAAAATCTCCCGCATAATTTGCGCGAACGTCTGGAAAAGGCGCTGAAACACGTCAAAAGAGTCGAAGTCAGAGGCGAGGTTTTGATGAGCAAAGAAACCTTTGAGAAGCTCAATCGGGAGCAAGGAAAAAAAGGCGCCTCACCCTTTGCCAATCCGCGAAATGCCGCGGCTGGCAGCATCCGCCAGCTTGACCCCAAAATCACGGCCTTGCGGAAGCTTTCCTGGTACGCATATCAGTTAGTTACCAACTTAGGCCAAAAAACCCACGGAGAGGAACATCTGATCTGCGCCGCCCTCGGTTTCCCCGTTGACAAGCACACCAAGGTTTTTTCCGAGCTACCCGAAGTTTTTGCTTTTCAGGATTACATTGCGAAAATGCGTCCCCGCCTGCCTTTCGAGGTTGACGGGATCGTCGTTCAGGTGAATGAACTGGAGATTTTTCATCGTTTAGGTGTTGTCGGGAAAGCCCATCGCGGAGCGATCGCGTTCAAGTTTGCGGCCAGAAAAGCGACTACGGTAGTAGAGAAGATTGTAGTCCAAGTCGGCCGGCAGGGGAATCTCACCCCTGTGGCGGTTTTGCGGCCGGTAGAGGTGGGCGGAGTGCGAGTCAGCCGCGCCAGCCTCCACAACGAAGATGAAATTAAAAGACTGGGGCTTAAGATTGGCGACACGGTAGTGGTGGAGCGCGCCGGCGACGTCATTCCCCATGTGGTTGAAGTGCTGCCGGGATTAAGATCAGGCCGTGAGAAGGAATTTCACATGCCGAAGCATTGTCCGGTTTGCAATCATAAAGTGGAGCGGCGGATGGTTTCCGAGGGGGAAGGGCTTGGCGCCGCTCATGTTTGTACCAACCGCCATTGCCCCGCGAAAAATTTGCGAAGGATAGAACACCTGGTCAACGCCTTTGAAATTTATACAATCGGTCCAAAAATTATTGAACGCTTCAAAGACGAGGGATTAATCACCGACGCGGCAGACATATTTACTTTGAAAAAAGAAGATATTGCCGTACTGGAAAGGTTTGGGGATAAAAGCGCAGAAAATATCACAAGCTCCATTGAGCAGCACAAGAAAGTCCCGCTTTGGAGATTTATTTACGCGTTAGGAATTCTCCATGTCGGCGAAGAAACGGCCGTTGATTTGGCAAGTCGCTTCGGAAGCCTGGAGAAACTTACACGTGCGTCATTTGAGCAAATTGACGGGATTCCCAATATCGGAAGCGCGGTAGCAAAAAGCGTTTATGAGTTTTTTCAGGACGAGAGCAATATAAAATTTATTGAGAAATTAAAAAAGGCCGGTATAAAAATTTTGCATTCAGAAATCAGCATTCAGAAATCCGGCCCATTGGTCGGCAAGAAAATAGTCGTGACCGGGACTTTGGAGTCGATTTCGCGCGAGGAAGCAAAAGAAGCGATTCGACAGGCCGGCGGCGACTGGGTTTCCTCGGTGTCAAAAAATACCGACTATGTGGTAGTCGGCTCAGAACCTGGGTCAAAATATGACAAAGCAAGGAAGCTGGGGGTGAAAATCATCGGGGAAAGAGAGTTTTTGAAGATGCTGGGAAAAAAATAATTTGGGAAGAAGTCAGACAAATCATAGTGCAATCATGGGTCTTTCTGGGTTTCTGGCCCTGTTTTTTGTTTTGGCTTTTCCTTACCACGGCGGTTATTCCCTGTACGCAACCAATGAACTTTGGCGCGACCTTGGTATTCTGAAGGAGTTGGGTCAAGGTCATCTGGTTTTGCTGGGCCCCGAGTCTTCCTTGGGGGGATTCCATTTCGGGCCAGTTTATTATTACCTGACGTTTCCTATAGCGTTCCTATCCAATTTCTCCTCATGGTCTCTTGCCTTGACCAGTCTATTGTACCTTGCGGGAACAATTCTTTTGAGTTTTTTTCTGGTTAAGAAGTGGTGGGGGAGCGAGCGGTTGGCAATGATTATCACTTTCGCGATGAGCTTATCTGTTTTTACTTTTCAAATTGCCAAGTACGGATCCAATCCAAATTTCATTCCATTTTTTGCCCTCTTATTTTTTTATTTTCTGGAAAAATTTACTTCCGGACTCGGTAAGGCGATTGATGCTTTTGGCCTAGGTTTGGCTTTTGGGATAGTTACGCAACTGCATATCATACCCATGTTGTCTTTGCCTGTTATAATAGGATACTTCCAAATTAGGAAAGTCGCACGGCTTGGGCCAAAAGAATGGTTCGCTTTTTTTGTTGCGGCATTGCTGACATATGCGCCATATCTTTATTATGAATTGACCAATAGTTTTGCTAACATTGGAAAGTTATTCGCGATTGCCAATCCTCATCCGTCACTATTCAGCGGGCGCGTGGCTGATTACTTGTCGTTTTGGCTGGCGCCGTTTTTTTCACTTCACCCATCTTTTGATATTTCCGAAGTTTTGGGTTTAAAAAAATTGTTGACACTCCTGGGGATTTGGGGTTTGATCTTGGTTTTACTTGTCTATTGTCACAGGATTAGGCGGGGATTTCTTCGGTCCGAGAGCATCCTGTCTACCCCGCCCAAGATAAAACAAATCTTAAAAGTTTGGATTCTAGTTCCCAGCGTAATTTTACTTTTGCCGCTCGGGTCAACGGAAGGGCTGCGTCTTTATTACTTTTTGATTATGTTTCCGGCGATTTTTTTTCTCATCGGGCTTGGTTTCCATTGGCTTTATCAGCGAGGGTTGCGGACAGTATTTTATTATTTGTTTGGCACTTTTGTCTTATTTCAAGCTTGGCAAATTTTCGAATATTATCGCTTGCTAAATTCTCTTCAATAATAAAAATGGGAGCGGCTTATATTAAGGGTTAGCCTCGCTAGAACCACGAGGCTCTTCAACAGTTACGGGCTCGTTAAATTTGGAGAGATTGATTCTGAGGCTTAAAGTTCCCGTAAAAGGGGCGGCGAGAAAAGAGTTTGACTTTGGTGGAGCGGGGGTATCTCCCTCCAAATTTTTTAAGCTTTGCGGGCTTGCCTCAACCGGTCCCGGCCCGACCTCGCCGACTGCCTCTCCCAGGCAGAACCGCAATCGGTAATTTGCGCCGCCCTCGAGCTGTTCATACCAGTATTTGTTATTGTCGTCAGTGCAGTCGCCGTCTGCCGGTGTTGGGGCGATAGGGATTGAAGGCATGATTTGGGAAACTTTGGATTTTGCGCCGTCTTGGGCGTCTGGCAGGCCGCTGGTTGCTGTGGGGTAACGGCCGTTATCAGAATAAAAAAGTTCCAAAGCGGCCTGCAGTTGCCGAATATCGGTCATACGTTTGGCGTCCCGGTTTTTTGCCCGAGTTTCCTCTATTTCTACCAAACTAATGGCTATGAGCGAGGGAGCGGTTGTTTCAATTAAAATTTGAGAAATTTGCTGTTCCTCGCGATTAATCCAGACTTCAACCTTTTTGAATTCCAGTTTGTCCATCAGCGCCTCAAGATCCGAAGGCTGAATCAGTTTCTCCAAGAGGCTGTGCAGTTCGTCTTTGTTGATTTGGGCCTGGTAATGCCAGAGGGTTCCTTGCGTTCCTTTCTCTTTGCCTAAGAAACGCCCTTCTTTAAGAAACTTGAATTTCAAGACTGCCTCCTCGGATATTTTCGTGCTTGGTTTTTGTAAATCGGCTTTTAGCCATTCCATTTGCTGGTTTGCAGAACTTTGGGTTTGACCAAAAAGCAAAAAAAGCGGGTTGTTGACCATTTTGTAATATAAGCTTTTCCCAATTTTTCTTTCTTCAGCGTCAAAGCCGAAGTTAAAAGAGCCGAACTTGAGGTTTGCTTCGGACTTGAGAGAAAAATCTGCCCGTTTTTTTTCTTGAATGACGAAACCGCCTTCCGCCGAGATCGTGGCTTTTATTTCGTTGATGCTGTCGAAGATGTCGCCTGACTGCTCATTCGTTCCGGTTTCCTCTGGAATCTGGTCAGCATAATTGCCTTCAATGCTGACATGCCCGCTTGTGAGTTCTCGCGACTTTTCCAAGGCTTTATCCCAAATCCGTTCCGGGCTTAGATAATATTTGGCATAAACAAGATATCCGCCCAAAAGAATAATTACAATCCCTATTCCGATGCCCATAAGGTACCTTTTTGGCAGTTTAGGGAATTCAGGTATGCTGATTTTTGAGAGAATCTTTTGGACGAGGGAGGATTTCCTGGCCGTTTCCCAGGCCTGCGCAATGTCTTCTTCTGCCCAACCAACTTCCCGCAGTTGTTGGCTGATCAGGTCTTCCGCAACGCCCATTTTTTGGCATTTTTTGATATAATCTATAATTTCATGGGACATTTTTGTTTCCGTCAGTTTTCACCACCCTTAAGCATCTTAAATATAGCACATCCTTGACAACATTTTTAAGCCTGTTAAAATGCTAAAGGCAAGGCATAATTGACATATTCTTGGAAAAGGCGTATAATTGAGGCAGAAAATAACGTAAAAAACGCCGAAAATATGAGAAACTACAGCACATCATTAATAAAAATCAGGCGGTTATGAACTGACCTCGTATTTTTGTGGCTGAATACGATGCAACCGCCTGAAAGGGCGGGTTTTTGTTTCCAGAATTCACCGCTTTTCGGCCGAAATCGTTTAGTCGGTTAACGGAAGCGGTGGGTTGTGGAAGGAAAAGGACGGCACTTTGACAATTAAATAAGGGAAAATAGCATCTACTAATTAGCAGTCACAGACTGCTAGTCAAAATTAAAACACCGATAAGGGTATACGGTGGATGCCTTGGCACAAGAAGCCGATGAAGGACGCAGGAGCCGGCGATACGCCTCGGGGAGCTGGCAAACAAGCTTTGATCCGGGGATTTCCGAATGGGGAAACCTCTCCGAGCAAACCTCGGAGGCTCTCGTACGTGGTGTACGAGTTGCGGGAACCATGCGAAGTGAAACATCTCAGTAGCATGAGGAAAAGAAAACAACGCTTTACGAATTACGAATTGTTACGAATTTACGAATTCGTACATTCGTAATTGATTAGTTATTCGTAAGGCTCTATTCCCTAAGTAGTGGCGAGCGAACGGGGAAAAGCCCAAACCAGATTCATGTGGGAGGCTTTAGTTTCTATACTAGGAACTATGCCTTCTAAAAGGTTACAGCCGTTGTGAATGTGGGGTTGCAAGACCAATCAAGCTTGCGCTGTAACGCAGGCGAAAATTATTGAGCTGTCTAGCAGAACACGCCTGGAAAGGCGAGACCCGAGAGGGTGAGAGTCCCGTATTGCGAAAGATCTCAAGTGTTTTCCGGTTGGTTCTTAAGTACTACGAGACACGTGCAAGCTCGTAGGAAGCATTAAGGTCGTCTACGATCTAAGGCTAAATACTTCTTGTGACCGATAGTGAACTAGTACCGTGAGG
>CAYNFS010000011.1:14596-38795 GCA_964396685.1 uncultured Candidatus Saccharibacteria bacterium | reverse complement strand
TGGTGGAGGTAGCGGTCTGGGCGGTGTTGACTGTGAGAATGTCATTCACCCTCAAGGTGGAATCAAAGGTTGAGCTGGCGCGCACAAAGATGCCGGCGGTACTTGAGGTCGGAGTCAAAGCATTGGTAAAGAGGGTTTCCCAGGCTCCGGCATTGTTAGCAAGGGCTGCTCCCTCAAACCCGTCCAGAGTCCCGGTCCAGGACCCGGAAGTGTCCAGAGCCCCGCAGGAGAAAGCTCCAGCATCCGAAATGTCCTGAAGCCAGTTGTTCCCTGAACATGGGGTGCCGAAGTAGTTGGTAATGGAACCGCCTGAAAGGTTCAAAGTTCCAAGTTGTAAAGTTGTAAGATCCAGAGTGCTGGTGGCGTTAAGCCTGGTGTCAAAAGCATTGTTAAAGCCCGTGCCGGTAAGGGAAGTGTTCACCACCAGAGTGTCGATTAAAGCCGAGGTGGCGTTTAGGCTCGCAATCCTTGAGGAACCGGTAAGTAGCACGGGGTTGCTGGAGGTGGGGGCCAGGTAAGTATCCCCTCCGGAAAGCGTGGTCTGCCAAGCTCCGGCAGAACCGGCTGCCGTACAAGCACTCCCCGTTCCCGAGACTAGTCCATTCGTGTCAGTTTGAAGACAGTTATTGGCGGTACCTGTAATGGTATTGATGGTCAGAGCTCCTGCCACGGTTACGGCTCCGTTAAACCTTGAAGTTCCCACCACCCCGAGGGTGGTTGAAGGGGCAGCCGTGCCGATTCCGACTCTTTGTTCGGAAGCGTTTACCACGAGAGTGGTGGTAGCGACAGTCAAACCCGTATTCAAGGTAGAGGTGGCATAGTTGCCGAGGGTATTAAGACTAAAGAAGGTGTAGTTGCCATCTGTGCTCTGGAGATTCAGGGCAGTGCCTGAAGCAATGTTCATCTGGAGTCCCCCGCTTGCGGTGAAGCCACTCAAGAAAGTCCCTGCTTGACTTTGGATTTCAAAGGCGTTGGCTGTGGGAGCCACACCAGAGAGGGTGATTCTCATGCCAATGGTTGATTCATCCGTGGTGGAGGCGTGGAGCATGGCGGTGGGAGCGGTCGTCCCGATGCCGACGTTGCCGGTTGTTGCTTTTATTACCATTTCGTTCGGTGTCCCACCTGTTCCAAACATTAAATCCATAGCGCCAGTAGTGTAAAGAGCGATATTGCCCTGATACGGAGCACCATAAGTTGAACTAAACGCAGCCAACCTGCCAGTGCCCGTGTTGCTCGCTATAACATAATTCGCATATGCGCTGGCCCCGCTGTTTGAATTGACAAGATTTATTGCCAAAGCGCCATTTGTTGACTGTTGAACATCCAACTTCGCCCCCGGCCCCGTCGTCCCAATCCCTACATTGCCGTCTTTGACATACAAAGTCCCTTGGGCTGAGAAGTTGCCAGTGGTGGTAGCGGTGGAATTGACGATCAGGCCGCCGTTGACGTTGAGGGTGTCGTTGAAAGTAGATGAAGCATAAACAAAGATTCCCGCACTCGTATTGGTGGGAGCAAGAGTATTTGACCACACGCTCTGCCAGGCTCCATTGAACCCAGCCAGAGCGAAATCCGAAGCATTGAGATTATCAAGCGTCCCGCTCCAGTTGCCTGAAGTGTCCAGAACCCCGCAGGAGAGGGCCCCGTTATCCGCAATGTCCTGCAGCCAGTTGTTGCCGGAGCAGGCTGTGCCAAAGTAGCTGGTGATAGAGGCGCCGGAAAGGTTAAGCGTGGAACCGACTTGCAATGTCGTTAAATCCAAAGTTGTCGTGGCATTTAGCCTGGTGTCAAAAGCTGATGTGAAGCCGGTTCCCGATAAAGAAGTGCCCACCACCAGAGTATCGATTAAAGCCGAGGTGGCGTTTAGGCTCGCAATCCTTGAGGAACCGGTAAGTAGCACGGGGTTGCTGGAGGTGGGGGCCAGGTAAGTGTCCCCTCCGGAAAGCGTGGTCTGCCAGGCGCCGGGGGAACCGGCTGCCGTACAAGCACTCCCCGTTCCCGAGACTAAGCCATTGGTATCTGCCTGCAGACAGGTTGGCCCGGTGATGGTGTTGATGGTTAGGGCTCCGGCTACAGTCACTGCCCCATTGAACCTGGATGTCCCCACGACCCCCAGGGTCGTGGTGGGCGAAGCCGTGCCAAGGCCCACGCGGTTCTCATTGGCGTTGACAATCAGGGTGGAGGCGTCCACGATGAGTCCGCCCGCCAGATCCGTGGAAGTGGAAGTTTGTCCCGAGGTTCCCACCGTGAGCGTGGAGGTGGCAAAGAGGGCGCCATTGACCTTGAAGGTTGCATCAAAGGTTGAGGAAGCCTTGACAAAGATGCCTGCCGTAGAGGAGGTCGGAGTCAAGGCATTGGTAAACAGGGTCTCCCAGGCGCCGGGAGAGCCGGCCGAGCTGCCGCCGCAAGCCGAACCTATGCCGGAGACCAAGCCATTGGTGTCAGCTTGCAGACAATTGTTAGCTACTCCCGTAATGCTGTTCAAAGTTAAACCCGCGGTAACCGTGACTGCCCCATTAAACCTTGAAGCTCCCAAGACTCCCAGGGTCGTGGTTGGAGCATCTGTCCCTATCCCTACCCGGTTCTCATTGGCATTGACCACGAGAGTCGTGCCGTCAAGGGCGAGACCCGTGTTTAAGGTGGTCGTGGCTGTGGGAGAATCGGGCATCTGGAAGATGGCAGAGCCGGCATCGGTTAGGACATTGAAGAGGTTGCCGGTGAAGTTTGAGCCGTTGACCACGAGTTTGACAAGATCCCCAGAGGTTAAGGAAGAGGAAGAGGCGGTGAAGAAGTTTCCGGCGGTGGCTGTGGAGGAAGCCGTGATCTGGCCCAGGTTGCTGACGGAAAAGACCGTGGCATTGCTGGAGTTGACCGAGAGGGTATCATTCACCCTCAAGGTGGAATCAAAGGTACTGGAAGCCCGGACAAAGATGCCGGCGGTGGTATCTGTGGGGGTGAGTGCGGGAGAGGCTCCTGCCCAGAGCTGATTCCAGGCTCCGGGATCACCGGTTGAGGCTCCTCCTCCAGCATCCGGATCGCAGAACACTTGTCCTGAAGCATCAGCGGTGAGCGTGCCGTTATTAGACATGCCGGAGCAGTTATAGCCAGACAAAGTCAGGGTGCCGCCGATGGTGAGCGGGCCTGCAAAAGTACTAGTGGCAGTAGAGGCTACACTGAATGAACCATCGCTTGTGACAGAAAGATTGGTCGCGGTTAGACTGCTTACCGTAGTGTTTCTGAAAGTTGCAGAGCCGCTGGTTTGTGTAATATTGCCGTTTACGGTAGCCGTGTTAGCATCAAACGATTGAACGGAGAGATAACGGAAAGAGCCGGTAGTGCCCGCGCCATCCTTTGCAGTAGCACCCGGCAAACCGACAAAACCGATTGTGCCGAGAGAACCGGAAGGCCCCGCTGGTCCTTGTAGCCCTTGCGGTCCTTGAGTACCCGCAGGCCCTTGTTCCCCCTGCGGTCCAGCAAGGCCTTGTGGTCCCGCCAATCCTCTAGGCCCTGACAGACCTTGGCGCCCTGGTACGCCCTCTTGCTTTACGATCTCACTTATTTTTTCGTACAAAGCCCCACCTTTTCCTATTTGCTCAATTAGAGAAACCGAAGGCTGTTCTTTTTCAATGGTGATCAACTTCTCCGGCAAAAAAGGCGAGATGAAATTGGCGAGCTTCCGGGCAATGTAGCTTTTAACACGATTGAAATGGGTTGTGGTTTGTGCGGAAAGCCTTTGAGTAAAAGCTCCCTGAACCTCGCCAGAAGACGGAGGACTGCCCCAGATGAATACCAAGTCCGGCCCTAGATTATCCAGAGTATTGACAGAGACATCGCGGTAGATATAGAGATAGGAGGCTATAAACAAAAACACGAGCGCAAATACGCTCGTAAAAAAGGCTAACTTTGCTCGGAGCGGAGGTGGTTTGGGCGGCGGTAAGGATAAGCGTGGGGATGACCCTTCTGAAATCGTTTGCTTCGAAGAAAAGTCTCCTTTTTTCCTTTCAAGGTACTCCTCAACCCACTCCTTAGTGGTAACCCAGTTGCGGCCGACTTTTTGGGCTCGAAGTTTGCCTTGTCGAGCGAGTAAATTCAAATGCTCTGGCGTATAGGACGTCAGCCGTGCGGCCACTGACAATGAAATAAGCCTTTTACTGCCTTCGGCAGGCGGCTCTTGAGGTCTCATTATATTTTTGTTTCCAAAGCCTTTCTCTGCCTCCTACAAAAAAGGCTTAGTTTAGAGGAATATTTGATAGATATTTGCTATCAAATATCTCTGTTTCTGGCCTTATTATACCAAAAAAAAAGCCTATTGTAAAGGCCCCGGAGGTACACCTTTAGGTACTAAATCCTTTACCCCCACACCTTTACAGGTGTGGGGGGTTACAAAAGCTCTTCAGCGGCGGCCGCCACTGCCTCTGAAAACGTCGGATAGGCGTGGATAGTTTTAGCGATGGTTGTGGCCGGAATTTTGGCCTTCATAGCCACCGCAATTTCGTGAATAAGGTGCCCTGCCTGCTTGCCCACGATATGCGCACCAAGAATTTGTTTGTTTTTGGCCTCGGCTACGATCTTGACAAAGCCGCGACGATCCCGGTCAATCAATGCTCGGCCCAACCCACCCATTGCAAATTTGGCAATTGTGATATCAATCCCCTTTTTTTTGGCTTCTTGTTCAGTCATACCGACGCTTGCCACTTCGGGCTCGCAGAAAGTGACCCGAGGCACGACGTCATAATTTACCGCCTCGTCATGCCGATGGCAGATATTTCGTCCAACCAAATCTCCCTCATATGCCGCCGTGTGGGTAAACTGCCAATTTCCTGCCGCGTCGCCTGCCGCCCAAATATGCGCCTGGGAGGTCTGCAGATATTCGTTAAGCTCAAGTTTGCCGTGAGAATCAAGTTTGAGTCCGGCCGCTTCAAGATTCAGATCGGCAAGCGCCGCTCTGCGGCCCGCCGCAATCATAATTTCTTCCGCTTCAAAAGCCTCGTTCTTATCTCCGATTCTTACAGCGACGATTTTGCGGCTGCCCGCTTTATGCACTGACTCCACCTCCATGTTCAGCACAATTTTTACTCCCCTGCTCTCCAAATCCTTCTGCACATAGTCGGCGATGTCTCTGTCCTCTCTTTGCAAAATCTGCGGGTCGCGCTGTAGTAGGGTAACTTTCACACCGAAGCTGGAAAAAATCTGCGAAAACTCTGTGCCCACCGGTCCCCCGCCGATGATAATTATGGATTCTGGCAAAACTTGTAATTTCACGGCCTGATCAGAAACAAGAAATCCTGCTTCTTTAAGTCCTTCGATCGGTGGAATGAATTCCTTGGAGCCAGTCGCAATAATTATATGGTGAGATGAATATCTCTTTCCTGCAACATCTAATTCGTGTTCAGAAACAAACTTGGCATGCCCCCAAAGCAAATCAATGCCGGCATTGTGAAGATTGCGTTCAATCCGCGGGCCGGTAAGCATATTCACAATCTCATCCCGATAGGCCGCTACTTTCTTGAAATCAAAACGAACATCAGAAACATCAATTCCAAATTCAGAAGCCTTAAGCGCCATTTTGTAAACTTGTGCGGCATTGAGCAAGGCTTTCGTCGGCACACATGCGTAGTTTGGGCAGTTGCCGCCGAGCTTGTCTTTGAACTCCTCGACAATCGCCACCCTAAATCCCCCTTTTTTTGCCACAAAAGCCGCAGCCCCGCCGGCAGAACCAGAACCTATCGCGATAATGTCGTAATCGTATTTGGTCATAAATTCAATTTGATATTTTTGGCTCGTCAACAAAAGCCAAAAGAAATGCCGCAATAAAAGTCAAAAGCACTGAAAAGAAAAATGGCGCCACAATGCCCACTCTTTCCCACAACACGCCGGCAAGAAAAGAGGCAGGCAGGCTCACAAGCCCGATTGCCATCTCAAATCCTCCTATGATGCTTGCCACATATTCTTTTGGAGCAAGCTCGGCCACGAGGCTTTTTTGCACTGGCTCAAGCGCGGCTTTGTGTAAGCCGTAAAACACGAATGCGGTTATCACCAAAAAATAATTTCCTTGAAGAATAAACAATACTGCCACACAGACCCAGAAAAGAAAAGCCATGTAAAGCACCGGCTTTCTCCCGACTTGATCGGACAATTTGCCGAATGACAAGGAAAAAATTGCTGATACCAGGGTAAACAATAAATACAATAGCGGCACATAAACAATCTTGATTCCCAGGCGCTGGGCGTAAACCAGCAAAAAAGAGTAGCTAAAAGAGCCGAGCGCAAAAATTGCCGAGAGCAAGGTGTAAAGTTTGAGGTTGCCGCTTATGTCCCTAAATTTAACGCCTTGATAAATTTTGTCCCTGACGATCTTGGTTTCTTTATAAGCAAAAACAACCAGGAGCACAGCGAGCATCGAGGGAATAGCGGCAATGACAAAAAGATTGCGAAAACCAAGATATCCCAGAAATAAAAAAGCAAAAATTACTCCCACAACAGCGCCGGCATTGTCCATCATGCGCAAAAAGCCAAAATTTTTCCCTCTGGTAGTGATTTCCGAGTCGTCCGAGATAATTGCGTCTCTGGGGCTTGCCCTGATCTTTCCCGAACGATCCAAAATTCTGAATGGAATAAGATATTGCCAAGCGGGAGCCAGAGCGTAGCCAAGCCTGGCAATTCCGCCAAAAAAATAACCAAGCCAGACAAAAATTTTGCGCTTTTTGATTCTGTCGGAAACATATCCCGAGATGGCCTGGGAGATAGAAACTACCGCATCGCCAAGCCCGTCAATCAATCCCAAAACGGCCATATTTGCTCCCAAGACTGAAGTCACAAAAAATGGCCAGACGGAAAAGACCATATCTGAACCCACATCGTGCAAAAACGACGCCCACCCGAAAATTTTTACGGTCTTTTCGCTTTTTGTTTTTTGATCCTCGGCCATCTTTTTCAGTTTAGCATATCTTTTAATCTTTTTACATTTCTACCTAATTTCTGTTATAATTATAATAATCGCGACAGTTCAATGGCGGAACGCTGGCCTCCAATCCGCCCATTACATATGGGAGTGTAGTTCAATGGTAGAACACCGGTCTCCAAAACCGGATATGAGGGTTCGATTCCTTCCACTCCTGCCACTTATGTGAAGAATATTAGCTTGGAGCAATGAATCACCCTGCAGCTTGCTGCAGGGTGATTCATTTCGGGGACTGCCCCAAACTATTGACGGAAGTTTAATTTTTAATTACGATGTACTGTTACCATCGGGTTAAGGAGGAACAAATTATGACCACGGAACGCCTAAAGACAGTGGCCGAAAAACTAGGAGAACTGATTCATTGTGGAAGATTTCAAGCACTGGAACCAGGACAAACAGTGTTTGTCATTCTGCAGATCTTTGACGGGGAAAAACCTTGGGAGGTGAGGTTGGAGCCCCTTGCGATCAAGATTTGCTACTCTAGGGGCGCACAGACTCTCGTTCCGGAAGGCTTGTTTATGAATGAGGTTAAAACCCTTCCGCCTGACGAGCTGCTTCCCAGAAATCAAGAAGATCCTCAGGCGGGGAACAAATAGCAGACCTTGGGCAGATATGATGGGCACTTCGATGTCACTTCCGACCTCCGACATCGCGGTGCTTTTTTTAAACGCCAGCTGTGTTATACTGCTTGCATATGAGTAACAAGAGCTCCTCAAATATCTCGATTTCTATAATTGCGCTTCTTCTTGTTGGAGCGGCAATCTCGTCGGCTTTTATTTCGCGAGAAAAGGCTGCTGGTTCTATTCCAAAAATGGTCATTGAGAAATACCAAGAGCTTAAGCGGGACAGGTACTACACAATAGCAGTTTCCCTTTCGCGTTGCGTCAAGGGGCAAGAAGTGATTTATCAGGTAAGTGGAAGCGGCGGATTTACAGGAGATAGGTTCTTCTTCGATTCAGAGGGAAAACAAATTTGGCATTGGGTATGGAAGGATACCATAGATCCTAATGAGCCGAAGGTATCTGCTCCAATCAATATCTCGGATTATCAGTGCACTAAACTTTACAAGTCGGCCGGAGGAAGATAAAAGAAGTAGATGTTACATTTCGATTTCCGCACTATATTGTGAAAGGATTTGCCGCCCCCGTAAAAATTTACTAGAGTAAATTAACGGGGCAAGTAAAGAAAAGCTGTCATCCCTATGGGAGATCTCCCGCAGGGAGAAGGCTGTCATCGGCACGGTGGGGCCGTATTTTGGGAGGGTGGATCCTCGTCCCTCGACTTCGCTCGGGATGAAATGTGTTCGAACTATTTTCAGGATACCCTGCCAACAACCCCGATGTATATGCATCAAAAAATACCTTACAAACTTTTTCTTAAGACTTTCAAACACGTACCACGGGTAGCGATTAATTTATTAATCCGAAATAAAAACGGTCAAGTTCTTTTAACCAAAAGAGGAATTGCACCTTTTCGAAATTATTGGCATTTGCCTGGCAGTTTCTTGCTCAAAAACGAATCTTTGAAGCAATGCTTGTTGCGAGTTGCAAAACAGGAACTCGGGATTGTCATAAACCATAAAAAGACAAAGCTTCTTGACGTCTTTGATGATATTTATGGCGATCCGCGAGGACATGTAGTTGACATTGTCTACGGAGTCAATCTGAACCAAAATATAAATCTGAAACGACTCAATGAAACAAAAGAGCTTGGTTGGTTTAAAAAAAGTCCGAAAAAAATCGGATTTAACCATAGAGAGACTTTAAAAAAATTGGGCCACTAACCCAATTTCCGCTTATAAGGCCGACAAAATCCTCAAATTAAAAGACTTGCTTCTAGAATAATATTCCTCGAGGATTATCGGACCGAAAAAAACAGACTAACCTATATGAATGACAACCCCTTACTTCTTCATTTCTTTGTGTATTGTGTGCTTGCGATCCCATTTGCAAAACTTGCGAAGCTCCAAGGGCTCGGGGGTTGATTTCTTGTTTCTTGTCGTATAATAATTAATCCGTTTGCAGTTCGTGCACTGGAGTTTGATGAGGTTTTCTTGCGGCATTTTTTGCGAAATTAATTTTACCACCCTTCCCGAAGCCCCTCCCTTCAGGGGAGGGGAAAAAGCCCAGAGGCGGATTCGAACCGCCGACCTACTCCTTCACTTATACCCCATTTTCAATCTGACACGCATTAGGGGATTAGACTGTATCTTCCCCGACGCTACGCGGGGCCCTTGTCAGTCGTTCGCCCGTCCGCTTAGGGTGAACGGACGAGACGGTCTCCGCCTGTGTCTGGCCTTTGACCGTTATTCGGGATTCACTCCGGCGTTACCGCTCGGAATGGGCAGGATTTTATGTCTACCATGGAGTTGCTCTACCAGCTGAGCTATCTGGGCATAGCGTTTCTCAAAGTATAACAAAAAAAAGCCGCAAAGCAAAGCTTTAGGCCCGATTATCGATTATAGATTATGGATTATTCTTTCACTCTCGCGTATTGCTTCGTCACCCAGCCGGTCGTAGCATCATCCAATCTTATCTCATACCAGCCGGCCGCGGCATCCTCGCTCACCAAAATATAAGTTTCTCCCGGATTTACCTGCCCAATTTTTTCAAAAGTCGTCCCCGGGCCTTTGCGGACATTCAAGAAACCTGTGGGTGTGGTCAGGATTTCCACCTGCGTGAGACTCACCTCGGGAGTCTCCTCGGGAGTGTTAGCTATGGCTTCGGTCAGAGAAAATTCCGGTGAAGAAGGAAGGGTAATGTCTAGATTCCGAGACTCGGGCTTGGAAGGATTAGAGAAATAATAAAGATAGCCCAACGCGCTTACCGCTGCCAGAGCCGCAAAGACCAAAGGCAAAAGGAGGTTGTAAGGAAACCGGTCTTTCGGCCGCAAAAGTTTGGAATCCAAAATCCGCTCCTCCGCAACTTTTTGGATATTGATTTTGGAGACTTTTTTGGGAGATGACTTTTTTGGCATATTTAGACCTTAACCGGAAGAATGAAATGAAAACTCGTTCCTTTCCCTTCTTGAGATCTAAAGCCGATTTTTCCGCCCATGGCTTCAACCAAAGATTTGGCGATGAAAAGTCCGAGCCCCGTGCCGTCGGGCGCCAGTTTTATCACATTGGGGCTTCTAAAGAACTTCTTGAAGACTTTCGGCTGGTCGGCTTTTGGGATCCCGATGCCGGAATCCACAACCGTAATTTTAACATAATTGGTATCTTTTTCAACAGTAATCCTGATTTTGCCGCGAGCCGGCGTATATTTGATGGAATTGGATAAGAGATTAATGATAATGCGCTTGAGCTTCTCTCGGTCGGTTTCAATCTTGGGCAAAGGGCCATTGACGATTTCAAAATTGATGCTGACTTTGCTGGCCTTAATTAAAGTCGTGAAATTGTCGATAATTTCCTCAACCACGCTTTCAACCTTGGTGGGCCGAAACTCCAAATGGATTTCCCCTTCCTGGATTCGCGAGACATCCAAAAGATCGTTAACCAGGCTAATCGCCCGTTCGTTAGACCGATAAATTTCATGCAGATACCGCAGCTGTTTTCCGGTAAGCTTGCCTTGTTTTTGCATCAGCAGGAGCTCCGTGTTCCATTTGATCGCCGAGAGGGGGGTGCGGAGTTGGTGGCTCGCCAGTGAGACAAAATCCGCGGTAATGTTTTCAATGCTGGCCTTGGCTACGGTCCCAAGGATATTTTTAAATCTCGTCATCTTCGCAGTATCTCCTTGATAATTTTTTGAATGGTTTGAAAATCATAGTCAGCCTTGACCAAGTAATCCTTGGCGCCCAACTCCATAGCCTGTCGCCGCTCCCGCCCATCGGCCAGGTTAGTCAAAACAATTATCGGGATTTTGGCGGTTAAAGGATTCGCCGAAAGCTTGCGCATGACCTCAAAACCGTTGAGCTCCGGCAAAATAATATCAAGCAAAATCAAATCGGGTAAAAGTTTGGGGATCATTTCCACAGCTTCCGTGCCAGTCGTAATCCCCGCGGCATCGTAACCGGACATTTTCAAAAGTTCCACCAAGACCCGCTGCAAGGCCTCCTCGTCCTCAACCACCGCAATTTTGGGTTTTTGACTTTTGGGATTCATGTTCTTCTTTAATTTAAGGGAAGAGTAAAGTAAAAGGTCGTCCCCCGCCCCTCCTCGGAAAGCACGCCGACTTCGCCGCCGTGGGCCTCCACAATGCCTTTGACAATGACCAGCCCCAGCCCCGTGCCTTTCTTGCTGCTTCTGGTTGAGGTAGACAATTGCTGGAATTTGTTGAAAAGTTTGGGAATTTCGGATTGAGATATGCCAAGGCCCGTATCGGTGACGCTCACCACCACAGAATCTGCCGGACATTTGAGTCCTTTTTTTAAGCCCTGCCAGGCCATATCGGAAGAAACCGCAAATGCGGCCAGGTCTTGATCCTTTTTGCAGACAAAGGCTCCCAAAGTGATTTTTCCGCCAGGTTGGGTAAATTTAATCGCATTGCTTAGGAGATTGTTTAAAACCTGCGCTATTTTGTTTTCGTCCATTGCTAAAGAGGCAGGGACTTCTGGGGCAATCTTTTTCTCCAAAAAGAGTTTGGTCTCTTGAGCCAAGCTGTTAAAAGACTCGATGCGCTGTTCAAGTATAAGTCGCAAATCAGCCGGCTTCTTGAAAACTTCAAATTTTCCCGATTCCAATTTCGCCACATCCAGCAGGTCATTTACCAAATCCAGCATGGAATTGCTGTTAGTGCTGATCAAACCTACGAACTGCTGGTATTTTTGCTGTTCCGCTAAGATATTTTTGTTTTTGAGAAGTGTGGCTATGCTCCGAATACCAGTCAAGGGCGAGCGCAGTTCGTGCACCATCATGGAGGTGAAATCCTCCCGCATCTTTTCCAGCTCTTTTTCGCGTGTGATGTCATGCAGCAAAACAGCGCTGCCCAAAGGCTCATTTTTATTGTCTTTGACCGGCGTTATCAAAATCTGCAAGAATCTCTGCCCCAGCTCAATTTCGTCTTCGACAATCAACTGGTCTTTTTTGATACTTTCTTCAATCTTGGTACGCAGGTCAAATTTGTCCGACAAAGCGTCCAAAACGTCAAAGACCGTCGGCTCATCCGTTTGCAAATTCAGCATTTTCTTGGCTTGTTGATTTACCACCAAAAGCCTGTTTTGGGTATCAACCATCAAAATGCCGTCTGCCATGCTCGCCACCATGGCGTTTAGCTTGCCCTTTTCTATTTCCAAAACTGTTTGCAGCTTGGACACAGCCTCTGAAGCCTGGCCCATGATCGTGTACAGGATCTCGACTTCTTCACTGGTCTTGTAAAGCCCCGACTCAACTGAAGCCACGGTAAAAATCCCGGCGGGCTTGCTGTTTATGACAATGGGGACGTTAAAAAAAGACTCGACCTTCTCCCGGCTTGTAGGATCGGTGACTACGCCGGAAACGCTCTCCTCCACGTCTTTCTCAACATAATCCTTGTTAAAAAGGGTTGTGCAGGCCTTGAGCATGCGCGAGCGCACTTCACTCACAAAAGTTTTGTTAACCGATTCCGCCAAAGCGATCTTGAACACAAGCCGCCCCTCTTCGCTCGGCAGCATATAGGCGACTGTCGAATAAGGCAATAGCTTTCCTAAGCTTCCGGCAATCACCTCGACGATTTTTTGGATGTTCAAGGAATAACCGATTCTCTCCCCGATCTCCCGCAAAATGGACAATTCATACATCCTATGCCTCATCTGTTCCTCTCTTTTGAAAAGCCTCTTGCGTATCCTTCGATACTCAAACCAAAAAATGATCAGAACGATTCCTGAAAAAATCGCGGCAATCAACACAGACGACTGGATTGTCATTTTTATTTTTGTTTCTTTGGCCTATTTCGCGACTTTGGTGAGCCTGGAAAAACCGATTGCCGAGAAAAGAAGACCCAAAAGCAAAACTATATTATGAATGAGGTCTGAACTTAAAAACCCGAAGCTTTTAATAAAACCGTAATTCCCCAAAACCCGATCCAAAGCCTCGAGCGAAAAAAATGCCATCCCTAAACCTATCCATTTTAGCGCCGCTCCAATCAGGCCTCCGTAGGATTTGGTCGTTTGCCAAAGACTATAGACTACCCCAATGATGATAACAATCACCAGCCCTTGGATAATAATCGTGAAATCCATTTGTTTAAATTTTTAATTTTATTTCCGGGTACTTCGCAAAAACGGGCTCCAAGATGTTTTTCACAATCTCGCCGGAAAGGGCAATATATTCATTCACCAGTTTTTGTAAAACCTCATCGGGATTGCCTTTGACCTCCTCTGCTTCTCCACTGCTTGAAACTTTAAGCCCTTCTACCTTTGCCGCCTTGGCTGTGGCAATTTCCGGCCCCAAGATATCCATTTGCTTGCGGATAATTTCAGTAATCAGGTTTCTATAATCCTCTGGGTTTCGCATCTTGTTCTTTAAGCTTGACCGCCCCGGCGGCCAAGCACGGTTTTTACTTTATCCAATAAGTCTTCCAATTTATAATTGGCTTTGACTAGATAATCCATAGCGCCCAAAGACAGGGCCTCGGAAATTTTTTCGTAGTCTGAAAGGTTAGTGAGAATCACGACAGGAACTTCGCGGGTCTCGCTGTCAGCCTTAAGCTTTTGAAGCATTTCCATGCCGTCCATCTTGGGCATGAGAAGATCCAGTAAAATTAAATCTGGCTTGAAAGTTTTGACTTTCTCCAAGCCCTCAACTCCGTCCACCGCCCCCTCGGATTCATACCCCCCGGTTGCTAATTCTTCTCGCAGCGCCGTGAGGAGAATTTCTTCATCCTCAACCACCAAAATTTTTTGTTTCCCTGCCATAAATAAAAATAAAAAGCTTAATTATTACAAAATAATTATAGCATAGAAATACTGAAGTTGTCAAAAATGGGCGGTGAGGGATTCGAACCCCCGCAGCCATTATGGCGCCTGATTTACAGTCAGGTGCAATTGTCCGCTCTGCCAACCGCCCATTTTACAAAACATTCCAAAGCCGAGGAGAGGACTTGTCCGCCAGAGGCGGATCCGCTTTTGGCGGAAACTCACCCCGCGGAATTTCACCCCGCACCTTCTAAAAGCCAAGAGTGGGACTCGAACCCACAACCTGCTGTTTACAAAACAGCTGCTCTGCCAGTTGAGCTATCTTGGCAGGAGAAGGTGCGGGGCGGGCCGCGAACCTTCGTTTACAAAAGCCCTGCTCTGCCAGTTGAGCTACCTCGGCGCCTTATTGGATTATAATTTTGTCTCCCTAAAATTTCAATCCCATTAGCCTTTCGCGGGCGACGTGGTTGGTGGGTTCTATCTGCAAAATCTGCTCCAAGATGTGCTCGGCTTCTTCCTTGTCATCTTTTTTGATCAGCGCTTCAGCCAAAACCATCAGAAACTGCGTATTGGTCCTCTCCAAATCTGCGGCTTTACGGTAATTAAGAATAGCTTCTTCCGTATGGTTTTTGGCCTCAAGGCTCAAACCCAAATTCACGTATCGCTTGGCGTTATCAGGGGATAATGCGATCGCCTGCTCGTAAGCCTCGATCGCCTGCTCGTAAAGCTTGTTGCCATGATAGGCTTGTGCCAAATTGGCATGGTAGAGATCATTGGCGGGGAAATGCTTGACCAGATACTTGTAAACCTCGATTGCTTCTTCGTAATTTTTCTGCGCCAAATAAATTTTGCCCAAACCGGCATAGGCTTCCTCGTTTCGGCTGTCCTTTTCGATGGCTTTGATAAATTTACGCTCCGCTTCGTCAAAATCACCCTTTTCAAAATTCACCTGCGCTTCTTTCAGATAAAACGCCGGCGTATCCGGACGTTTGAGAAAAGGAAATTTAGCCGTCGGCAAATGAATCTTTGGAAAGGATGCGGGAAACTTCGGAAAATGGGGATTTTTGGAAAGCTCTTTTACCTCCAAGACATACTGCCATAGCTTGCGCGAAAGAATTTCAAGCTTAAGACCCTTGACAAAAGCCGTAACTGCCGGAAGCTTTCGCAATACCAGAACGATGATGCCGGCTATGGAAATTATGATTAGGACTTGGGGCAGGAAAGCAAACACGGGAGTGAAATTTCTAATTTCTAATTGACCTAATTTCTAAACCTTACTCCCCTCGTGCGTATCTGGTAAATCGGCGTACTTGTATGTTCTCCCCAATCACCGCAATCTTCTGGTTGATGAGTTCCTGCACGTTTATAGTCGGGTCTTTTACAAAAGGCTGTTCCAAAAGGCAGACTTCCCGGAAAAATTTTTCTGGTTCTTTTTCTTGGGCTATCACGTCGGCCGGCACATCCGCGCCCGAAATGTAAAGCGGGTTAGACGCAGCAATATGCAGGGCCAAATCATGAACTAGACTTTTGAATTCCTGGTTTCTTGCGACAAAATCCGTCTCACAGTTTACTTCCACCAAGACGCCGATTCGCCCCTCCCCGTGAATATAGGCGTCAATCATTCCCTGTCCGGCGATTCGGCCTGCTTTTTTGGCGGCTTTGATTTGGCCTTTTTTGCGCAAGATCTCAACCGCTTTCTTCGCATCCCCCGAAACTGCCTGCAAAGCGCTTTTCACTTCAATTATGGAAGCGCCTGTTTTGTTCCGAAGCTCCTTGATTTGTTTCGCAGAAATCATTTCCCCGCTTCCTCCCCTCCGCCCTCACCCTTTTCTTGCGATCCGGCAGTTAATTTTCCTTCTTTAACCGCCTCCGCAATTTTGTTAGCTATCAAAGAGATGGACTTTATGGCATCATCATTTGAAGGAATTGGGTAATCAATCCCCTCGGGATCCGAATTTGTGTCAACCAGACCGACAACTTTTATCCCCGAGGCTTTAGCTTCCTTGACCGCGATCTGATCATGGTTTATATCAGCCACAAATACAGCCTCGGGGAGTTTTTTAAGACCTTTAGTACCTTCGAAAAGCTGCTCAAGTTTTTGAATCTCCCGTTCTATCAGAAGTCTTTCCTTTTTTGTATATTTGCTCTCAAAATCCTCGCCGTCCCTCAGCTTCTGAAGCTTCTCCAGCTTCCTGATGGTTTTCTGGATGGTCTTGAAGTTAGTAAAAGTGCCTCCCAACCAGCGAATCGCAACAAAGGGCATGCCGCAGGAAATCGCCGCCTTTTTGATTTCCTCTTTGGCTTGCCGCTTCGTTCCCACAAAAAGTACCTGGCCGGAAGCGGAAGCTGTGTCTTTGACAAAGTCCAAAGCGCGCTTTAAGTATTCCTGGGTTTTTTCCAGGTTAATGACGTGAATCCGGTTGCGCGTTGTGAAAATAAAAGGCCTCATTTTGGGATTCCAGCGAGAAGCCATGTGCCCAAAATGAACTCCGGCATTAAGCAACTCTTCTAAAGTTGGGTAGTTGATCATAAAGTAGGATGATTATAACAAAGCTTGCAAGCAAAATCAAGCGTGTGTATAATTGACTTTGTCATGCGCAAAAACTTAAAAGCTTTCTGGAAACTGGGCCGAGAGGAATTCAACACTCAATATTTTGACATAAGCCGTGATGGCGAGTTGATTGTCCGGGAGGGCAACTACCAGTACAACATTTTTGACATTGTCAAAAAATACGGAACTTCCACGGAAATTGTTTTCCCGACGATTATAGAAAACCGCGTCCGCGATCTCATCGACACTTTCAACGCTTACATCAAAGTTTTAGGCTACAAAGGCAAATTCTATTATCACTATGCCATGAAAGCCAATCAAACCAAGGAGTTCGTTTTGCCGGCGGTGGCCGAAGGAGCGAATCTGGATGTCGCTTCCGCAAACGAGCTTTTTTTGGTGAAAAGAATGATTGAGCAGGATAAATTCAACGTCAAAATCCGAGTGATCTGCAACGGGCCTAAAACTGAAAAATATATCAGCCTTATCGAGGAACTAAGAAGCAAGGGGTTGATCGTCATCCCAATCATTGAAGATTACAATGAGCTTGAGAGGCTCAAAAAATTCAAAGGAGAGGTGGGGATTCGCGTAAATTTGGACGTCAAAATCCAAGCTCACTGGGATAAAAAATTTAACCGGTTCGGATTTACGGAGGAAGAAATTTTGAAGATTGGGAAAGTGAGAAACCTTTCCACCCTGCATTACCATATCTCCAAACAGATAGAAAAGATCGAAGGCTTCGTCAAACCGCTAAAACGGGCGTTAAATTTGTACGCTCCCCTCAAAGAAAAAAACCCCGCCCTGGACACTTTGGATATCGGGGGCGGAGCAGGGGTGCCTTTCGAAAAAAAGAAACACTTTTATACAGGCAAAAGCCTGATCAACCAAATAATCAAAACCGCCAAAAAAGAGTGCGACAAACTCGGCCTCTTAAAGCACCCAAATCTTATCGCCGAGTGGGGCAGTTATGTGGCAGCCCCAGCCCAAATCACAATCTACAAAATTTTGGCGGAGAAAGCGGTCAGCAACAAAAATCATAAGAAATGGTATGTTATCGACGGCAGTTTTATGAACGATCTCATAGACACTTGGGCTATCCACCAAAAGTGGCATGTTGTCCCCGTCAATCATATGAATACCAGGCGCTTGCAAAAGGTCTGGCTTGCCGGATCTTCCTGCGACAGCGATGACAAATATACCGCTGGCGGCGAATACATTTTACTGCCCAAGCTCGAAGACACAGATGAATTATATATTGCCTTATTGGATACCGGCGCTTACCAGGATTCGCTTGCTTCCCACCACTGTCTGCTTTCCAGTCCCGCCAAACTGGTGGCCCAGAACGGACAGGTGACAGTGGCCCGCAAGCGCGAGACTGCGGAAGAGGTCGGCAGGCTCTTCGGGTGGTAGGATATGAAAAATTGGCCAAAAAATTGACTTTAGTGTAAAATACCCATTAAGATAATTAAAATCTAATCATTAACAAAAAATATGACCAAATCCCAAATGTTGCAGGCCATGGCCGAAAAGCTGGGCAAGAGCCGAAAAGAGGCGTCGGCAATGCTCGATGCACTAGTCCAAATGGCCTATCAAGAGGCCAAAAGCTCTGGGGAATTTACTATCCCAGGCTTGGGCAAACTTGTCAAGAAGCAAAGAGCCGAACGCATGGGCCGAAACCCGGCAACCGGCGAGCAAATCAAAATCCCGGCCAAGACCGTTCTCAAATTCCGGGTCGCCAAAGCCGCCAAAGAAGCGATCCTTTAAGATAGTACTTGCCAAAAAGCCCCTTCTCAAAAACACGAAGCGGGTTTTTTGTATTGGCACTCTTGCTAGTCCCAAATTCTTCTGCTAAACTAAGTGGCATGAAAGCCGATATTCATCCAACTTACTATGCCCAAGCCAAAGTCATCTGCGCGTGCGGCAATGCTTTTACAGTCGGCTCCACCAAACCGGAACTGCATGTTGAAATTTGCTCAAACTGTCATCCCTTTTACACCGGCAAGCAAAAGCTCGTGGATACTGCCGGCCGCGTGGAGAAATTCCGTTTAAGAGCCGCTTCAGCCAAAACCAGAAAGCATACTTCCAAGAAACAAAAAATTCTCAAAAAAGAACAAAAACGCGCTGCGGCAAAAGTTGAAAAATAACCTTACGAACTTACGAATCTATTACGAAAGTACGAAATTTCGTATTTTCGTACTATCTCGTAATTTCGTGGCCTGACTATGAATAAACAATACCAATCAATTCTAAAAGAATATCAGGAAATCCAAAACCGGCTTGCGTCAATGACTAATCCCCAAGAGCTCAAAGAGCTTGGCAAAAAGCAAGCAGAGCTTTTGCCTCTGGTGGAAAAAATACAGGAGCTGGAAAAACTTGAGAAGGAAGTAGGGGGATTTGAAAAAATCCTAAAAGAAGAAAAAGACGAAGAGCTTCGCAAAATTGCTACAGATGAAATAGATGCTCTCAAATCTAAAATCTCAAATCTAAAATCTCAAATCGACCTAGATTTGCTCCCCAAAGACCCGTTGGATGAAAAAGATATCATTATGGAAATTCGGGCCGGTGCCGGTGGTGACGAGTCGGCGCTTTTTGCGGCCGAACTTTTCCGTATGTACCAAAAATATGCCGAATCTCAAGGCTGGAAAACAAAGCTTCTCGCAACAAACCGCATTGGAATCGGCGGCTTCAAAGAAGTGATTTTTGAAATCTCCGCCTCCGCTAAAGCTTCGGCGGACAAGAAAGGCCCTTTTGCGAGACTAAAGTACGAGTCCGGGGTGCATCGCGTGCAAAGAGTTCCTGACACAGAAAAATCCGGACGAATCCACACTTCAACCGTTACTGTGGCCGTACTGCCAGAGGCAGAAGAAGTTGACATCAAAATTGATCCAAAAGATTTAAAGATAGAAGCCTCAACGGCCTCGGGTCACGGCGGCCAGTCGGTAAATACCACATATTCGGCAATCAAAATCACCCACATTCCCACAGGAATAACGGCCCAATCCCAGGACGAAAGAAGCCAAACGCAAAACAAAGAGAAAGCCATGGCAGTACTGCGGGCACGAATTTTTGAACAAGAGAGGGAAAAGCGCGAAAAAGTTCTCAAAGAGAAGAGACGTTCCCAGATCGGCGCCGGGGATCGTTCGGAAAAAATCAGAACCTACAATTTTCCGCAGGACCGCGTCACCGACCATCGCATAAATCAAAACTGGAATCAAATTACTAAAATCATGGATGGCGAAATTGAACCTGTAATTAGAGCGTTGGCCGCAGAAGACCAGAAAAGAATGCTCGCCCCCTCCTTTCCCTCCTCCCCTGGCGAGGGGAGGAATTAAAGGAGAGGTCGAATAAATGATCATCCAAGAATCTTTATCTTGGGCTATTAAAACATTGCACACGAACTCGTCTTCTCCCGCCCTCGATGCCGAGGTTTTGTTATGTCATGTCCGCAAATGCGACAAAACCTATCTCTACGCGAATCCCCACAAGAAAATATCCAAACTACAAACTACTCACTACCAACTACTGATCCGCAAACGCGCCCGCCATTGGCCTATCGCCTATCTTACCGGCCACAAAGAATTTTTTGGCTTGGATTTTGTCGTAACGCCCGATGTTCTCATCCCCCGCCCGGAAACCGAATTGCTTGTTGAACTCGCTTTAGAAATCCTAAAAGCTAAAAGCTATAACCTAAAAGCTGTTATCGACCTCGGTACCGGAAGCGGCAATATCATCATCAGTCTGGGCGTCATTGCGAGGGGTCTGCGACGAAGCAATCTCAAGTTTTTCGCCACAGACTCTTCTCCCAAAGCTCTAAGAATTGCAAAGCTTAACGCCCGCAGGCACGGAGTGGCCAAAAAAATCAAGTTCCTGCGCGGCAATCTCCTCTCTCCACTTCTTAAAACTGAAAGCTATAAGCTAAAACCTAACACCTTAATTCTAGCTAATCTCCCCTATCTCACTCCCGCCCGATACTCCTCCAATCCCGACCTCAAATACGAACCAAAATTCGCTTTGGTTGAAGTTCACGACGGCCTTAAGCACTTTCTCAAACTTTTCCAGCAATTATCACGTCATTGCGAGGAGTCTGCCTTAGACGGACGACGAAGCAATCCCAGAGAGATTGCCACGCTCCGACCTCGCGTCGGAGCTCGCAATGACACATACAACATCACCCTCATCCTTGAACATGACTCCTCCCAAAAACCATTACTTGCAAAACTTGCCAAAAAGTATTTCCCCCACTCTCAAGTTGTCTTCTACAAAGACCTCGCCGGCCGTTGGCGAGTTATGAAAATTAAAATCTAATTTGTTGCTTTTTCCAAATTATGCTATATAATACACTATGGATAGTAAGATAATATCTTTAGGCCTCACATTTGACGATGTCCTGCTTGAACCCCGGGAGTCGGATATCGCGCGAAGTGAGGCTGAACTCGAAACAAATTTAACCCGTAAAATAAAAATCCAAATACCTGTTGTCTCCGCCGCCATGGATACCGTAAGCGAAAGCCAGATGGCCATCGCACTTGGCAAACTTGGCGGTATTTCTATTCTGCACAGAAACTGCTCCATAGAAGAACAGGTCAAAATGCTCAAGAAAGTAAAAAAAGCCGGAGTATTGGCAGGGGCCGCAATTGGCGGCACTGACTTGGAAAGAGCAAAGGCTTTAGACAAAGCGGGTGCTGACATAATTGTCATTGACACGGCTCATGCTCATGTGAAAGCCATAATCCAAGCAGTACTCAAAATCAAAAAATCAATCAAAGCCCAACTTGTTGTCGGCAACATCGCAACCCGCGAAGCAGCAAGGGCATTTGCGCCTTTTGCCGATGCCCTAAAAGTTGGCATTGGTCCCGGCTCCATATGCACAACAAGGGTTGTTGCGGGAGTCGGCGTGCCTCAACTGACCGCGATTATTGATGTGGTATCGGTTGCCAAAAAATACAAAGTCCCGGTCATTGCCGATGGCGGTATCAAATATTCAGGCGATGCGGTCAAAGCCTTGGCCGCCGGCGCCTCATCGGTTATGCTCGGCTCTATGCTTTCTGGAACAAAAGAAGCGCCGGGCAAAATTGTTAAAGTCAAAGGCGAACTTTACAAAGAGTACCGCGGCATGGGAAGTCTGGGAGTGATGAGGCTCAATGTCTCAACCGACCGCTACTTTCAGAAAGGGGCAAAAACTTTCGTTCCCGAGGGCGTAGAAGCCTTGGTCAAATACAAAGGGCCTCTCAAGGAAGTCATCGAACAAATCACGGGGGGTTTGAGATCCGGCATGGGATATCTGGGAGCAAGAACCATAGCTGATATTCCGAAAAGAGCAAAGTTTATTAGAATTACAAACGCCGGTTTGAGGGAATCACATCCGCATAGCGTGTTTATCAACAAGAAAGCGCCGAATTATGACTCAAATCACTAAAACTCCTCGCGCTGAACTCCACACTCATCTCGGCGCCGCGGTTGACCCGCCGATTTTGTGGTCCATCGCGCACAGGCAGGGCATCAAGCTCCCCAGCAAAAACTACTGGGATTTTGAGAATATGATTACTATGAGTGGGAACGAGCGGAATCGCAATCTTGACGAAATGCACAATAATTTTTTCCACTGGACCGAGCTCATCCAATCCTCCCCGGAGGCCGTTGAGGAATCAGTGAAAAGCGTGGTCGGCGGAGGCTACCGCAAAAACAACCTCATCCTACAGGAGTTGCGCTTCAACCCTATGAAGCGAAATCGGGGCGGCGAACGAGACCTGGATCACATCATAATGTCCGCGGTCTGGGGGCTGGACAAAGCGCTTCTGGAATACCCGCAGGTCAAAGCGGGAATTATTCTGATGATGGACCGCATGCTGACTTTCCAACAAAACGAAATCATTTTGAAAAAAGCGATTAAATACAGCGGCGATCGGATTATCGGCATAGACCTAGCAGGCCCTTACCGCAAAACTTTCTCCATGAAAAAACATGCTCCCCTCTTCCACCAGGCGAGAAAAGCGGGCCTAGGAATCACGATTCACACCGGAGAAGAAGGAGATATTGAAGAAATGCGCTATGTGGTGAATGAAATCAAGCCAAACCGCATCGGCCACGGAGTCAAATGCGTCAAAGATCCGGAAATAATCAAAGCGATTGCCAGGCAAAAAATCGTCCTGGAAATTTGCCCCACGTCCAATCTGCGCAACAGTGTTGTGAAAAATATCGGTGAGCTAAAATTGATAATCAGGACGCTTCTCAAAAACAAAGTAAGATTCACCATCAACACCGACGGGCCGGAAATGTACCGCACCAACATCTACAAAGAGCAGGAATTTTTGAAAAAGAATCGAATTTTGAATAACAAGCAAATCAGACAGTGCACCAAGTGGGCGTTTGAAGCAACATTCATAAAATGATTTTTGTTTTAGATTTCGGGTCCCAGTATTCGCATCTTATCGTCCGACGCATCCGCGAGATGGGCGTTTTTGCCGAGCTCGTCCCCCATAATCACGCCCTATCCGAACTGGCAAAAGCCGACGGCATCATCCTCTCCGGAGGGCCGCAAAATCTTTCCGAGAAAGGGGCTTTGCGGGTGGACAGAAAAATTTTTCGGCTTGATGTCCCCATTCTTGGCATCTGCTACGGACATCAGCTGATTGCTTTTGAACTGGACGGAAAGGTGAGGGCAGGCAAGAACCGCGAATACGGCCCGGCCCTTGTCACGATCAAAAAAAGCGCCATCTTCCAAAACTTAAAACCAAAACAATCAGTGTGGATGTCGCACGGGGACCAGGTGGTAAAGCTTCCCAAAGAATTTATCCATACCGCAAGCTCTCAAAACTGCCGCTACGCGGCCATGGCTCATGAGCCCAAAAAAATCTACGGCCTGCAGTTTCATCCGGAAGTCGTCCATACCAGAAACGGCCGTAAAATGCTGGCGCGCTTTGTCAAACTCACCGGCGCCAAAAAAACGTGGAAACTTTCCGGCTTCGTGCAAAAAACCGTTGCCGAAATCAGGGCCAAAATCGGAAATGACAAAGCAATCTGCGCCCTCTCGGGAGGGGTTGATTCGGCAGTGGCCGCAACACTTGTGGCAAAAGCAATTGGCAAAAACCTGACTTGTATATTTGTAGATACCGGCTTGATGCGAGAAGAAGAGGTTGAGGAGATAAAAAAGGCTTTTGCTTCCCAAACCCCCTCTTTTCCAAAGAGGGGGAAGGGGGAGTTCTTGAAATTCAACCTCAAAATCATCAACGCCCAAAAAGAATTTTTGCACGCTCTCAAAGGTGTCACCGATCCCGAGCGCAAACGCAAAATCATCGGCCGACTTTTTATCAAAATCTTTGAGCGCGAAGCCCGCAATCTTTTCTCCCCCATGCGAAGGGGGAGATTAAGAGGGGGTAGAAAAATCAAATTCCTCGTCCAAGGCACCCTCTACACAGACGCCATCACATCCGGTGTATCTGTCGGCAGAACTGCGGCGGTCATCAAATCGCACCACAATGTCGGCGGATTGCCTAAAAAAATGGGGCTTAAGCTTATCGAACCCCTGCGCGAGCTGTACAAAGATGAGGTAAGAAAAATAGGAAAACTTCTTGACCTGCCCCACTCTATCGTAAATCGCCAGCCTTTCCCCGGCCCGGGCTTGGCCGTGCGAATCATCGGCGAAGTCACGCAAGAAAAACTAAATTTATTAAGACAGGCGGACGCTATAGTCCGAAGCGAAATACAACATACTAAATACAATACACAACAATACTTCGCCGTCCTGCCGGACATCAAGTCAGTCGGCGTGCAAGGCGATGCCAGAACCTATGGACATCCTGTCATAATTCGCGCAATCACTACCAAAGATTTTATGACCGCCCACTGGGCGCGCCTCCCCTACG
>CAYNFS010000011.1:0-14586 GCA_964396685.1 uncultured Candidatus Saccharibacteria bacterium | reverse complement strand
CACTGGCTTCTTGAAAAAATCTCCGTGCGCATCACGAACGAAGTCCGGGGTATTAATCGCGTGGTCTATGATATCACCTCAAAACCCCCAGGAACGGTAGAGTGGGAGTAGCAGCCGCACCGGCACGGAGCTGTCAAGCTTCAAAATCGGTTGTACGGTTTTGGTCGATCGACAAAAGTGATACAATGCGAAGAAATCGATGAAGCTCCGCGGCCGACGGAGACGAATCACAAAAAAACTCCGCACACAGCGAAGAAGGAATAGCGCACGAAAGCGAACCGGTCATTGGAGTTTATCCGCCATAGGCGGAACATCACGTCCAAACCTCCAGCAACTGCAGAGTGGAGATAAAATTACTTATGTCCCCTCAGTAAGCTTTTTATGAAGCTTTTAGGATCAGCAGGGGTTCTATTTTGAATGTAACGCGCCAAATTAGTAAAAAGATTTAAACAAAATATTAGTATTGCAATGGCCAGAGCACCTCTAATTTGTTCCGAAGTAAATATCCAAAAGCCATGATTTGTAGTCAAAAATGCGGCTAATAAACTTGGTAAAGAAATTAAGTCAACTTTCAGATTAGCTCGTGCCTTAATTTTTTCAGTGTACGAAATCATCTTCAATTCTAGTACACTTGGCATTACACATATTTCTTTTACGTCAAGATGGCGTGACTTTTTCAGGAGTCTTTCGATTTTTTTCACTTTAGTTTCTTCCTTCATAAAAATTTGTCTCCTTCTGCCCTACTCTATCCCGCCAACCGGACAGGGACAGGCCCTTGATCGCTTGATAAAAATTTGCTATTATTGGAATACAAAAAGTCTCGCTTCGCTGTGGGGCTTTTTGTGTTTGACTTGAATCTCAAGTTATCCTCTGAGTCGTGTTAATTGTAAAAATATCATTACCATCATCACTTGTTATCATAGTTGGTTTATACCTTCCTGTCAAATTAGATACATCAAGACCGTAATATTTAAAGAAACTGGATGCCGCAATACTAGCGTTCTTCCCCGCCTTGGAATGATGTAATTTTAAGTTGCCTTCTTCATGCTCTTTCGAGAATGATACTCCAATGAGCTTTTCCTGCTTATCAAACCACAACGCCGCACTTTTGTAGGCAGATAAAGCTTCTTGCTGATAAAAACCAGTATAAAAAGTTATAGTTCCATTCTGTGTAATACCAGCGTAATAGGAACCGATTCTTGCCCCAGGTATTGCTTTAAATTTTTCAAAATTAGCCATATTCCATTATGTTTTAATACTTATGTAGAAAGCATAGCAGCACTTTTATAGGTTGTCAAGTAACAGATGGACTTCCGAGTGAAGAAGCAATTCTCTATCTCCAACTCGCGCTCCCATGCTGATCCAGAACGGCAAACCAGGATGAGCCGGGGTGAAGCTGGATCATCGACCCGTCCGCGTCCAGGAGCCGCAAGGGGGCTCCCGGACTTTCTTTTTTCCAGCGGGCCTGAATGACTCTGCCGTCTCTGAAAATCACGGCCCGGCCGGTGCCGGTTGTTTTTAAATCCAGAGTCAAAAGCTCCTGATCAATCACGTTACTGGTCGTATAAAGGATTACTACATTGTTTGCGGAAATTTGTTTTTGGGTGAGTGAATCAACATGCGGCTTGTTAGCCAGAGACCGATCGTAAGAATTGCTTTCCGGATTATATTTGTACTTCACCCCAAACAAATTATAGCTGAAATTTATCGTAATTTCAGTCGCGGTCGCCGAGACCGAGTCTAAAGATTGCGAGTTAACCTCCCAGCCCGGTTCTTTTGCGACTGCCATGTCCCAGCCCTTTTTAAGCGCAAGTTCCCCAAGCAAGTTTGTGGAAGTAAACAAATTATGCGGCGATTTTTTGCTCTGGTCTCGCCAGAAATATTTCTCGTTATAAAACTCGTTAACCGTCTGTGCCCCGCCACCCAAATCCGCAATTTTCTCTAATGCCTCTTTTGAGCCGCCGGAATAAGCAAGTACCGCGCCAAATCCCAAAGCCCAATCTACAAAGTAAGGCCTGGCCGAGCGCACCGGCCCAATCATGGATGCCTCCCCGCTTTGATAAAAAACCAACATTCTCGTAATACCCGCCTCGGTTACAGCCTCAAACACAAAATCAGCCAGAGAAAGCCCCGATTGCGGCCGAGACTCGGGAGTATTTTCCACAACCACCGCCAGAAACGGCTCCTTAATCGGCCTTTCTTGAGGTTTTGGCTGACTGCTGTCGGCCGGTTTCGGCGAAGATGCAAAATCAGGGTACCGGTTTTGCCACCAATACCCTGTCAAAATTCCTCCGACAACAATCACCATTACCACAGCGAGATGCTTTCGCTTGGTCATTTTTCTTTTGCTTCTGGCTTCTCGGGTTTTTTCTCCAGCACAGCTTCTTCTGCTTTAGCTTCGGGGGCTACTTCTTCCTTCTTGAGAGCCTCGACTTCCATACCCTCAATCGCGGCCTTTTCGGCCTCGGCGGTCGGTTTCTCAAGCTCGGCCAGCTCTGCTTCGGTGCGCGGCGGCTTTACCGACACCAGGACGTCTTCGGCGTGTCCTAAAATCTTAACATTGCTGTCAGGCTTCAAGTCGCCGATTCTGACATGGTCATCAAAAGTTTTTAGAGTTTCGATGTTGACTTCCAAAGATTGCGGCAGATCAGTGGGAAGCGCCTCTACTTCGATTTCATTGAGATTTTTTACCAAAACGCCTCCAAGTTCCTTGACCGCGGGGGATGTGCCCACAAAATGCAAAGGAACTTTGGCGTGAATCTTGCGCTTCAGATCAACTTCATAAAAATCCACGTGTATCGGGGTTCCGTGCATAAAATGCTTGGCGACATCGTGAACCAAAACCTTCCGCTCGCCCTCTCCTTCAATCTTAAGATTGACCAAGGCGCTCTCTTTGACTGCTTTGTACAAATTCTCAAACTCCTTGGCTAAAACTTGCAAAGCTTGCGTCGTTTTACCTTTGCCGTAAACCACCGCCGGAATAAACCCGGAGCGTCTCAACTTCCGGGTCTGTTTGCCAAAAGCGGTTCTTAATTTTGCTTGGATAATCGGTTCAATACCAGGCATAATTTTACCCCCTCACCAGAATAACATCCGCCCCCGGCGGATAAACTCATGGATGAATAATCTTAAAAACATGAAAGCCAAGCACCCTCATGCCACTCGCGATATTACGTCGGAGTGGTGAGGGGGTTTACGTAATTCGTAAAACTCTTTGAAAATCGCCGTCAAAGGTCTCCAAAAAATCATGAAACTCAATAACCTCGTCAGCAGAGATGCTCTCGGCGTCCCGGAATTTCTGGGCGTCTTTGGAAGATAAATCCGTAACCATGCCGACGGAGAAAATTTCCGGCCCGTCCATCGCGATGCTAAAAACCACCGAACTCTTGCAACGCTCGCAGTCAGCGTGAACCAGCACCGTAGTGGTTTCAAAACTTTCCGTCTGCCTGGAATCAATGATATTGGTTTGGTCGGCGCTGTATTTATTCCCGCAGACTGGGCAGTGCAAAACCACAGCCAACAGCTCCATCATCTTTTGATAATTAAGCTTCTTCGCCATATCATAATTATACACCCGAAAGCATTCCCTGTCTAGCCAAACCGCACCGGCACTGCATTTTTCGCGACATTCTCCAAAATGCCGATCGACCAAAAGGTAATGACAAGACTCGACCCTCCGTAGCTTAGGAAAGGTAAAGTGATTCCCGTGACCGGCAAAAGCCCCAAATTCATTCCGATATTGATTATCGTCTGGGTGAAAATCAGGAAAAATATTCCTCCTGATACATAAGTCCCGAAAGAATCTCTCGCGCGATTGACGATCCTCATGATCCGGTAAAGCAGAAATAACAGCAGTGCCAAAATGAATCCTCCGCCTAAAATACCCAATTCCTCAACAGTTGAAGCAAAAATAAAGTCGGTCTGCCGCTCCGGGAGAAACCGGAGCTGGCTTTGGAGCCCTCTCGCCAACCCTCTTCCAAAAAGTCCCCCGGAACCGACAGCCACGATGGACTGGATGAGGTTATAACTGCGCCCCAGGGGATCCGATGCTGGATCTACGAAACTGCGCAAGCGATCTTTCTGATAATCCTGAAGGAGAAAACTCCACGAGAGCGTGGCAGCCAGCAAAAAAATAACCAGCAGGTATAAAAAATATCTGCGCGGCATGTTGCTTAAAAGCAAAATCCCAAGCCAAATGCTCAAATGAACGATGGCGGAACCCAAATCCGGCTGCCACATGATGAGAATAACCGGCACCGCGACGTACATAAAGGACAATAACACGTGGCGAAATTTCAAAAGCAAAGGTTTGCGCAACTGACAGTATTTCGCAAGCAATATCAAAAGTGCCAATTTGGAAAACTCGGCGGGTTGAAAATTAATGAAGCTAAAATCAAGCCACCGCCTCGCCCCCCGTATTTCCAGTCCAAAAATCAACACCACTATAAGCAAAACGGCGGCCAATAGGTAAAAAACGGAACTGCCGCGGCGTAACAAACGATAGTCGATACTGCTAAAAAAAAACAAGCCGACAATGCCAATGACGAAAGCCAGTAATTGTTTAAGCCACAGGTTTGATTCCGAGACACTCTCCAGCCCTGTGCTGTAAATCATGAGCAGGCCAGCCAGGGCAAGCAGGACTGCTGCTGCAAAAAGCGGCCAATCAAAATATTTAAGATGTTTGATCATTGGTGCTATCTTGCCGGAATCTTCTCTGGTTCTTCCAAAATAATGCCGGGGTTTAGAGGATTTACCGAGGGTATAATCTGAATCTGGCCGCGGCTTGAGGGCACAGCCGGCCAGACTAGCCGGAAATAGCGGCTTTCAAACTGCCGCAAATCGCTAAGAGTGGTGGAATTTACGGCGACAATGTTTTGGTTCCTTGAATCAAACAGCAAAACTCCCACTTCCACTTTTTTGAATCCAAAGCCCTGAAGGTTTCTTATAATACCGTCCACAAAAAACTTTCCTTCCGGGGTTTTTCCCGAATTTTGCTGGACCGCCTCTAGTTTGATCTCAAGTTGGGGCCTGGCCTTGGTCCAATTGATATCGGTAAGCTTGAGCGTCGCCCCCGCAGGAGGAATAGCCAGAGTCAAGCTGGCAACAAGAAGAAATTTACTCTCTCCCGCCAAGATATAACTCTGCCCTCCGGTTTCTTTGATAACGTCCCCTGATTTATCAGAGACAACAAACTGATAATTGAACCGCCGGACTGAAATATCCGGATTGGGATTGACTATCTGCGCGTAAACCGAATAAACTCCGCTTACGACCGGCAGGATTTGGACTTTGACAATCTTGAGATCCTGGGGGCGGTAAGGCGCTGTATTGACTGGAGAGGACTGAAGATTTTGAATAAAATATTTCGCCAAACCGTCCTCTAGAACCAGCTTCAAAGGAATAGCGGCGATGAGGATTATCAGGAGCAGCCAGAACCAAACTTTGGAAGTGTTTGCGAAATTTTCGTAAAGCGTCTGAAAAAATTCTTTTTCCTTAAATTCTAGCTCTTCTTTTTCAGGCAATTTTGGAAAGTTTATCATTTTATAATCCTTCTTAACTGTATTATAATACAGTTAACGAATATGTCTAACTTTGCTCATCTGCACGTCCATTCTCATTATTCCCTGCTTGACGGTCTGCCGAAGATCCCCGAATTGATAGCGCGCGTCAAAGAGCTGGGTATGAGCGCCCTAGCTCTCACGGACCATGGCGTGCTGTACGGGGCAATTGAATTTTACAAAACTGCGCGCCGCCACGGAATCAAACCAATCATCGGCATAGAAGCTTATGTGACGCCGAATAATCTTAATGACAAAAAAAGGGGTTCTGTCACTGACTATTTCCATATCGTACTTCTGGCCAAGGACGCCAGAGGTTACAAAAATCTTTTGGAACTCACGACCATTGCCCATCTCGAAGGCTACTATTACAAGCCGCTGCTGGACAAAGAAACCTTGAAAAATTTAAGCCAGGGGCTCATCGGGCTTTCCGGTTGTCTTAGGGGCGAGATCGCCAAAGCGCTTGCTTCGAAAAATTACCTTCTGGCCAAAAAAATCGCTTTAGAACACCAAGAGATTTTTGAAAAAGACAGCTTTTATCTGGAAATTCAGAGAAACACGGCGGGGGAATTGCAGACAATGGTTAACGAGGGGCTGATAAAACTTTCCCAAGATACCGGAATTCCTCTGGTTGCGACCAACGATGCTCATTATTTACTGCCGCAAGACTCTGCCGCTCAAGATATCCTGGTGTGCGTGGGCACCGGCAGAACCGTTGCCGATACTGATCGTCTCGACATGCGGCAAAGCGCTTTGGATCTCAAATCCGCACAAGAGATGACTCATATCTTTGCCGACTTGCCCCAAGCATTGGCAAACACGGTGAAAATCGCCGAAAACGTCAATATAGAACTGGCCTTGGAGAAACGCCATTTCCCGCAATTCGATGTGCCAGATACCCACACCGCTGAGTCTTTTTTTGAAGAATCGTGCCGGAAAGGCCTCGGCTTGCGGTACGGCAGCGATGTTCAAATCCCCTCCGAGGCATTGAAGCGTCTCGAGTACGAAATCGAAGTCATAAAGAAAAAAGGCTACGCAAGCTATATCCTGGTGGTGGCCGACCTTGTCAATTGGGCTCGTTCCAGAGGGATCATCAGCACCACTCGCGGTTCTGCGGCGGGATCCTTGGTTGCTTACGCGCTGGGTATTACCACCATGAATCCGCTTGAATACAAACTGCCTTTTGAAAGATTTCTAAACCCCGACCGACCGACCCCGCCGGACATTGACATGGATTTTGCGGACAACCGCCGGGACGAAATCCTGGAATATGTGAGTGAAAAATACGGCAAAAACCGGGTTGCTCAAATTGTCACTTTCGGGACCATGATGGCCAGAGCCGCGGTGCGAGATGTTGGGCGCGCTTTGGGCATTCCCTACTCCAAATGCGACAGGCTGGCCAAAATGATTCCTTTCGGCAAGCAAGGATTTCACATCACGATCGAAAAAGCCATGAGCCTCTCGCCGGAACTCAAAGAGGCTTACGAGAAAGATCCGGAAACCAAAAACTTGATTGATTTGGCCCGCAAAGTTGAAGGAGCGGCCAGACACGCTTCAATTCATGCGGCAGGCGTGGTGCTCGCTCCAACAAAGCTGACCGATTTTACACCACTTCAGCTAGATACGGAGTTTAAACACATCATCACGCAATATGACATGCACTCGATAGAGGATGCCGGGCTCGTGAAAATGGATTTCTTGGGCATCCGCAATCTTTCCATTTTGGGAACGGCCGTGGAAATTGTGAGGGAGCGGCGCGGCATCGAAGTGGATTTGCGCGGTTTGCCGCTTACCGATCGCAAGACCTTTGAACTCTTGGCTTCGGGGCGCACCTTGGGCGTTTTTCAGCTCGGCGGCTCTGGCATGACGAGGTATTTGGTGGAACTGCGGCCAACCAACATCTTTGACATTATGGCCATGATTTCCCTTTACCGGCCCGGCCCCATGGAAAGCATCCCGGAATTTATCAGAAGAAAGCACAATCCCAAACTTATTTCCTATCTTGATCCGAGGCTCAAGGACATTTTGGATCTGTCTTACGGCGTAATCACCTATCAAGACGATGTCTTGCTTATCGCCATCAATCTTGCTGGCTATACGTGGGAAGAGGCAGATAAACTGCGCAAAGCCATGGGCAAGAAAATCCCCAAAGAAATGTTTGCCCAGAAAGAAAAGTTTATCCAAGGTACCATTGATAACGGCCTGTCTTCGGAAAAAGCCGTGAAACTCTGGAGCCTGATTGAACCGTTTGCGGCCTATGGGTTCAACAAAGCTCACGCGGCCTCCTACGCCATGGTCGCCTACCAGACGGCCTATATGAAAGCCAATTTCCCGGTGGAATTTATGGCTGCTCTTATGACAGCCGAATCCGCTTCGGCGGACAACAAAAAAATCGCCCAAGCGGTGGCAGAATGTGCTAATATGGACATCCAGGTGCTGCCGCCTGATGTCAACGAATCTTTGGATAATTTTACCGTGATAAACGACAAGCAAATCAGATTCGGCCTGTCGGCCGTAAAAAATTTGGGCTCGGATGTGATAAGCGTCATCATCACGGAGCGCAAAAAAAATGGCTTCTTTGTCTCTCTGGCCGATTTTGTTCGCCGCATCCAAACCAGGAACTTCAACAAAAAATCCTGGGAAGCTCTCGTGAAAAGCGGATCACTGGACCGCTTTGGCGAACGAAACAAACTTTTAGCCGGTACGGAAAGCATCTTGGAATACGCAAGATCTCACCAAAGACAAGCATCAAGCGGTCAGCCAATGCTGTTTGCCGAAAGCGTGGGTGGAGCCGATGATGACTTGGCTCTGCGTCCCACAACCCCAGCCACGGAAACCGAAAAACTTTCTTGGGAAAAAGAGTATCTGGGCTTGTATGTCTCCTCCCACCCACTGTCAAATTATCGGGAGAAGCTTAATCAGTATTGCGCGCCCATAATTAACTTAGGTCAGGAGCATGACAATAGCTTTCAGACGATCGGCGGGATCATCACTCGCGTCCAAAATATCCTCACCAAAAAAGGGGAACAAATGTGCTTTGCGGACATCGAAGACCTGACAGGCTCGCTTGAGCTTGTAGTTTTCCCTTCTGTTTTCAACGAACACAAAGCTTTGCTTGCAACTGACCAAATTGTTATGGTGCGCGGCCGCGTCACTGACAAAGACGGCGAGCTAAAGATGCTGGTGGAGAAGATAATGCAGATGTCAGAAATCGGAAGTCAGAAATCAGATAGCAGAGGACAGAATCCTTCTTCCGCCATCCGACCTCCGACTTCCGACCTCCGACTTCCGACCTTGAAAATCCGCATCCCCGCAACCGCCTCCCCTCAAGTCTTTAACAAACTCAAACAGGTCTTTGCCAATCACCCCGGCCAAACTCAAGTGAGTCTCATCATCCCCGACCGCGAGGGAACGCCAAGAGAAATCAAAACGAATTTTACAGTGGAGGATTCAAGTGAACTGAAACAAAAATTAAAAGAGCTTCTGCGGGAGAGTATAAGACAGACTTAATTGACCTTTATAAGAAACAAAGTTAAGCTAAAAATATGGATCCACAAGAAAAAGTTCGGAATCTCCGCCACACGCTCTCTCACGTGCTGGCGCACGCGGTGCTCAATCTCTATGGCCCGAAGGTCAAATTTGGGATCGGGCCTGTGATTGAGTCGGGTTTTTATTATGATTTTGAATTTCCCAAACCCATAAGCGACGCGGATTTGCCGAAAATTGAAGAGGAGATGCAAAGGCTGATCAAAAAAAATCTGGAAATGAAGCAGGAAACTCATCACCTAGCGCAAGCCCTTGATATGATGAAAAAAGCGGGGCAGACCTTCAAAGAAGAGCTTTTGAAAGAAATCCAAAAGGGGGAAAGAGAGAAGGTCAAAGGGGTCAAAAAAGGAGAGGTGTCATTTTACCGTTTGGGTGACTTCCTGGATCTTTGCAAGGGCGGTCACATTAAAAATACTTCCGAAATTCCACAAGATTCTTTCAAGCTTCTAAACCTCGCTGGCGCTTACTGGAAAGGCTCCGAACAAAACCCCATGTTGACGCGCATCTATGCCGCGGCTTTTACAACCAAAAAGGAACTCGATGAGTATCTAAAACTCGTTGAAGAAGCCAAAAAGCGCGACCACAAAAAATTGGGACCCAAGCTTGAGCTTTTCATTTTTCACGAAACCTCGCCCGGCATGCCTTATTGGCTTCCCAAAGGGGTGATTATTTATAACGAGCTGGTTAATTTCTGGCGGCAAGAACACCGGGCCCGCAGATACCAGGAAATCGTCTCGCCTTTGCTCAACAAAAAAGAGCTCTATGTCACGTCCGGGCACTTTGAACACTACTGGCAGGATATGTTCGTGGTGAAATCAGTAGAAGGGGTGGAATACGGAGTTAAAGCCATGAATTGCCCCAATGCCATGGTGGTTTTTGGCTCAAAACTTCGCAGCTACAAAGACTTGCCCTTGCGGCTTTCCGACACTGACACCTTGCATCGCGATGAGCTTTCCGGCACTCTAAACGGCCTTTTGCGCGTGCGGGAATTTCGCCAGGACGACGCGCATATTTTCGTCACCGAAGAGCAGATTGGCGAAGAATATGAGCGCATTTTTGAAATCGTGGAAAGATTTTATTCGCTGTTTGAGATGTCTTACACTTTTCGTCTCGGCACCCGTCCCGAAAAGTTCCTGGGAGACGCCAAAACTTGGGGTAAGGCGGAAGACACTCTGAAAATAATTCTCAAAAAAAGCGGCAAAAAATTTACGATCGAAGAAAAAGAAGGCGCTTTTTACGGGCCTAAAGTCGACATCCTGATGAAAGACGCGCTGGGACGGGACTGGCAAATGGGCACCATTCAGCTTGATTTCCAGCAACCCAGACGATTCAAGCTTGAATACATTGACGCCAAGGGCAAAAAACAAACGCCCATCGCCATTCATCGCGTGATTTACGGCTCTCTGGAAAGATTTATCGGGATTTTGATTGAGCATTTTGCCGGAGCGTTTCCGCTGTGGCTTGCGCCCGTGCAAGTTGCAATCCTGCCGATCTCTGACGAATTGAATGATTATGCGCAGAAGATTGTTAGTGATTTACGATTTAAGATTTACGATTTAAGAATCGAGGTTGATCAGCGCTCTGAATCTGTCGGCCGGAAAATCCGCGAGGCCGAGCTGCAAAAAATCCCCTACATGCTGATTGTGGGGAAAAAGGAAAAAGAAACAGGAACGATTTCGGTCAGACAAAGAGGCGAGAAGGATTTAGGTGTTATGAAGATTGATAAGTTTGCGGAAAAAATCACGAAAGAGATTGAAACAAAAACCCCCTCTCTTTCTCCCCCTTGATAAGGGGGAGACTAAGAGGGGGTAGAGATTTAGCAATTAGGTTAATTAGAAATTTTGATGTAAGCTACATTTTTGGCTTTCTTCACCCAATCATACGCTTCCACATTCAATCCCGCATTTTGAAACTTCCTTGCCTCTCCAAGATAACTTTCAACAGCTTGCTGCTTTGACTCATCGTCAAGCGGCAATTTTTCTTCCACAAGCTTTAGGTGCTCGTCAATCACGGCCTTGTTTTTTTCAATGTCGTCCTGGGTAAACTGGTAATTTTTCACGATGAACTTGAAGATGTCTTCATTTTCCACTTGCGCGGCAATCAAAGCCTCCAAGATATAAACTCTCAATACCTGATTTGCGCTGCCAAGAATGTCCGAAAGCACTGCTTCATTTTCTCGCGTAACCTTTTCCAATTGCCTTGCGAGCCCAATTTCTGCGCCGTCCAGAATAATAATTTTTAGCGCCATATCGCGGCTGTCCCTCAAATACTTCCGGTACCCCGAAACGGCCTCGTCCAAAACTGCGATTTTTCCCGGGACTATTTCAACCAGCGTCACAAGCTCCGCCAGCCTTTCTTGAGAAACTTCCAGTTTTTTTGCCTGCTTTTGTTTAGTGCTCAAAGTCATAAGATTTATTCTTATCCAGTCTCCGAGACGGTCAAAAATATAAGCGGCCTCGCCCGGCAGGACTCCGGCCTGATTTCGGTATTTTTCAAGCATTGCCTCATCGTGAGCCTCGTGAGCTAGTATTGTAGCTGGGAAGAATAGTATAATGATAATGATTAGCGAAACTTTTGCTCTCATTTGTTTTATTTTGTCATCCCGGCCTACGAGCCGGGATCCAGAAGACACTGGATTCCGGGTCAAGCCCGGAATGACATTAAGATACGCCAAACATATGAATGATAACGAAAATCTCGAAACTTTAGAAGACCCCCGCGTCCTGCGCCGCGAACGCAAAAAACGCCCGCGCATGCGCCAGCACGGCCGCGCTTTGAAGAAATTAACTGAACGAACAATTAAACACATTACTAAAATAGAACGCGACCCCCGCTCATTCCCCCTTTCCGCCATAGGCGGATCCGCCTCAAGAAGAAAGGTAAAGGGGAGAAGGAGGGGGTTATGAGCCTCCCTAAACTAATCGTAATCGTGGGTCCTACCGCGTCCGGCAAGACCGCGCTCGCGATCAAACTCGCCAAAAAACTTGTCCTGAACGGAGTGAAGGGATCTGGCGAGATTGTTTCGGCCGATTCCCGCCAGGTTTACCGCGGCATGGACATCGGCACCGCCAAACCCCCTCTTTTTTTCTCCCCCTTAGTAAGGGGGAGATTGAGAGGGGGTGCAATTCCCCATCACCTGATCGACATCCGTAACCCCGACCAATCCTACACTCTCGCCCAGTATAAAAAAGACGCGGTCAAAACGATCAATAAAATAATCAAATCAGGCAAAATCCCTTTCCTCGTTGGCGGCACCGGTCTTTATGTCTCGGCAATCATAAACAATCTTGAAATTCCGGAAGTCAGACCGAACAAAAAATTAAGAACAAGATTGGACCAAGACCGGCAAAAGTACGGTCTTAAATTTTTATTTGAAAGGCTGGTCAAACTCGATCCGGAAGCCGCCTACATCATTGATCCAAAAAATCCACGCAGAATAATCCGCGCTTTGGAAATCGCCCTCTCAACCAAAAAACCCTTCTCGCAATCCCGCAAACGCGGCCCCAAACTTTTCGACACTTTAATTCTTGGAATAATGACGACTCAAAAAAACCTGAAGAGACGCATCGAAAGACGCACTGGACTAATGATAAAGCAAGGCCTTGTCTCTGAAGTCAAAAGGCTAACTACCAAATACAAAATACAAAACCCGGCCTTCGACGCCATCGGCTACCGGGAAATAATTGATTATCTAAATGCAAAAATCAGCCTCAAGGAGGCAGAAAGACAAATCAACAGAAACACGTGGCTATTCAGCAAACGCCAAATGACCTGGTTTAGAAAAATGCCTGTGGTTTGGGTAAAAAATCAAAAAGAAGCGGAAACCAGGATAAAAAAGTTCATCACCTCACCCTAGAGATCGTACAAAAAATGTCATTGCGAGGAGTCCCGACGAACGTCGGGACGACGAAGCAATCCCGAATGCGTTGAGATTGCTTCCCCCGACATTACGTCGGGGTCGCAATGACAAATTATGTCGATAATTTCTTCCTCAAAATCTCGTTTATCACTTGCGGATTGCCTTTGCCCTTTAGCTCTTTCATCACTTGGCCCACGAGAAAGCCAAAACTTTGCTGCTTTCCTTTTTTATAATCCTCGACCGCCTTGTGATTTTCCGTAAGAACCTTGTCAATCGCCTGTTCAATCGCGGTTTCATCGCTTACTTGCCCCAATCCTTCATCCGCGGCAATGTTTGAGGGGTCGCCGCCTTTCTCAAACATCATCGCTAGCACCTTTTTGCCGGCTGTAATGCTTATCTCTCCCCGCTCGATCATTTTGATGAGCTCGGCCAGATTCTCCGCCGTGACTTTGGATTCCTGCGGAGTAAGATCGGCGGTTTTTAACAAAGCTTGAAAATCGCCGGTTATCCAGTTGCAGGCCAGCTTGGCGAATTTTCCTGCCCTGAGCGAAGTCGAAGGGTGAACTCCCCCTTTCTCCCCCTCTTTAACCAAAGAGGGGGAAGGGGGGAGTTCTTTCATCCACTCTTCAAGTTCCGACACAACTTCTTCAAAAAACCCGGCCAGATTTTTGTCCGCAATCAAGACCTCGGCATCTGCCTGGGAGAGTCCAAATTCGCTCATAAATCTTTCAAGTTTTTGCGCCGGAAGCTCCGGTATTTCCGCCCTGATTTCTTCCACAAACTTCTTTGTAAAATGCATGATTGGCAGATCAGGTTCCGGAAAATAGCGATAATCACGGGCTTCTTCTTTTATTCTTTGCTCTATGGTAACGCCCTTCTCCTCGTCCCAGCCGCGCGTCTCGTTCGCAAGTTTCTCCCCTGAACCCAAAAGGCGGGTTTGCCTTTGAATCTCATGTTCTAGTCCTGCTTCAACCGCTTTGAAAGAATTAAGATTTTTGATTTCAACTTTGTAATTTGGCAGTTTTGTCTCTCCAATCTGTCTTACCGAAACATTGGCGTCACAGCGCAAATGGCCTTTTTCCATGTCTGCTTGAGACACATTCAAGTACCGCACGATGTTGCGCAAATTCTGCAAAAAACTTTTGGCCTCAGCACACGAACGGAAATCCGGTTCAGTCACAATTTCCAAAAGCGGCACCCCAGCGCGGTTTAGATCAACTAGCGTAGTTCCGCCCTCATGGATAAGTTTCCCCGCATCTTCTTCAAGATGCGCCCGGGTGATCCGGATCCACCGAGCTCCCCCCCTCCTCCCCTGGCGAGGGGAGGAGTTGGAGGAGAGGTCGCCAGCGGTCTCAACCTTTCCTTTTACGCAAAGCGGCTGGTCATACTGGGAAATCTGGTAGCCTTTGGGCAGATCCGGATAAAAATAGTTTTTCCGGTCAAACTTGGAATACTCCGGTATCTCGCAGTTCAAGGCCAGCCCCACCATGAGGGCCTTTTTTATGGCTTCTTTGTTCGCTACTGGCAAACTCCCCGGCTGGCCGGTACAAACCTCGCAAATGTTAACATTCGGCTCACTTGCGTCAGGATTATTGGGGGACGAGCAAAACATCTTGGACGCGG
>CAYNFS010000010.1:0-49687 GCA_964396685.1 uncultured Candidatus Saccharibacteria bacterium | reverse complement strand
TAAACCGCCCCAAATCTTCCATAAAAAATGTTCGAGCGGTATGATACAGACGAGCTTTGGCCGGAAGATAAAAAGCCTTTTCCGCCACAGGCGGATTCGCCTGTCCGCCTCTGACGCGAATCCAACCCAGGCAACGGTTTCAAATATTAAAATTAATCAATCAAAAAATCATGACCAAACCTACGCCGGAAGATCTTGATGCCTACCAGCGCTATCTGGACAGCCTACCAAAAGATGAAAAAGGAAAAATAAATGCGCCTGTGGATCCCGCGGCCAAGGCACACGCTTTAAGAGAGCTTGAGTTGAGCGCTAAGGGCGGGTTCCCCGTTGAGAAAGATGAGCCAGGCAGGGAAAAGACTCTTGAGAGTTGGCCTCAAGGAGATTTGTTTGTCAAAGATATGACAGAACCCGAACTCGTAACAGCAATTGATGAGCTTAAGATGGCGAGAGCCACTGTGGTAAAATACATGCAGACCGGTAATGTACTCGGCTTCGAAAACAAAGACCAGGCACAGGGTACCGTCTTGCTGGATTTGGAAGACCGGTCGGCAGAACTGCCGGAGGACTTGCGCGAGACGATTTCCATACTCGCCAAATACGAGTTTGACGGAGAAACCAATTTATATGACCTTCCCGCCGAACTTGAGCAAAAAATCATGAGATTCACCGTGAGTCTAAATCACCTACATAAACAGCAGACGTGAGCATATCGAGCACACCACGGCTTTACAGCTCAAGGAGCCGTTCCACCGCACGATATTCCAATATTCTTGAGAATATAAGAATGTTGTGCTATTATTATTGAGGCATGAAAACCGCCAAACAACTTCAAAGACATTTCAAAGGAATTGCCAATCATAGGAGAATAGAGATATTGCTTTTGGTATATAAAAACGATAGTATAATTCTGGAAAAAATAGCAGAGAGACTCAACTGCAATATCAAAACCATCTCCGAACATACGAGGCGACTTGTTCAAGCAGGACTTCTGAATAAAAAATACAAAGGACGATGGGTCTGCCATACACTCTCGCCATACGGCAGAGTAATGATTAAATTTATGGAGACATTCTCACATTCTTAAGAATGTAAGAATGTTTAATGCAACCTTTCTTAAATAATATGAGAATCACGAAAAAAAAGATAGCGATAATCATAATAATACTTGCTCTGGCGGTCGGACTGATTTTTCTCAACAAAAAGTCCGGAAACGATGCAGGCGATGTTTTAACCGATACAGTCAAGCGTCAGAATGTGAAGCAAACCGTGCTTGCCACGGGTCAGATCGTAAGCCAGGCGGATTTAAATTTGAGCTTCAAAATCAGCGGGATGGTCACAAAGCTCAATGTAAAAGTCGGGGATAAGGTTAGTACAGGACAGGTTCTGGCAACACTTGATCAAAAAGACGCCTTGGCAAGCCTCACCTCGGCGCAAGGCGCTCTTGCTCAAGCAAAAGCGAATCACCAGAAGATTTTAGATGGAGCAAGCAACGAGGAGATCGCGGTGGCGCAAAGAGCCGTGGACGCGGCCCAAATTTCACTGGAAAACGCGCGTAATAATCTGGATGATGCCAAAAGCCAGCAACAGGTCTTGGTTGACAACGGTTACAACAAGCTCCTCAATACTGACCTGACAGCAGTCCCGGCCACGAGCAACGTCAATACAGGCAGTCCGACGGTCAGCGGGACTTACACGAGTCAAGAAGAGGGGGCATACACCATAAGGCAATTTGGAGCCACTTACGACTTTTCCGGACTGGAAACGGGCGGGCCATATTATATCAGCACGATTGCCCCGACTCCGCTGGGAACTAAAGGGCTTTTTATCCAGTTTCCAAGCGGCTACACCGCGACCTATGACTCCTGGAATGTAGAAATACCAAACAAAAGCTCCGGCAACTACCTCACAAATTACAATTCCTACCTTTCCGCTCTAGAGACTCAAAAAGTCAGCGTCGCCGCGGCAGAGGCCGCCGTAAGTTCGGCAGAGGCCGTACTTAACCAAAAAATCGCCGATTTAAATCTCAAAAAGGCGCGGGCCCGACCAGCCGAGCTGCAAGCCGCGCAGGCAACTATTCTGTCGGCTCAAGGGCAAGTGCAAGCCGCGCAGGCAACTCTCGAAAATACGGTCTTGAAGGCTCCTACCCCGGGCACAATCACGAAAGTAGATATAAAAGTCGGCGAGCTTGCCCAAGCGCTCAACAAAATCATCGTCTTGCAAGATATTGAAAATCTCCATATTGAGACAAATGTTCCCGAGGCTGACATCGCAAAAATTTCGCCCAGCAACCGAAGCAAAATAACACTCGACGCCTACGGAAATGAAACGGAATTTGATGCCAATGTCGTAAACATTGATCCGGCGGAAACAGTTGTCGAGGGAGTTGCCACCTACAAAGTCACTCTGCGATTTGCTCAGACAGATGGACGCATCAAGCCCGGCATGACTGCCAATATCGAAATTTTTACTGATGAACGCGTGGGTGTACTCGTTATTCCGCAGCGGGCTGTCATAGGCAGGGACGGCAAAAAATACGTAAAAGTGCTTGAGGACGGGGATTTTCAAGAAGTTGAAATCCAAACCGGGCTTAGAGGAAACGACGGAAATCTCGAAATTATTTCTGGTCTTGAGGAGGGGCAGGTTGTCGTTACGAGCTCAAAGCCATGAAGCTTATCGAAGTAAGGGGTCTCGAAAAAACGTATTTTTCAGAGAGCGTGCAAACCCCGGCCCTGCGCGGGGTTTCTTTTGATATCGAGGATGGAGAATTTGCTGCCATCATGGGGCCTTCCGGCTCGGGCAAATCAACTCTCTTGCACATTTTGGGGTTCCTTGATCGGCATACGCGAGGAACTTACCGTCTAGAGGGAAAAACATTTAACGATTTAAGTCCCGACGAAATTGCCGAAGTCCGCAACCGCACGATGGGCTTCATTTTTCAGGCTTTTAATCTCCTGCCAAGGATGACGGTTTATGAAAACGTCAAAATCCCGCTTTTTTATTCCGACATACCCGAAACCGAGTGGAAAGACAAAACGCTCCTGGCTATCAAAGAAGTTGATATGGAGCACCGCATGAATTACGAACCATCTAGGCTTTCCGGAGGCGAGAAACAGCGCGTGGCCATTGCCCGCGCTTTAGTTGCAAGTCCCAAAATAATTTTTGCCGATGAGCCGACCGGCAATTTGGATTCAAAATCCGGACAAGTGGTAATGGATTATCTTCAAAAAATGCATGCACTGGGCCGCACGGTCATTCTGATAACACACGAAACTTATACGGCTTCTTACGCCGAGCGCATCATCAAACTCAAAGACGGCCAGATTGAGGCAGATCAAAAAGTCGTAAACCGCAGCCAGAACAATGACTTTAAAAAATAGCCTAAAAACCGCTGTTTCAGGACTTAAAACCCGAAAGTCGCGCTCGGCTCTTACTATCTTGGGCATCGTTATAGGCATAACAGCCATTATTCTTATCATGTCTTTGGGAAAGGGAGCGCAGGATTTGATTCTTTCACAAATTCAAGGCTTAGGCAGTAAAACCATTGTGGTGGTGCCGGGCAGACAGCCAAAAGGGCCCTCGGATTTCGCGCAAGTTTTAAGCGATTCTCTGAAGGAATCAGATTTTGAGGCTTTGAAAAACCGGACCAATGTCCCAACCCTAAAAAGCATCATGCCGATAGTTTTCGGAGCTGATTCGGCCGCTTACCAAGCCGAAACTTACAGGCTTACCATTTTTGGCGCATCCCAACTCGCGACTGAAATTTTTGACATTTATCCCGAAGAAGGAGAATTTATTTCTGAAGAAGACGCAAAATCTCAAACCAACGTTGTGGTCATTGGCAGCAAGGTCAAGGAGGAGCTTTTCGGATCGTCAAGCGCATTGGGCGAAAAAATCAAAATCAAAGATCGCAATTTTCGGATAATTGGCATTTTGCCAAAAAAAGGGCAGATTTCATTTTTTAATTTTGACGAGATGGCGCTGGTTCCTTACACAACGGCGCAAAAATATATTTTTGGAATCAAATACTTTCATCGTTTCGTGATCGAAGCGTCCTCCGAACGCGAAATTGACCGCACAGTCAGGGACGTTCAAGCCACTTTGCGAGATTCCCACGGCATCGCCGACCCTTCAAAAGACGATTTTTTTATAGAAACCCAAGTTGATTTGGCAGCGCGGCTTGGCACCGTCACAAATGTTCTTACTTTGTTTTTGTCGGCAGTCGCGGCGATATCTCTGCTGGTCGGCGGGATCGGTATCATGAACATCATGCTGGTATCCGTTACTGAACGCACCCGCGAAATAGGACTTAGAAAAGCCGTTGGCGCAACAGACAAGGACATTTTGGTGCAATTTCTTTTGGAAGCGGTCATCTTAACCGTTACAGGCGGTATTATCGGCATAGCCTTGGGTGTTTTGATGTCATTTGCCTCATCGCTGGTTTTAAGTCGGGTCGTGGGGCTTTCCTGGCAGTTCAGTTTTCCGGTAACAGCCGCAATTCTGGGCGTTGGTGTCGCCGCCTTTGTCGGTTTGGTGTTCGGCCTTTATCCCGCGGGCCGAGCCGCCAAACTCGACCCCATCGAAGCTTTGAGGTATGAATAAAGCCCATACAGACCCTTTCTCTTTATTTGAATATTTGTTATGATGTAGAGTCCTAGTAAAGGAGGGCACATGAATACAAGAAAAGTTCTGGTAGTGGGTTCTGGGGCACGGGAACACGCAATTTGCCATAGTTTAGTGGAAACAAGTTCAAACGTTGATGTCTTCTGCGCTCCCGGCAATCCCGGAATACAAGAGATTGCAGAATGTTTTGACATTAAGGCAACCGACATTGTTCAGCTCCTGGCGCTCGCCTTGAGGCTCAAAGCTGATCTTACCGTAGTAGGACCAGAGGAGCCATTAATGCTCGGTATCGTTGACGTTTTTCAGGCCGCCAGCTTGCGCGTCTTTGGGCCGACAAGAAACGCGGCAAGAATCGAATGGAGCAAAGCGTATTGCAAAGCTCTATTGAGATACGCAGGAGTTCCAACGGCTGACTACCGGGTTTTTGACCATCCGTATGAGGCGCGCGACTATCTCCTGCAAGACCGTTGGCCTATCGTCATCAAACCCGATGGCCTTACTAGCGGCAAAGGGGTAGTGATCGCTCACAGCTACGATCAAGCAGAGCAAGCAATCAAGGCCATTATGATCGAGAGGATATGGGGGGCGGCTGGCGACAGAGTAGTGATTGAAGAGTTTCTTACTGGCCAGGAAATGTCTTTTATTGTACTAGCTCAAGGAAATGCAGCGATTCCTTTGCTTCCAGCAAGAGACTACAAGAGGCTTAGAGACGCAGACCAAGGCCCTATGACCGGAGGAATGGGCAGTTTTGCTCCTTTGCATCTTCATCCAGCAGATCAGATGATCATTATGGAACGTATCGTCTGGCCGACCCTGGACGCCCTGAAACGCGACAACCGCAAGTTCGTCGGAGCCATGTATTTTGACCTCATGCTAATGGGCGAAGGGGTCAAAGTCCTTGAAATCAATTGCCGCTTCGGCGATCCCGAAACTCAAGTGACTTTTCCGCTTCTTCAAACCGACCTCTACGAAGTCCTCGTTGATTTCGCGTCGCCCGATCCGCCAGGGCATTACTGCCTTCGATGGTGGAATGGTTGCTGTGTCGGTGTTGTGATCGCCGTTCCCGGCTATCCCGAGTACCCATGGGTGGGAAGAAAAATCAAGGGCATCGAGACCGCGAAGGCTCTCTCATGGAAGGTATTTCACGCTGGGACTGAATATAATCATGCTTCTAACAGCCTTCGAACTTCTGGCGGGCGTGTAGTGACAGTAGTAGGTGTGGCCGAAACCCTCGAAAATGCAAGGGTCCAGGCTTACAAAGGAGCAGGACACATCGAGTTTGAGGGCGGCCAGCACTACCGAACTGATATCGCCGCCACCGGGCACTGAAAAGTGCCCCATTTTTTTCAAAAAATTGACTCTGAATCTTTTTTTTGCTATAGTAATAGAGCATGAAATTAAGCTTGACTATTTTTTTGATACTGGGCTTCGTTGGACTGGCGGTTTTTGGATTTTTATGGATGGATCCGATGCAGCAAAACTGCTGCCACAAGTTTTGCATTGCCGACCTCGTGCAGGGCGGGGCTTGCCCCGAACCGAATAATCCTTTTAGAATTTTCAATTATCACATTTCCGCGTTCCAAAGCTTTTCCCAAGCCCTCCTGCTTATTATCACGCTTCTGGCTCTTTCTGTTTTATTCTTCAATCTTAAATCTAAAATCTTAAATCCTAAATCCCTCGGCATTGCAACTTTTGTACAGCAAGCCGAGATTTTTGGTTTCAAACGGCACTTTCAAAACTGGCTTAAGCTTCTAGAGAAGCGCGATCCGATCCGCTAGGGCCGGACTGCTATTAAATTGCTTTTTAGCAGTCTTTGGGATTATAGGCGGATTTTTTATTAACCATCAAAAACATGAAAAATTATATTTTCTGGATCGCAATGATTGCGGTAATAATCGCCGGTTTTGTGCTTCTGACCAATTCAAAGGGTTCTCAAAATCAGAACGTCGGGCAGTCGCAAATCTTGGGGCTAGAAAGCCAGACGCACGACTTTGGCACGCTCTCTATGGCCAAAGGAAAAGTGACGCACGATTATAAACTAAAAAATGATTCGCAAACTCAAATCACAATCAAAAAAATCTACACCTCCTGCATGTGCACCGAAGCTTTGCTAATCAAAGGAGCGAAAAACTTAGGCCCATTCGGAATGCCAGGTCATGCGCCAATCCCCAGTGTAAACGAAAACCTGGCCGCAGGCTCCGAGGCGACTGTCCAAGTCATCTTTGATCCAGCGGCTCACGGGCCAGCCGGTGTTGGCAAAGTTGAGCGAGTTGTGACCCTGGAAACTTCCGAGGGAAATGTTGATTTGTCATTCACGGCGGAGGTAACTCCCTGATGAAATTCCAAATTACAAAATCCAAATTACAAATTGGAATACTGATCGCTCTATTCCTCGTCATTGTTGGAATAGTTGGTTTCGGGAAGCTGGGCGGAAGCACAGAGGCGCTGTGGAAAATAAGCGATGGCGGCAAGTGGCTGCTGCCGCTGGTTGCGGTGGCGGCACTCATAGACAGCATCAACCCCTGCGCTTTTTCCATCCTGCTGCTCACCGTCGCGTTTCTTTTTAGTCTTGGCAAACTACGCGCGGGAATTCTCAAAATCGGCTTCACCTATATCCTGGGGCTCTTCACAATCTATCTTCTGATTGGTCTTGGTATAGTTCAGGCTCTGCACATCTTCAATATCCCGCACTTCATGGCCAAAGTCGGCGCAACACTGCTCATAGCTTTGGGGCTGATAAGCCTGATAAACGAATACTTTCCAAGATTCCCCGTCAAGCTTTCTATCCCCCAAGGAGCGCATCGCAAAATGGCCGAATACATGGAAAAAGGTTCAGGCCCTGCGGCATTTGCGCTTGGCGCGTTTGTCGGGCTTTGCGAGTTTCCCTGCACCGGCGGGCCTTATCTGCTGGTTTTGGGACTGCTGCACGATCAAGCGACTTATCTTAAAGGACTTGCTTACTTGATATTCTACAATCTGCTTTTCGTCTTGCCGCTCGTCATCATCCTGCTTCTTGCCAGCAATGAAACGCTTCTGGAAAAAGTCCAAACCTGGAAACGAGAAAACAACCAGTCTCTGCGGCTCTACAGCGGTCTTGCCATGATCGTGTTGGGTATTCTCATCTTTGCCCTGTAATTTTAAAAATTATGTCATTGCGAGGAGTCCGCCCTGGGCGGATGACGAAGCAATCTCAAAAGATCATGGGATTGCTTCTCCGCTCAAGAGCGGATCGCAAAGACAGATAATAAGAAACTTATGCAAACCATAGACCAAGAAAAATTCCAAAAAATCGCTGACAAAATTCAAGAGCTCAAGAAGTCCGGCAAGTTTGACCTTTCCATGGAAGAAGATTTGAGTCTTGCTATAATGAATCTGGTGAGTCTTGAGGAACATTTCTTTTTCACCGGCGAAAAGACAAAGAAAGGCGAGTACTTTGAAATGCTCACCGAAATCCGGGAAATGCGAAAATCCCTTCTTGCCAAAATGATAGACAGGCATGAGGGCGAAACCTGGTGCATAAGCAAACATCTGCTGGCCGCAACGATGAGACTCATGGAAGTAGCCACAAAGCTTCAAGCCGACGGCAAAAAGCCGGAGGCCAAAGGAATGTTTGACAAAGCATATCACCTGTACGCTCTTTTCTGGGGGATCAGGCTTAAGCTTGTTCAAATTGACAATATCAAGGCAGTGCCAGAAGACATGCTTAACAAGCATGACAAGACCGGTTCAAAACAGCCGTGGACAATGGAAGACATCTTAAACAAATTGGTAAATTGCTGCAATGAATAATAATGAATTCAAAAATCAAAAATCAAAAATCAAAATTTTAGGATTTGTAATTGTCATTTTGATTTTTGCGTCTTACATTTTGATTTTTCGCAAGAATGGCGTTGAAAAAGTTAATGCCCTTGATACATTCGCCAAATGTCTTGCGGATAAAAACGTTATCATGTACGGGGCTTACTGGTGTCCGCATTGCCAGAATGAAAAAAGGGCTTTCGGTTCTTCATGGAAATACGTGCCCTATGTTGAGTGCACCGAGGAGACGCAAAAATGCATTGACCAAAAGATAAAGGGGTATCCGACATGGATTTTCCCGGACGGGAAAAGATTAGAGGGCGAGCAGGGGATTGAAAAACTTTCCAAAGAAAGCAGGTGCGAATTAAAACCTTAGGATTGCTTCGTCGTCCGCCCAAGGCGTCCTCCTCGCAATGACAAGCATGCAACAAATGAAAATTAAAAACCTCAAAAATCTGACAAAAACTTCTTTGCGCAAAAAAGCCTTGCAAATTGCCGAAGCCGGGCTTGAAGCTATTGATACCGGCAAAATCATCAAAGAGCAAACTGCGCTCGTAAAACGTGAGGTTCGGGACGCCAAACGCGTTTTTGTCGTCGGAGTGGGGAAGTGCTCTCTTGAAGCGGGGCGAGCACTGGAAAAAATCCTTGGCCCTAGATTGACAGCCGGCATTGTAATTGACGTCCGCCCGGGAAAGCTCAAAAAGCTAGAAACACGCTGGGGCAGCCACCCCTTTCCTACCCAAAAAAACATTGACCATACCAAAGCCATTATTAAACTTTTGGCAAAGGCCTCAAAAAACGACCTCGTGATATTCATAATCTCGGGCGGGGGGTCAACGCTTTTATGCCAGCCGACAAGTCATACCTGTCTGGATGAAAAGGCTCTCATTTCCTGCCTCTACCACAATGGAGCGACCATCCGAGACGTTAATATTGTCAGAAAACACTTGTCCTTGGCGCGAGGCGGATATCTGGCAAAATACGCATATCCGGCCCGATCGTTATCTTTGATCTTCTCTGATGTGCCGGGTAATAAGATTGAATGGATCGCCTCCGGGCCGACCGCGAGAGACTCCACAACCGTAGCGGACGCCAAAAAAATCTTGCGCCGCTATGACGCAGAAATCTGCAGCGATTTTTTGGAAAAAGAGCTCATCGAAACGCCAAAAGACTTTAGATATTTCCGCAAAGTCAAAAACGTCATCGTAGCGACAAATCAGACCGCGCTAAACGCTATGGCGCAAGAAGCGCGCAGGCTTGCCTTAAAAACCAAAATTGTTACCAAAAAATTGACTGGAGACGCGGACGCGGTCGGCCGTAAGATTATGAAGCAACTGCACAAAACCCGGCCAAACTCCGCGCTTTTGTTCGGCGGCGAAACAACGGTCAAAATCAAAGGAAAAGGGAAAGGCGGACGGAATATGGAATTGGCCCTTTCCGCGCTTAATGATGCAAAAAAGGACGAAATCCTCATCCCATTTGCCTCTGACGGGCGCGATAACAGTGATATAGCCGGCGGAATTTGTGATATAATAACCGGTAAGATGGCTTCCCAAATGAAACTAAAACCCGAAACCTATCTCAATCAAAATGATTCTTACAATTTTTTCAAAAAAACGGGGCAGTATCTTTTTACGGGAGATACCGGCTCAAATGTCTCTGATTTAATCGTGGCAATAAAAACGGGATGAAAAACAAATTTGTTTTGTGGCTCAAGGACATAAGGCTCAAAGATGTCCCCCTTGTGGGTGGAAAAAATGCCGCACTCGGGGAGATGATAAGTCACCTCGCCAAAATTGGAATTGACGTTCCCAATGGCTTTGCGATCACGGCTCACGCGTATCGTTATTTTTTGGAGGACACGGGACTGAAAAGCGAAATCCGTCGAGTGCTTCAAGGCCTTAACACTCGTGATATCAAAAATTTACAGGAGAAGGGAAAACAAGTAAGGCACTTGATCCGTGAAGCTTTGCTGCCTCAAGATTTGATACAGGAAATAACGCAGGCCTACGCATCACTGGGTAAGATCTATGGTGGAAATCCGGATGTTGCCGTGCGCTCCTCTGCCACTGCCGAAGATCTGCCGGACGCGTCTTTTGCCGGCCAGCAGGAAACTTATCTTAATGTCGTAGGAATCCAAAATTTGCTCCACTCGGTCAAACTCTGCATCGCATCCCTTTTTACCGACCGCGCAATTTCTTACCGTGAGGACAAGGGCTTTTCCCACTTCAAAATCGCGCTTTCTGTGGGCATTCAAAAAATGGTGAGATCCGACCTTGGCTCCTCGGGAGTAATGTTCACGCTTGATACGGAAACGGGATTCCCAAATGTCGTGGTGATAAACGCGATTTACGGCCTAGGCGAAATGATAGTCAAAGGCAAAGTCACCCCGGATGAGTTTTTGGTTTTCAAGCCCGCCTTGAAAAAAAATTACAAAGCTATTATTTCGAAAAAGCTTGGCAGAAAAAATCTCGAACTTGTTTATTCAAAACACGGAACTCGAGAAGCCAGGGTCATCCCGAGTCTCCAAAACAAATACGCGCTTACGGATGCAGAGGTCCGAAAGCTCTCAAAATGGGGCATGTACATCGAAGAATATTTTTCCAAGCTTAACAGGCGATTTACGCCGATGGATATCGAATGGGCCAAAGACGGCAAAACCGGAAAGCTATTCATCGTCCAGGCAAGGCCGGAGACCGTGCATTCAACCCAAGATAAGCGCGTTTTGAGAAGTTATAAACTTAAAAAGCGCGGCAAATTGCTTTTGACCGGGACGGCCGTCGGCACCAAGATCGCGGCAGGAAAAGTCAAAATCATCAAAGACCCGACAAGAATCGGCGATTTTAAGTCGGGCGAAATTCTGACAACCAAAATTACGGACCCCGACTGGGAGCCGATTATGAAAATAGCCGCGGGTATCATCACCAACGAGGGAGGCCGAACCAGCCACGCGGCTATAGTTTCCAGAGAATTAGGGATACCGTGCATTGTCGGCACACAAAATGCCACAAAAATTTTGAGAGTCGGCCTGCCTGTTACCATGGATTGTTCGTCAGGCGACGTCGGCCGAATTTATCTTGGAAGACTCAAATATCAAATTAGCGAACACCGCCTCGACAAATTGCCAAAAACCCGCACGCATGTCATGGTCAATATCGGTTCGCCGGAAGAGGCATTCAAAAACCATTATCTCCCGGTTCGGGGTGTGGGCTTGGGAAGACTGGAATTTATCATCGCTTCGCAAATCAGAATTCACCCAAATGCCCTGATTGATTACCATAAGCTAAAATCTCAAAGCCTCAAAAACAAAATTGAAAGCCTAACCAAAGGCTATACGGACAAGAAACGATACTATGTGAGAGAGCTTGCCGCAGGAATGGCCAAAATTGCCGCCGCTTTTTGGCCGCACGAAGTGATTATCCGCTTTTCGGATTTTAAGACCAACGAATACCAAAAGCTTTTAGGCGGAGAGCCTTACGAGCCGAAAGAGGAAAATCCGATGATCGGCTGGCGGGGCGCTTCGCGCTACTATGATGAAAAATTTGCCAAAGCATTTAAGCTCGAATGTCAGGCGGTAAAAATCGCCCGGGAAGAGATGGGCTTGACCAACATCGCCGTGATGGTGCCATTCTGCCGGACGCCGGAAGAAGGCCAAAAGGTTGTAGGACTGATTGGCCGGTCAGGCCTGCGCCGCAACAAAAAAAATAAACTCAATGTTTACGTCATGTGCGAAATTCCATCCAATATCTTGCAAGCTCGGGAGTTTCTGAAAATTTTTGACGGGATGTCCATCGGCTCAAACGATCTGACCCAGCTGACACTGGGGCTTGATCGGGATTCGGGAATTGTCAGCAAAATCGCCAACGAAAACAGCCCCGCCGTCTTAAAACTTATCGCCGAAATTATCGCGGAGTGCCGGAAGCAAAAAAAATACATCGGAATTTGCGGCCAAGCGCCTTCCGACTACCCCGACTTTGTGAAATTTCTCGTAAAAAACAAAATAGACAGCGTTTCATTAAATCCGGATACTGTCATAAAAACTTTATTAATCGTGGCAAAATATGAGCGGCGATAAAACCATTGCTTTTTTCGGGGTTGAGGACTGGCAAAAAAAGAGCATCTTAAAAAGTCTGCCGGGGCCGCATTTGGCATTTGACCCCAAACCCGGAAACTTGAAAAATTTGGAAATTATCTCAATCTTCGTAAATTTCGCGGTAACGGAAAAAATTTTGCGACGTTTTCCAAAGCTCAAATTTATCACCACGCGCTCAACCGGCTACGATCACATTGATCTTAAAGCCTGCAAGAAAGCCGGGGTAAAAGTCGCTTATGTCCCGGGCTACGGAGATAATACCGTCGCCGAGTTTGCCTTTGGACTGCTTTTGTGCTTAACCCGCAAGCTTTACTCCGCCATTGATCAGCTCAAAGAAACCGGAATTTTTTCTTATCAGGGACTGGAAGGCGTTGATCTGAAAGGGAAAACCATGGGCATCATTGGCACGGGCAGAATCGGCAGAGAAGCCGTCAAAATCGCTCATGGTTTCGGGATGAAAGTTCTGGCTTTTGACGCTCACCCTGACCAGAACTACGCGAAGCAGGCCGGTTTTAAATACGTAAGCCTTGCCACGCTTTTGCGACAAAGCGACGCGATTTCAATTCACGTTCCCTATAACAAAAGCACGTATCATCTCATCAACTCGAAGAATATATTCAAAATAAAAAAGGGAGCTTACCTTGTGAATACCGCGCGTGGGGGAATTGTCGAGACCGATGCCCTCGTCAAAGCCTTGGAGAAAGGGATCCTTGCGGGAGCGGCTCTCGATGTGCTTGAGGAAGAAGGGGAGATAAAAGACGAGATGCATTATTTGGTTTCAGGCCACCCCAAAGCTGATCAAATCAAAATCCTTCTGGAAAACCACGTGCTTATGAAAATGCCGAATGTGCTGATCACGCCGCACAACGCGTTCAACACGAAAGAAGCTTTGGAGCGTATTCTTCAAACCACGATTGAAAACATCAAGGCGTACCTTAGAGGCAAACCGATAAATCTGGTAAGCTGACACATGAAAATAAAAGACATATCAATTCGGGAAATTTTTGACTCCCGCGCGGAAAGCACGATAGAGATTGGAATTGCGGGAGAAAATGCCGACGAATTTTTGGCCCAAATCCCTTCCGGCAAAAGTCGCGGCAAGCGTGAAGCCGCAGTTTTCAAATCTTCTCAAGCAATTAGATCCTTAAATAAAATCATCAAACCCAAAATTCTGAACAAAACTTTTAAGAGCATCAAAACTTTCGATGAATATCTTTTGAAACTTGACGGAACCAGAAACAAGGCCAAGCTGGGCGGAAATGTAATTTTGGGCCTATCAATCGCCTTTACCAAAGCTCTGGCTGACTTTCAAAAAAAATCGACATGGCGGCTCTTAAATCAGGAGTTTTTCCCAAAGATAGCCAAAAAAAGGCCGCTGATTTTCTCTAATCTGATTAACGGGGGAAGTCATACTAACAATTCTCTAAATATTCAAGAATATATGGCCGTGGTAGAGCCAAAAAAATCCTACACTGAATCTATCAAAAAACTTGTCACTCTTTACCGGGATTTGGCAAAATACTTGTGCGGAAAATACCGAATTGACAATATGCCGATAGGGGATGAGGGTGGATGTTCTCTGGATTTTGCCAGCAACTTCGGCCCCATATTGGTACTCGAGCAGCAAATCTTTCGCCATAAATATCAAAATGAGTTTCAAATCGCGTTAGATGCGGCTGCGTCGTCTTTCTATAAGAACGGTAAATACAGTTTCGAAAATAAAAAAATTAAAACTTCTTCTCTTCGCAATATTTATTTATCTTACTTCAAGAAATCCAGACTTTTGATGTCTATAGAAGACCCTTTTGCGGAGACAGACCACGAAGGATTCGAAAAACTCAAAGCCGCTCTTCCCAAATCCGCGTGGGTGGTGGGTGATGATTTAACGGCGACTAATCCCGGAGCCATTGAAAAGTCTGCCCGACAAAAACTCATAAATGCCGTGATTATCAAACCTAACCAAATTGGTACGGTTACCGAAACTTGCGAAGCCATAAATATCGCCAAAAGACACGGCCTCAAGTTCATAGTCTCGCATCGCTCCGGCGAGACCGAAGATAATTTTATAATCCACCTCGCGAAAGCCTCGGGGGCTGATGGCGTCAAAATCGGCGCTCCCGTCAAAGAACGAATTTTCAAATTTAACGGACTTGTCAGAGTGTACGATTAAATAACAGATATGGAAAATGAATCTCGCAGAGAAATGTTTACCGTTCCCGAAGAAACACAAGGGGAGAAAGACCTTAGTTTAAGCCGCCGTGATTTTTTAAAGTCAATTGCTGGTTTAATGGCTTTAGAGTCAGGGGTAGAGGCAAAACCCCGACGTTATACCACTGGCAAGCTTGCTGGGAGGAATCTTAATGACCTCTATACAGAATATACAGGGATAAAGGGGACAGTGCCCGAGACGGTCAATATAGACTTTGAATCACGTCTTGATTATCTATGGCTAAGAAAAAAACGTCGATCAGGACATAATCCAGTTGTAGTAGAAACCGGCAATCAATTAGTCAAAGAATATAAGTCTAAGATACCTACCTTGCTGGATATTAGTTCCTATATAAAAGAAATTAACGGTTCAATAGATGTTGTTAAACAAACTCTAGATTGGAAGACTTACGCTGAAATAAAAAACTTCGCCCCAAAGCAAACGGCTTTAGTGCAGAAGCTCGTTTCCGGTTTTAGCGGAAAAGATCTAGCTGCCTATGCTTTAACAGAACTTATGCCATCGAAAGATGGTCAATTAAATAGAGATGTGCTGGCTTTTTTGCTCCGTACAGCAGGGAAGGAATATATTGAAGCCATCCCCGCTTTATATGACCCCAAAACCTCATTTGGACCATACCAGTTTACCGAATATGCATTGTATAACGCGGCTGGAGTTAAAAGAGGTGCTTCTGTGGTAAATGAAGCGCTCCCCGTAGCACATCGCATTCCCGGAAGTGTAGCTAAATTGCGTTCCCAAAACCACCACAAAGCCGCATTTTTATTCTTAATTGAAAACATTGCTAATTTAGTTGATCGAATATCGCCGAGACAATTAAGCCTGCTTGCCTCGCTGCCCGCTTCAAAACATCCTGATTTATTGGCATATGTTGCCACGGCTCATCACGGCCCATCCGTAGCTATACAAATCGCCAAACGGTGGCTAGACCATAAAACCCGTTTTCCGTATGAAGCTTCGGCGGGCCGAGTTTACCGTTTATACGCCGAAAAAACAAAAGCTAACATGAAGGCACTAAGATAAATATGCTCGTATTTTTTAATTATCAACCCTAATTACATGCTCCAGCCTAAAAGAGTAAAAATTCTTGTTCTTTTTTACAGCTTCACCGGCGCTGTGGCGCAACTTGCCAAATTTATAGCGGAAGGCGCTGTTGGGGTAGTTAATACCGAAGTTGTGATAAAACAGGTTCCCGAGACTCTCCCCAAAGAGTTTTTTGCCAACAAGCCGAAGCTCAAAAAAATCCGCGGAAGGCTTGATAAAGAATTTCCGGTGGCAACCGTTGAAGATCTGGTGAAAGCGGATGGCATAGCTTTTGGCACGCCAACGCATTTCGGCAGTTTTGCTTCTCAAATGAAGCAGTTCATAGATCAGCTTTCCGGGCAGTGGCTTGCAGGAAAGCTTCTCAACAAACCCGCCGCGATTTTTTGCGCCGCTGGCTCAACGCACGGAGGCGAGGAGCTGACCCTGCTCTCCATGATGATCCCGCTTTTTAATCTCGGCATGATTCCGGTAGGCATTCCATACCCGATCCAGGGAGAAAGCCCCGGCTTTGACGCCGGGAGCCCTTATGGTGCAATTTACGTCACGGGAGGGGGGAGGAAGCTTTCCGAAGCTGACAAAAAAGTCGCAAGGATCCTGGGAATGCGGCTGGCGACATTAACGCAAATTTTAAACTGCGGTTGCCAAGCCTGTAATTTTTGTCACGAACTTAACAAGAAAGTAAAATAAAAATATGCCTTGGGAAACAATCGTCAAAATCGGACACATTATCGGCACGGTGCTGGGAGTGGGCGGCGCGACATTTGCCGAGATTTTCCATTTCAAGCTCCAAAAACGACTTCTGCCTGATCCAGGCGTGCAAAACTTTCTGCGCGCAACTTACACTGTTCTGCGCTTAGGTCTTGTCATTCTGGTAATTTCGGGTTTCGGCTATCTTTTACTTCTTCGTTTTGAAGGCCAAGCCCAATATATCTATAGTCCCAGAGTTTGGGCGAAACTTCTGATCACCGCCATAATACTCGCCAACGCGATACTCATGCAGTTAAGAATTATCCCAATGTGGCTCGGGACCAGCGTCTCGCTTACTTCCTGGTATGCGGCGCTTATCATCGGCTCCTGGCGGATGCACGCAAATTTTGCGGAAATTTTCGCAGTTTACATAGCGGCCGTATTCATCGTGGCTCTCATAAAAAGCCTAATCCATAAATTGGCCCAAGGAGGTGAAACATGACTTCCATGCTCAAACTCCTGCTAAGTTCCCACGTGGTTTTTGGCGTTTTGGGAATCGCCGCATTTTACGCGGTTTTACTCCAGCTTCTCAAACAAAAGCGGTCAATCAGGTTTCTCAAAATTTCCAGTATTAGCGGAGTTATTCTGCTGGTGTTGTCGTGGCTTACCGGCGGATATTATTACGCGACTTATTACGGCAAAGCTGTGCGCGCCGTCATCAAAGCCGGCAAATACTCCTGGGCTCACACGGTATTTATGGAAGCCAAAGAACACATTTTTCTGTTCTTGCCGTTTTTGGCTGTCGTTGTGGCCATAGTTCTTCACACTCAAGCCTATCGGCTGGAAACTGACGCGCGCCTGAAAAAACAGCTTACTTGGCTTACCGGAATACTCGTTGTACTCGGCATAATTATTACACTAGCCGGCGCCATAATTTCCGGCGCCGTGAGGTAAAAAAAATTATATGGACAATCTTAAACCGCAATCAAAATCCGCAAACGCTTCAATTATCAGCGCCACGCTCACGGTCTTTTTCATCACTTTCATCACGATACTCGCCGATCTCATGCCAAATCTCAAAGCTTGGCTTGCGGCTACGTTCACTCATCACTGGATAGGCAAAGGGGTGCTGGCCGCGGTTTTGTATCTCGTCGTTTTTGCGCTCTTGCGCGCCGCTATGCGCCAGCAACCGGATGGAGCAACTGCGGCGCATCTTAAATTTCTTACCTGGCTTACTGTGCTTGGAACAATCACGATTTTTGCTTTCTTTTACTACGAGACGTATCTTAAATGAAAGGCCAGCTTCCAAGCATAGTGCTCGGCATAAATGACGCGCTCATCGAACTTACCGGAGCGCTTGTCGGGCTGTCTTTTGCTCTCAAAAACCACGAGCTTGTGGCGCTTTCCGGACTTATCACCGGCGTTGCCGCCGCATTCTCCATGGCGGCCTCGGCCTATCAGCACGCCAGGCAAGAAACAGACAGCACCGCGCCAAAAGTCGGGATTTACACCGGAGCGTCATACCTCATAGTCGTAGCGCTTCTCGTTTGGCCGTTTATTGTTTTCAAAAGTATTCTCGTTGATCTCGCGCTGATGGGAATTATGGCGTTTTTTATTATCGTTTTGATCTCGTGGTACAGCGCCAAAATCCAAAACAGAAGCTTTGGCAAAGAGTTCGGCATCATGCTGCTTTTTAGCCTAGGTGTTGCGATAATTACTTTCACCATCGGCCAGTTGGCAAAATCTCTGCTATAATCAGCATATGGTCAATCTGCATGAGCCTATCAATAAATTCCGGCAGCAAACCGCGGGATTTATTCTCGCGGCTTTGAGTAAAGTAGCGTGACTTCATTCACAAAAAGCTTCTCAAAAATCAATAAACACGACGTCCCGGAAGCAGGCGGAAAAGGCGCATCACTTGGAGAAATGACCCGTGCCAAAATTTCCGTGCCGCCCGGTTTTGTCGTGCTCGCATCGGCTTTTGACAAATTTTTGCTGGAGGCAAAGCTTGATGCTGACATTGAAGCAATTTTGAAAAAAGTCAATCACAAAGACATCAATTCCGTGGATCGCGCGTCAAACGAGATTCGCGCCTTGATTTTGGAAGAAGAAATGCCGCAGGACTTAAGAGAGAATATAGTGGAGGCTTACCGCGAACTCACGATCAACTCCCCCTCTTTGCCAAAGAGGGGAGGAAGAGGGGAGTTCTTTGTCGCCGTCCGTTCCTCGGCAACAGCCGAGGATTCCAAAGTCGCCTCCTGGGCCGGGGAGCTTGAAACTTATCTCAATGTGACAGAGAAAAAATTAATAAAGTCAGTGATGAAGTGCTGGTCCTCGCTTTTCACGCCGCGCGCGATCTTTTATCGCTACGAAAAGAAACTTCACAAAAAGCCGGTGTCTGTGGCGGTAGTGGTGCAAGCAATGATCCAATCAGAAGTTTCCGGTATTTGTTTTACAGTGCATCCTGTTACAAAAGACAGAAATCAGATGGTGATTGAGGCCGGGTTTGGACTCGGAGAAGCAATTGTCGGCGGTCAAATTACTCCGGATACTTATATAGTGCACAAGGATGATTTTTCCATTTTGGACATAAATGTTTCGGAGCAGACATTTTATCTCAAAAGGGCAAACACGGTCGGAACCATTTCCGCCAAAATGCAGGCGGACAAGCGCGCTAAGCAAAAATTGACGGGCAAGCAAATCGTGGAACTTGCCAAACTTTGCAAAAAAATTGAACTGCACTACCGCCATCCGCAAGACATCGAATGGGCATCAGTGAAAGGTAAATTTTACATCCTTCAAAGCCGCCCGATAACGACGTTATAAGATACTGAATTGACAATTACCATTCACATGATATACTGATATCGTTAATAAATATTAATAATTCCAAATTTTAAGGATATGCCAAACACATCAATTGTTCCAATTTCGCTTCCCAAGGAATTGGCCCGCCAGCTTGATCGGATGGCCAGAAGAGAAGCAATGACCAGATCAGAATACGTAAGAAACCTGGTTCGCCGCCAAGTTTCTTTCAGAAAATTGGACGAACTAAGGGTGGAGGCCGCGAACAGAGCCAAGAAAGCCGGGATTAGAACCATACAAGATGCGGTGCGCGTAGTGCGTGAAGTGAGAAACGGAAAATTACGATAAACTTCATTTATGACACGCGCGACTTTGGATACCAATGTCCTGGTTTCAGTTTTTGCAAAGCCCAAAGGAGCCCCGGGCGAGATTTACCAGCTCTGGAAGGAAGGCAGGTTTGATTTGGCGATCTCCGCTTACATTCTCAAGGAATTGGAAAGAGTTTTGGTCAAAAAATTGGGACTAAAACAGAGTTTTGTGGATGATAGGCTCCATGAGTTTTATACTCTTGCCTTTATTGTTGATCCGATTGAGCTCGAGATTAAGGGCATTCAGAGCAAAGACCTGCCGATAATCGGGACAGCGCTTGCTGGTCATGCAAGCATGTTGGTTACCGGAGACAAGCAAATACTGAAATTTGCAAGCTTTGACAATGTCAGAATTGTATCACCTCAAAAGTTTTTAGCAGAGTTAAGATAAAAGCCGCCCGATAACGAGGTGAATAATGTAAAATATGAAAACAAAGCCAAAATACCTATACGACAAAGACCCGTGGATGCTGGCGGAGGATATTCCGGACAGCGACATTTTCTTTTTTCAGATACCAATGTCCTGCTTTGCCAGCGATACTAGCTATCCTTTTTTGCGAAATTACAAAAAAGTCCTAACGCACTATAAAAAGTTCGACATGGATTTTTATTTTGGTCAAAAGGATTCGTTTGACGTCGGCGAGAATATATTGAAAAATCTTATTTTGAGGCCAAAGCTTGGCAGAGACATCAATCAGAACATTGTTAAATGGTCCAAAGAACTTATAGCTTTTGCCAGAACCACCGCCAAACTTTCTCTCAAAAATCTCTCAAACAAACAACTTTGGGCACTCTACGAACTTCACGACAGGATCCATACTAAACTTTACACCTATGGCTGGTTGTCAGTCGCTGTGGATATGTTTCACGGCAATTTTACCAAAAAACTAAAGAGCTATTTGTACTCTGTGGTTCACGACAAACAAGAGGCAGAACGGGCATTTATTATCCTGACGACGCCATCTGTGAAGACTATCGTAGCCAAAGAGCGGGAGGAGTTTTTGAAAATTTATGACAGATACCGCAAAACGCTTCAAAAACCGACCAGGGCTTTGATGATCGCCCTTCACCTGCACTCGGGCAGATGGGGGCACATGGGCTATATTTATGCGGGAAATGTAAAACCGTTTGGTGAGCGGCATTACCTGGACGAAATGCGCGAGCTTGCAAAAAGCAGGACCAGCGGTAAAAAGCTTATCCAAAAAGAGGCGAGACAAATCAGTGAGGCAAAACGCCGCAGAAGTACGGTTTACAAGCGTTTGAAGATCAACCGCAAATACCAAAATCTTTTCGGAATCGCTACGAATTTCGCCATTACCAAGCTTTTTAGAAGGCATGCTCAACTTTTGGATCTTTATCTCATGCACAAAAGCCTGCTAGAGGAAATCGCAAGGCGCCTGATGCTTCGCCGTGTTGAGGTGCAATTTATGCTAAAAGGCGAAGTCAAAGCAGCGCTGGTAAGTGACAAAATCTTGAATCAAAAAATATTGACTTCGCGGCTTAAGGAGTGCGTGCTATACACAGAAAAGAACTTTGAGAAAGTTCATGTCGGGGGCGAGATGAAACGGATCACCGCAGGACTGAAAGGTTTATTTGACAAAAATCTTAAGGAACTCACAGGTCAAACAGCCCAGCCGGGTTATGCCAGGGGCATAGTCAAGATCATCATCCGAGCAAAAGATATGAAAAAGTTTGGAAAAGGTAATATTCTCGTGTCTATTGCTACCGATCCAGATGTCGTGCCAGCCATGAAAAAAGCGGCGGCTATTGTTACAGAGCAAGGCGGGATCACCTCGCACGCAGCGATTGTGTCTCGTGAACTGGGAATCCCTTGCGTCATCGGCACCAAAATCGCCACCAAAGTTCTGAAAGACGGGGATTTTGTGGAAGTTGACGCTAATAAAGGAATCGTCAAAATTCTTAAAAGAAGTGGCAAAAAGTAATAGGGTCGTGGCCTGCCCAGTAGTTATCCCGAAAGGATATGCTACCGGTGTAGACGCGAACAAAGGGATTGTGAGAAAGCTTAAATAGTCTTGTTAACCATTGACTTGCTGGTTAACATATGTTAACCTTTGTATATGAAAAATTTTATTTCCACAGCTGAAGCGGCCAAACTTTTGGGAATTAGCCGCATAGCAGTTTTCAAAAAAATAAAGAAGGGCGAAATCAAAGCCAAAAAAATTGGCAGGAATTTCGTTATTGACAAAAAAAATCTGGCGTCGTCTTTAGGTGAAACTATCTCTGAAAAGACAAAAAAGCAGATCGCAGAGGCTGTGAAAAAAGTGGTGAGGGAATACGGCGAAACCCTTAAATTACTCGGGCAGGAATAGCTGTGAAAGCCGTCTCCGTAGGAGAAGTTCATGAAATTGCTTTTCGACTCGCAAAAGAGCTTATGGAATGGGATGAGCCGATTCCGGATTTTGGGTCTCGTTATCCAAATGTCCTGGAAAGTTGTCTTGCCAGTCCGTTTCAAACGTTTAACCGCAGAGCGTTATATCGTGGTCTTGTCGGAAAAGTGGCGATTCTCTTCTACCTGTTGATCAAAAATCATCCATTCCAAAACGGAAACAAGAGAATTGCTGTAACCACACTTCTTTATTTTTTGTATAAAAATGAAAAATGGATCAGGGTCGATAATGTGGAACTTTATAATTTTGCGAAATGGGTGGCGGAAAGCAATCCAAAGGTCAAAGATCAAACCGTGGCTGGAGTGGAAAAATTCATTCAGTCCTACCTGACTGATTTATAAATTTGTCCGCATGATTGCCAAACTGCATAAGAAACAACATGTCACGGAAGGAACTTTGCGGGCAGATTTTAAGCTTCCCAAGCCCGTTGCTTTCAAAGCCGGCCAGTATACGACAATTACGCTTCTAAATCCGCCTTATAACGATGCGCAGGGTCATACGCGCGACTTTTCTCTGGTCAACGCCCCTCATGAAAACGATATTTTTTCAATAACCACTAGAATAAGAGATTCGGCTTTCAAAAAATCTCTTGTTGAACTGCCGCCAGGCGCAGACGTGGAAATCAGAGAACCGGCAGGGGATTTGGTTTTACCCGAGTTTCTTCAAGAACCTCTTGTCTTTGTCGCTGGCGGGATTGGAATCACTCCTTTTATGAGTATGCTTAAGGATTTGTCATATCGCGTTGCACGAGTGCCAATCACACTTTTTTATTCAAATAGCGACAAAAAAACAACCCCCTTTCTTGACGAAATCGACGAGCTTTCTAAAAAACTTCCGCAATTTAATCCGATTTTGATTTGGACAGCAGAGCAGGGGAGAGTCAATGCCGATATTTTGGCAAAAAACGTGTCGAATTTGGACTCGCCGTTTTTCTATATTGCCGGAGCGCCGGGGATGGTTCACGATGTTTTTGATATGCTAATTTCGCTGAATTTAAACCCTATGAAAATTAAATCCGAAGACTTTGCCGGGTATTAAGCTAACCTTTCATATTCTTACATTCTTAAGAATATGAGAATATTTTAGATATAGATTGGCGGAGTAAATTCCTTGACAAATCTATATTTTTTGTTAATATTAATGTGCCCCAAGTAAGTCGGGTAGTCGCCCCGCCCTTTTGGTCCCATTATGCATTATGTGTATCTAATCAAAAGTTTAAACTCGAATTTTATTTACATAGGTAACACGAACGATTTACGCAGGAGATTTGAACAACATAATGCACGAAAAGACCTGGCAACAAAAGCGTATGCGCCATTCAAGCTGGTTTATTATGAAGCTTACGCTCACAAAAAAGACGCCCTTGAGAGAGAACGAAAATTGAAACACCACGGCAGTGTTATCGGACATCTCAAGAAGCGACTTAAAAATAGTATATTAGTGTGACCAAAAGGGCGGGGAGGAAAGTCCGAACACTCCGAAGTTGATAGCCACATATGAGTTATCAATTTCAAAGGTAGCGGCTCCGACGCTTACCCCTAATGGTTAGGTACGGAGCTCCGACCCCCGAAAGGGGCGTCGGAGGTAACGCCCGTCGTCCGCGAGGATAGAGATGCGAACAGAGACGCCGAAACCCGAAAGGGTTGAGGCGCCCCGCCCCTTCGCAAGAAGGAGCGGGACGAGTCCCGAAGGCAACTTCGGGGGTGAAACGGCAAAACTCTTACCCGAGTGCAAGCCCAAGAATTGGTCGGGCGCTTGACCCCGACGGCAACGTCGGGGCTAGATAGATGACTGCACAAAGACAGAATTCGGCTTATAGACTTACTTGGGGCTTTTTGATTTGGTATAATTAGCCCATGAAAAAGTCCGAGCTTATTTTCAACGTCATATCCGTTCCGGTGGATTTTTTGATGATTTTAATAGCGGCCTCACTGGCTTATTTTTTACGGTACCGCGTGGAAACTCTGCCGGTACTTTTTGATTTGTCTTTTCAGGATTATCTTAAGCTCATTCTGGCCGCCATCCCGTTTCTGCTTTTGCTTTTCGCCCTAAACGGCCTTTATACCCAGAAAAGCACCAGAGGAATTTGGCGCGAGGTCGGCAGGGTGACCACGGCGGTTTCGGCCGGGCTCATGATTGTCGTGATTTTGTTCTTTTTTGATCGCAATCTGTTCCCCTCCCGTCTCATCATCCTCATGGGGTGGGTATTGGCGATAACGCTCGTGGGGCTTGGCCGAGCGGTTCTTCTGCTCATTCAGCGAAACCTTCTGGCCAAAGGGGTGGGGCGGCACCGCCTGGTAATCATCAAAGGGAACAAGACCGGCCAGATCATCGAGGAAATACGCGCCGATTCCCGCTTGGGCTACCAGATCGCGGGGCAATTCGTTTATCGTGACGAAATTTTGGCAGAAATCGAAAAAATGCACCGGCAGGAAAGAATTGACGAGCTTTTGCAGGCCGATCCCAAGCTTGGCAATGATCAAGTCCTAAATTTGGTTGACCTGTGCGAAAACCTCGGCATTAAATTTGTCTATTTACCGGGTGTTTTGGAAAGCCACCGCGCCAACATAGAAACAGATGTCATCGGGAGCATGCCGATAATCAGGCTCAAAAATACTCCTCTCGACGGCTGGGGAAAAGTCGTCAAAAGAACGATGGATATTGTCGTCGCGGCAGTTGGCCTCCTGTTGTTTTCGCCTTTTTTTCTCCTGATCACTCTTGCTATCAAACTCGATAGCCGCGGTCCGATATTTTTTCATCAACGGCGCGGTTCTTCTTTCCACAATTTTGAATTTTACAAATTCCGCTCGATGCATCACGAAATGTCCGAAGGGACTGCTGCAGGCGACAGGATACGCCAAGAACTGGAGCAAATAAACACCCGTCACGGCCCTTACGTCAAAATCAAAAACGACCCCCGAGTTACTGGAATAGGCCGTATCTTGAGAAAAACCAAGCTTGATGAACTGCCCCAGCTCTGGCACATCCTGCGCGGTCAAATGAGCCTGGTGGGGCCGCGCATCCATATGATCAAAGAGGTGGCCAAATTTGAAAATCAGTACAAAAAAATTTTCACGATCAAGCCCGGAGCGACGGGGCTGGCTCAAATCAACCAAATTTACAACCCGGAACTGCCGTTTGAAGAAGAAATCAAGCTTGACTTATTTTATTTGGAAAACTGGTCAGTCTGGCTGGACCTGCATATCATTTTCAAAACCGTCGTTCTGCTTTTGACGAAAAGGCCAAAAGAGGATTATTAGCCAACTTATGCGCGTTGCTCTTGTTCACGAATTTCTCACCCAGCTTGGAGGTGCCGAACGGGTGCTTCAGGCTTTTCACGAAATTTTCCCCAAAGCCCCCGTGTTCACTTTAGTATATGACGAGCTTGCCACCGAGGGCGTTTTTGCGAGCTATGACATCCGGCCAAGTTTTCTAAATAAACTGCCTTTCCGCGGCAAAAACTACAAATGGTTTCTGCCGCTCATGACTTCCGCGATAGAAAGTTTCAAACTCACAAGTTACGATTTGGTGCTTTCGGACTCATCTGCTTTCGCCAAAGGGGTTAAAACTTTTCCTCCCACACTTCATATCTCCTACTGTCATACTCCCACTCGCTATCTGTGGTTCAACATGGATGAGTATCTGAAAAGCCTGCCGTATTCGGGGCTTATCAAATGGCCGATCAAGCCTTATCTGCAATATTACCTTCGCGGCTGGGATTATGCAGCGGCCCAGCGGCCTGATTATCTTATTGCCAATTCTCGCACGGTCAAAGAGAGAATCAAAAGCTATTACAATCGCGACTCGGTCGTGATTTATCCGCCAGTGGATACGCAGTTCTTCAAACCTACAAGCAATAAGCTAACACCTAAAACCTACTATCTCGCCGCCTCCAGACTCGAGCCCTACAAGCGAATTGATCTTGTCGTGCAGGCGTTCAACAAATTGAACCTGCCCCTAAAAGTGGCAGGCTACGGTACCCAGTTTCCGTGGTTAAGAAAGCTGGCCAAACAAAATATCGAATTTTTGGGACACGTGACAGACGCCGAACTTAAAGAACTTTACACGGGGGCCAAAGCCTTTGTCTTCCCGGCTCTGGAAGACGCCGGCATCATGGTTCTGGAAGCTTTGGCCTGCGGTACGTCGGTGATTGGTCTAAACCGAGGCGGCTCCGCCGAATTTATCAAAGACGGGGAAAATGGCGCGCTGATGTCCGATCAGAGCGCTGACGCCGTCAGTGCTGCCGTGAAAAGGCTGGAAAATATGAAATTTGACGCAAAAAAATTGCGCGAATTTGCCCAGCAACATGATAAGGAAATTTTCAAGAAAAAGATCCTGGAATTTATTGAAGAATCGCTCCCTTGAGGTTGCGATGGCCTTTGATAAACTCGGAAGCCGGGAGAATTTTGCCGCCCTCGAGCTGAAGTTCGAAGATTTGCAAAATGCCGCTGCCTGTATGAACACTGGCTTTATTGTCTTCTGCAATTACCATTCCGGCGACCTCTCCTCCTTCTCCTCCCAACGGCTGGGGAGGAGGGAAGGATGTTGCTTTGTAAATTTTTAATCTCTTGCCGGAAAGCGTGGTCCAAGCGACGGGCCAGATGTGATAGGCGCGGATTTGACGCTCGATTTCTTGAACCGACTTTGACCAGTCAATTCGGGCATCGTCTTTCGTGATGATTTTTGTAAATGTTGCTTTTGAATGGTCTTGGGGTGCAGGCTTAATTTTTCCTGAAACATAGTCCGGCAAGATTTTCACTATGAGTTCAGCTCCCAATTTTGCAAGCTCATCATGCAGTTCTTTATAATAGGTTTTAGATTTTAGGTTATAGGTTATAGTTGCGACAATGTCGCCGTGGTCCATTTCTTCATCGAGTTTAATTATGCTTATCCCGGTTTCGGCATCGCCATTGAGAATCGCGGCGTGAATAGGGGAGGGGCCGCGATACTTTGGCAGCAAAGAGGGATGGAGATTTAATATTCCGTGTTTCGGCCAGCTCAAAAGCGACTTGGGTATTATTTTTCCATAAGAAGCCACCACCCCCACATCAGAAATTTCCGTTTTCAAATTTCTAATTTCTAAACTTAGCGGTTGCTGAACTTTCAATCCACGCTCAAGCGCCCAGGTTTTAACAGGGGAGGGGAGAGGCTTTTGTTTGCGTCCCGCCGGTTTGTCAGGCTGGGTAATTACGGCAACAATCTCAAAATCCGACTCATGCAGTTTCTGTAGGGCCGGAATCGCAAATTCGGATGTTCCAAAAAATATAATTTTCATTTATCGACTATTAAAGTCGCATTCAGATGATCAATCTCGTGCTGGAGGACTTTGGCAAGAAGCCTGTCGGCCTTGATTCTCAATTTTCGGCCATCCTCGCGGAAAGCCTCAACTTCGACTTTGGCGGGCCGGCGGACCTTGACGAAATGCCCCGGCATGGAGAGACACCCCTCTTCCATGTCGGTTTTTTTTATGGATTTGGAGACAATTCTCGGATTTATGATCGCAAATGGCTCAATCCCAAATTCTGCGAGATTAATGACGGCCAGCATGAGATTTTTGCCCACTTGGGGAGCGGCAAGCCCAATGCCGGGCGCTTTTTTGACAGTCGCCTTCATGTCTTCAATCAGCTTATTAACATCTTTTGGAAGAGGAAAAGAGAGCTCCTGATTTTTGGCGCGTAAAACCTCTTCGTCTTTTGGTAGCGTATGCAGTCTAAGTGTTTTGGTCATGCATGGATTATAGCAGTGTTTCGGGGTCTGCATCTATATCAACATCGCTAGGCAGGTTCAGGAGATAGTTATACAAATCATGCTCCCGGTCCCGATCAAGTTTTAAGATCACCTGGTACTGGTAGCGTCCGCGAAGCTTGGCAATAAATGCGGGAAACGGCCCTACAATCTCGACTGGAAAATCTCTTTTTTGCAGTAAAATTTTCAAGCCGTTGCGCGCATGCTCCAAGGCTTTTTTCTCGTATTTGTGGCGAAAAGTTAATTTGACAAGCTTCACAAAAGGAGGGTAGGAAAGCCTCTTCCGCTCCGCGATCTCGCTTGCAAAAAAAGTCTCATAGTCGTGAGTCCGAACCGCCGAAATCGCCGGGTTTTGCGGGTTGTAAGTTTGCAAAATCGCAAGCCCCTGTTCTTTGCCGCGTCCGGTGCGCCCAGCCACCTGGGTCAAAATCTGAAAAGTGCGCTCATTTGACCGAAAATCCGGAAGATGCAAGATGGTGTCGGCAGAGATGATTCCCACAAGTCCCACGCGGGAAACATCCCAGCCTTTGCTGATCATTTGAGTGCCGACAAGAATGTTGATTTTGCCGGCCGCCCATAGTGCATAAATTTGCGAACCCGTCCCTCTTTTGGCCGTCGTATCCTGATCCATTCGGGTTATCACGATCGTTTTGTAATTTATCTTTTCTCTTTTCAAAAATCCTTTAAGCCCCTCTTCCACAAGCTCGGTGCCAATCCCAAGATGCTTGATGCGGGCTCCATTGCAGGAAGGACAGAGCGCGGGATAAGGATATTTTTTTCCGCAATGATGGCAGATTAGGCTTTTGGCGGATTCGTGCCAGACGAGACTCGTGCTGCAATTTGCACAGCTTAACACATAGCCGCAGTCCCGGCACAAAACAACGCTTCCCGCACCCCGGCGATTGAGAAATAAAATTATTTGTTTTTCTTTCTTCAAATTCTCCAGTACAGAAAGTTTGAGAAATTCGCTGAATATGGAAAAATTTCCGCTCTCAATCTCCTTGCGCATGTCTATAATCTGGACTTTCGGAAGGTTCGCATCGGCTTTGATGCGGTGGGGGAGATTAAGATAATTTGCTCCCTTTCTTGAGGCCTCATAAAAAGTCTCAATTGACGGCGTGGCGTCTCCCAGAACCAAAGGGCACGACCAAAACTCCGAAAGTTTTTTTGCCACTTCTCTTGCGTGATATTTGGGATTCTGATCGTACTGTTTGAAAGAGCTGTCATGTTCTTCGTCTATGACGATGAGCCCCAAGTCGTTAACCGGCGCGAAAATCGCTGACCTGGGACCGATGATGATTGATTTTTCACCTTCACGGATTTTCTGCCACGTCCAAGCACGCTCCGTGTCTTTTAGACCGCTGTGCAGGACGGCTATTTTCTCAATCCCGAATCTTCGGGCAAACCGTTCTATGGCTTGGGCAGTCAGAGAAATTTCCGGAACCAGCATGATGACTTGTTTGCCTGCAGGCAGAAGCCTCTGCATGACCTGCATGTAGATTTCGGTTTTACCCGAGCCTGTAACTCCGTGCAGTAAGAAACTCTGGCTGCTGCCCAAAGCATTGCTTATTTGGACTACGGCTCGGTACTGGTGTTCCGTAAGGACGAAGTCGGGATTATGTTTTTCAAAACCCGCAATTTCCGGAGGCTTTGGACGGCTCGCAAATTTTGGCAGCATAGCCTTGAGCGCTAGCCCCAAAGAACAAACATAGTATTGCGAAAGCCAGTTGGCCAGGGCGAGTGTTTTTTCAGTCGCAACGGGCACGTGGTTAACAAGTCTGGCAAGTTCTTTCAAACCCTTCACCTCATCGCCGATTCGGTGCATTTCGGGAGAACTTGCGACTCCGAAAATTTCGCGTTTGCCGAAAGGGATTTTGACTAATTGTCCCAACCGAATTTGTCCCTGCAACTTAAGCGGCACAAGATAAGTAAAAATCTGGGCTGAAGAAAGGCTCATCCGGGTAAGCGGTATTACGTTAACGATGTGTTTGAACTCTGCCATGCCTTAATTATAACAGAAAACTAGGGTATAATACGGCTATGCACAAACGAATATTTATAAGCATTGATCTTCCAAAAGCAATTCAAGCTTATTTTCAGAGTCTGCAGAAACCAGATATTTATTGGATCAAATGGATGAAGCCTCAAAACCTGCATATCACTTTGAATTTTTTAGGAGAGCTCAAACCTCGTGAAATAGAAGAAGCCAAGCTGGTTATAGCAGGAGTTGCTCCGACGTATAGGCCGTTTCCGATAAAATTGGGCCTGCTTAAGCAGGAACGCGACATGCTTTGGGTCATGCCCGAGGACCCCGTTGCCATTTCCGAAATTCAAAATGAACTCAAATTCCGATTAAAGCACGCCAGGCTTGGGAAAACCGAACGCCGCGGTTATCAGCCGCACATTCTGTTTTGCAAATCCAAAACCGGCAGAAGAATGACTTGGAAACCGCAGCACTTTAAGCCTGTGGAATTCATGGCGGAGAGGGTCAATCTATACGAGAGTGAATTGACTCCGGGAGCGGCAACGCATAGGCTAATTCAAAGCTTTGCTTTGAATCAAACTCAAAACTAAAAGCGCAAAGCGCAAAACTCTGATGAAAATTGACATTTTGGGAGTACAAATTAATGCGGAAACCAAAGCAGAAATTTTACGCGATATTAATCAACGTCTAAAATCTGGGCAATCAACTTTCATTGTCACTCCTTATTCTGAATCAATTGTCGCCGCCCAGAAGGATTCGGAATTTCGAAACATTTTAAACTCGGCCGACATTGCTCTGCCTGACGGGATCGGCATCCTCTGGGCCGCTAAATACCTAAAAATCAAGAATCAAGAATCAAGAATCAAAAATTTATGGAACTTGATCAAAAGTTTAGCTGCAATTATTTTTTACTCCAAATACATCCGTGGTCCCATCTCGGAAAAAATTTCCGGATCAGAATTTATTTGGGATTTGGCTAGACTCGCGGCCGAGAACAATTTTTCAATATTTTTGCTGGGGGGGTTTGGTGATACGCCGGTTCTCGCGGCCGAAAATCTCAAATCTCAAATCTCAAATCTCAAGATTGCGGGGGCTTATGGCCCAATGTTGGCGGATTGTCATTGCGAGGAGTCCGTCCGCCTAAGGCGGACGGAGACGAAGCAATCCCAACATCCGGGAGATTGCTTCGCTTCGCTCGCAATGACAGAGAAAATCAATACCAGCAAAGCCGATTTCCTCTTCGTCGCGCTAGGCCCCATCCGCCAGGAAAAATGGATTGCTCAAAACCTTAAGGACCTCAAAATAAGGCTAGCTATCGGGTTGGGCGGCACATTTGACTATCTGGCCGGTATTAGGCCTTATAGGCCCAAATTTTGGGCTTTACGGGGCTTGGAGTGGCTCTGGCGGCTCCTGACCCAGCCCTGGCGGGCGTTTAGGATCCTAAAAGGCGTTTTTGGGTTGATTTGGTATTGTTTCAAAGCTAAACTCTAAACATGGCTGATAAAACCACAAGAGTCAGATTTGCACCGTCCCCGACAGGGTTTTTGCATGTCGGCGGTTTGCGCACCGCGCTTTTTAATTTTTTGTTCGCAAGAAATCAAAAGGGGCAGTTTGTTTTGCGCATTGAAGACACGGACAAAAGCAGGGAAGTACCGGACGCTGTAGAGAATATCATTGAAACGTTGAAAACTTTTGGACTAAATTTTGACGAAGGGCCAATTTTCCAGTCTCAACGGTTAGAGATTTATCAAAAACACATTCAAGAACTGATTACAAAAGATGCCGCTTATAAATGCTACTGCTCGGAAGAACGAATCGCCGAGCTAAAAAAGCAGGCGGAAAAAGAGAAACGCCCGTTTCGCTACGACAAGCATTGCTTGAGAAACTCACCCCAACCCTCTCTTTGGAAAAAGAGAGGGGGCGCTCAAGGGTTTGTCATCCGCCAAAACATCCCGGAAGAGGGAATTACGGAATTTGAAGATTTGGTCCACGGCAAGGTCAGCATTGAAAACCGCACGCTCGACGACGGGATACTCATCAAATCCGGCGGCTGGCCGGTCTATAACTTTGCCAACGTAGTTGACGACCATCTAATGGGTATTACGCACGTTATTCGGGGCGAAGAATTTATCCCTTCAACACCCAAACACATTTTGCTTTATCAGGCATTCGGATGGGAAATGCCAAAGTTTGCTCATCTGCCTTTGATTTTGGATCGCAATCGAAAAAAACTTTCCAAACGAACCGGCGATGTGGCAGTCAAGGAATATTTAGAGAAAGGCTATCTTTCGGAAGCGCTTCTGAATTTTGTGGCCTTTTTGGGTTGGAATCCTAAAACTGAACAGGAAATTTTTGAGCTTGACGAGCTTATTAAAGCTTTTGATTTGAACAAAGTGAACAAAGCTGGCGCGATTTTTGACATAGAGAAACTGGATTTTATAAACCGCGAATGGCGGAAGAGATTAAATTTGGGCGCTAAAGACCCCCTGTATCAAAAGACGATGCGGCTGCTTAAGTCAAAATTTGGCAACCTCTCTCCCACCCTCTCCCCTCGCCAGGGGAGAGGGGAGGGTGAGGGGGAAAAATTTTTCCAAAAAATCTGGCCGTTAATACTGGAGAGGGTAAAAGGACCATCAGAGCTTGAGGACAAATTGCCAGAGTTTTATTTCTTTTTCGAAGAACCGAAATACGAAGCAGGACTTTTGATTTGGAAGGACACGCCGAAAGAAAAAATAAAAAAAAATCTCACCAAAGTGCACGAATTTCTCAAAAATGCAGATTCGCTCTTAAATCTTAAATCTAAAATCTTAAATCTTCTTTCAGAGCAGGGGATAGGCACTGGCGAAACTCTTTGGCCTCTGCGCGTTGCGCTTACCGGCCTCAAGGCTTCTCCTGGTCCATTTGAAATCATGGAAGCATTGTTGACCTTGCTAAATGGAAAAGAAATAATACTCAAGCGCATCCAAAAAGCGATTGAAAAATTGTGAAATTTGTGATATAATTTCTCTACAGGTCATTACAATCCGCCGAGATTGCTTCATCGCGGACTCCTCGCAATGACAACGCGTTACACAGCAATGAAACAAAAACTTCTCATAACCACAATTTTATTTTCTCTGGTTTTTGGCATAACTTCAGCCCAGTCTCCGGTGGACGACTTAAGATCGGACATTTCGGAAAAACAACAAAAACTTGAACAAATAACGGAAGAAATCCAGAATTACCAGCGGGAGATTGTGCGCAAACAGAAACAGGCGGCTTCGCTCAAAAACGAAGTTGCGCTTTTTGATCTTCAGATCAAACAGACTGAAACACAAATTGCGGCGGTGCAGCTTCAGATTGAGCAAATCTCGGTCAAAATTTTGGAAACCCAGATAGCGATCCGCGAAAAAGAAGAACAGATAGAAAAACAAAAAGAATTTTTGGCTGAAACCCTGCGCCTCATCAACGAGTACGACACGGTAAGCGCGCTGGAGATGACCTTGGGCAACAACACTTTCTCGCAGTTTTTGGATCAGGTGCAATACGCGACAAACTTGCAGGAGAAAACCCAAGAGCTTCTTGAAATCATAAAAAAACTGAAAGCCGAACTTGAAGAGAAAAAGGCGGAACTTGAGACAGAGCTTGCCAAATATCAGGAACTGAAACAGGAACTGGATATAGCCAAAGCATCTTTGGAGGACCAAAGGAACAGCAAACAGGCCTTGCTAAGCCGCACTCGGGGGCAGGAAAGAATCTACCAAACGCTTCTGAACGAAGCGGCCAAAAAACAGGAAGAAGTTGAAAGGGAAATCTTCGAGCTGGAAGTTGCGATTCGTCAGCGACTCGGGGATAAAACTCTGCCGCCGATTGTGGGGCTTCTGCGCTGGCCGACTTCAGGGATTTTAACGCAAGGCTATGGCAATACCGGTTTTACGGCCCTAGGCTATACCTTCCACAATGGAATTGACATAGGCGCGCCGCCCGGAACCAAAATTTACGCTTCAGGTGATGGCATCGTTTACGCCACAGGCACGGGACAAGCCGCTTACGGCAACTGGATTGTGCTCAAACACACTCTAAGCAAAGACGGCAAGATATTTAATATCTACACGCTTTACGGGCACATGCAAAATTTCATAGTTTCCGCGGGGCAACCGGTGAGAAGCGGCGATTTGATTGGATTTATGGGCAATTCGGGCAACACCACAAGACTCCTGTACGGCCCGGAGCGCGGCTACCATTTGCATTTTACGATATTTGACGAGGAAGGCTTCAATATCAAATCTGGCGCTTTTCAATCAACTTACGGCCCTTATCAAATTCCGTACGGCTACACTTATAATCCGCTGAATTTCTTACAATAGCTTATGGACAGGAAATTAGAGACTCTGCCCGGTGATTATATCGCCGGATTTGTGGATGGCGAGGGCTGTTTTTATTTGACCTATAGAAGTGAAACCAAATTAAATAGAGTGGGGCAGCCAAAGTATTACCGCTGGATACCGTACTTCGCAATATCAATACGAGAAGATGATTTAGAAATTCTCGAAAAGATCAAAAACACTTTGGCTTGTGGAAAGATTTATCATTCAAAAATTAGGAGCATAATTTGGTTTGGTGTACAAAATCTGGATGATTTGTACTCTAAAATCATGCCATTTTTTAGGAAGTTTACTTTGAGGGCTAAAAAGAAACAAAACCAAACTTGCTCAAGAGGAGAACCAAAAGTTAGTCCAAATCAGAAATAAAATGGGATTCTTGAAAAGTCGAAACTCTGTCGTATTTAAAAATAGTCCGGTTTTCAGCGACAGCGCGTCTTAGAACCTACCTTGTGCGACGTGATAGGTGTTTTTCTTGTTCCGTTCTTTTATATTCCCCTTTCCTTCCATCAGGCTGTTGTTGTGGAATGCGATAAGGAATGCACCCTCGAGCTTTCTCACTGTCATGGCTCGAATCATAAGATCATCAAACTTGGCTAGTCTGAACCAGACGTTGAGCGACAAATAATCATCTCCGAGTACCGCTACAAGCCAGATTTAGCTTTTTTAATCTTGTAACTCAATCGATCATTATACCATTTTGGTCGATCGACAAATTTGATACAATCCGTCGCACAATATTTTTACAGACATCAACAAAAAAACCAGGCTTGCTTGGGCCTGGCATTTCAAAACATCTCGGAGAAATTTCTACTTTTTCGTTTTTTCCAGTGCCCTGTTTGATAAGCGTAGGCGGCAAGAATCGGCAAAGCCATTGTGGCCTCGGCGAAAACCATTTGCTCGTAACTAGTCTTAACTTTTCCCCAAGAACTTGCTTCTTTCAGAGTTGAGGATGATAGCGCCCCATCCCTGACATCGGCAACCGTGATTTGGACCGCGTATTTGTGGGCAGGCACATTGTATCCTAGAACCTCCGCTGAAATTACGGTATCTTGCGCAAAGTTCTTCGGCACTCCCCCGCCGATCATCAAAAGCCCGGTATTTTTACTTGCCAGTTTTATTTTGGTCAATTCCAAAAAATCTTTTACCGAGTCAATGCTTACATGGCGTCCCGGATTTTTCCACTGGTGTAAAACCAAGCCCAAGCCCGCAGAAGAATCTGAAAATGCGGGGCAAAAGATCGGTACATTATTTTCGTAAGCCGTTTGAACCAAGGAATTTTTCTTCTTAGAATGCTTTGTTAAATACCGCCCCATCTCCGCGATAAATTCGCGCGAGGAATACGGTCTTTTGGGCAAAGAATCTGCAATTTTAGTTATTGTCTTGTCACATTCCTGCAGTTCCTCTTCATCAATAAATGTGTCGTAAATACGGTCAATATAAAGCTTCCTCAATAAACTGTCGTCAATATTTGGCGTTCCCTTATAGTGTTTGAATCCAAGGGCCTCAAAAAAATCCATATCTGCGATAGTAGCACCCGTCGCTATAATCACATCTACCATATTGTTTTTGACCATATCAACATAGACTTGCATGCAGCCAGCGGCAGCTGTGGAACCCGCGATAGTAAGCCAAACAGACGCGCTCTTGTCAGATAACATCTTGTTATAAATTTCAACGGCTCTCGCTAAATCGCGCGAAGAAAAAGACATCCGCGAATAGGCATTGACAAGCTTTTTAACATCCAGCGTCTTGATGTCAATGTGCTCAACTGGCGAACTTAATATCTTGTTTTTCAGAGTTTTCAGACTCATTTTTTTGTGAAAAACTTCCTCACTTTTCACTGTAAGTCTTATAATCGACAGTTAGTTCTTCGCCGTTATTTATTCTTCTTCTTGTAATAAATTCAACATCGCCGCTTTTGCTTTGCACCATAGCCCGCATATTTGGATTTTTAGAATGATTCAAATAGTAAGCGAGATCAATACAATTTAGACCAAAATGCGGTACCAGATACAGGCTGTTTTTCACAATGCAAAAATCTTTAATCAGTTTTTTTACCCCCGGCGCAAACATCGCCAGTTCCTTTTCCCTAAAAGCGATCAAACGGGCCTGACGGCAATCTTGAAAAGGATTTACTCCTTTAGGAATTTCCCGTATAGCAAAAACTCCGACACCTGAAATTGCTGAGGGCTTTAGGCGGCAAAATGTTTTATGAGCCAGCTTGCGTGAGAGATCTTTTTTATTCATGTTGTTAAATACCCCCATTTTTTTTAGTAGGGCTTCATCTTGCTTCCAACGCTGGCCGATATCAGGTCGATAAAACAATTTTGAACTTGAACTTTTCTTATGAGTCGGTACGCCTGCCTACGTGCCTGTTCAGCTGTTTGTCCGCTGCCAGTGGCCACTAAAACCAACTTTGCCTCGCCCGCAACCCGCAGAATGAACTTTTCTAATTTTACATCCTTAAAACACAGACCGGGCAGGTCCCATTTTCGCCCTTCAAAAAAGATCGGTAAATTGCGATATACAGCCATGTCGCGCGGACTATCAGAAATAAATGGCGGCAGGACTGCACAGACTCCAACCTGAAATTTCTGTTTGATCGGGACTTTAAAGTCTTCCCCGTCGGCTAGATTGTAGAGAAAATCTCCGATGGGCATCCGAATTGCTGAAAGTTGAGCGTCAATCGTCGGATAGCCAAACCGTGCCGTAAACTCCAATGGATAAACGCCATTTTGATTGATAATGCAGTTTATGTCGATATAGCCAACATAGCCTGTCTTAGCCAAAGTTGGCTCCATCTTCTTTAAAGTTAACTCGTAGAGAGGAGACTGCTCAACCCAAAACATGAGCACGCCCATATCGTTTGTTAACGGCCCGAGTTCTGCCGGGTACATCCTTTTAAACTCTTGATTTAAACAGATGGGTAACAAAAACTTTTTCCCGTTGAAAAAAGCTCCGACGGCCAATTCCACCCCTTCTGCATAGGTCTGGATTAGGAATCTTTTGATCTTAAATTTCCACTTGTTTCGATTGATCTTTAAAACTTCCAAGATATCACTGCCATCCTCCTCCTGTCCTACAAAAAGTAAATTGTGGTTGCCCGATGAAACCGCGCCGCTTGGTTTAAATACGTATCGGCCGGGACGAGAGTATACAAATTTGATTGCCTCGGCAAAATCTGTAAACTCCCATCGGGGCAAAGCCGTCATTCCCACCCGTTGCATTTCCTTTTGCGCAAATTCCCTCCCCCATTCGAGCTTATCAGAATATGAAGTGCCGCCGACAACTCTTTTGCCCTGCTGGCGAAGGGATTCTGCTTTTTTTCCAAAACCGATTTCATCAAAAGCTATTACATCTGCCCAATCAACATAATCTTCCCAAGACCTGACTTTTTCAAGTAAACCATCATAGCAATCACGGCAAGACTTATAATCGATATAAACTTTAACGACGTGTCCTTCCTTTTGTATCTGCCAAGCGAGCTGTCCGGAATCGTTCTTCCAAGTCACGAAAAGAAATTTTTTTCGAATTCTCACGGGGCTTATATTATTGATAACAAACTGCGCGGATGGATTTTTTCCCTATGTTCTTACAGAGCTTACATCTGAACCAAAATTAAACTCACCAGTCCAGTCAAAGCCCATTTTCTGGTATTCATACCGCGATGGTTCGAACCTTGATATTCCTTTTTGAGTACAAAAGCTTCACTTTTTGGTTATGAATGCCGAGAGGATTGACTTTTTTGCGATTCTTGTATATCCAAATTTTACGCGCTGCCAATTCCTCAAAGAATACCCCGGCAGGGACGACGAACTCCGGAGAGAAAAACCCGCACTCCCTGATACGCCCGTCAAAAATCATTTGGGCAATAATGGAAGCCGGCATACCCGTATCTATATTGCAGGTTGCTTCTTCCCAACCGGGTAGAGTCTCCGCAATAGCATCCATCTCTATTGCTGTTTCCTTTCCATCCTTCGTGCCGTAGACTTTGAGCCATAAATTTTCTTTCTCTTTATAGTTTTCCGGAACCGGGCTGCGCCGTAAAACTTCTGTGGCGCAATCGAGGGGCCTGACTTTTTTGTTGCCTAACTCTAATGTTTCTTTTGAGGTAAAGCCCAATTTGATCAATTTTTTCAATGTATTATACGAATATTCCGGGAAACTGGAATAAACATGGATATTTTTGATGCCAGCGTCTTTCAAATATTCATAGAAAGTATTGTGTTCAATATGGTCAGTATAAAAAGTTTTTTGTTTGCCAATTTGGAAGTAGTCAAATTCTTCATTGCATTCTTCGGGGCGTCTTTTCACAAATTTTCCATTTTCCAGCACTGTGGCTTCCCTTTTGAATTCAGCGTCGATGGCGTCTAGAGAGAAAGGAATAACAAATTCATCCATATTCGATTTCCAAGCGAATCCAACTTTGACTTCTTCAATCGTATCAAACTCCGGCCGGACATACCGCAACATCACGTTGGTTATACCGGGAGTTGACCCTGCCCCTGTAATACCGATTAATCCTTTTTCTTCATATTTGCGTGAATGTTTAAACTGCTCGCGTGTAACCCAGTCCTCTGAATCCAAATCGAGATAATTGGTCCCGAGTTCCAGACACAATTCCGATACCGGCAAGTTGAAATCATCAATCATGCAGTTGACCACTACTTTGGCGCCGGATTTTTTCAGGATTCTTTTTAGAGAGCTGAGATTTTTTACTTCGTCCGAGCGGACGGCGATCTTTTTGGGATCGACTTTTTCAAGATTGAAAAGAGCAAAGTCAGCTTTTTCGTAGTCGATTAGATTGTCCAGTCCATAATCATCGTTAGCGCACAACAGGACTGAATAGCCGCTCTCCAAAAGATCCCTCGCGGCAATTTTGCCTTGGGTGCCGTTTGCTCCCAGCACGACGAAATCGTAGTTCATATTTCAATTTTGACAGATCTCTTTTTTTTTTGCAAGAATTTTATTCACAGTTGCGGTGCATATTTATAACCGATCAGCTTAAAAATCAATTTCGCTACTAAAAAATCATAGGCCGGAATGTCTTTGATGGGTGAGAGTTCCACGAAATCCGCGGCGACGACATTTTTGCGCTTTCTGATGGCTTTGAGCAGAGCTTCCGCCTGCTCGTAAGAAATACCGCCGGGTTCAGGGGTGCCGGTGGCCGGCATTATGGAAACATCAAGCCCGTCTACGTCAAAAGTCAAATAAACATTATCGCTTAATTTTTCCAAAATTTTATTTAAGTCAAATTTATTTCTCCAGAAAATATTGTCATAATTTAGATATTTTTGCTCCTCTTTAGCTGTATTTCTGATCCCAACCTGTATGATTTTTGTTACACCCTGTTCCTGAACGCGCCGCATAGCGCAGGCATGCGAATATTTTGACCCTTCCCACTCGTCGCGCATATCAGTATGCGCGTCAATCTGGAGCACTGATAGATCTTCATATTTGGAAATAAAGGGCTTGATAAGTTCGGGCGTGATAGAGTGTTCGCCGCCCAAAGAGATGAGAAACTTGTCAGTATAGCCCGAGGCAATGCTTTGAAGCTCTCCCCTCTCCCCTACTGCTTCTGGTGCAGTTGCGATTTTAACCAAATTTTGGATCTCATCTCCCAATTCGGGATCAAATAATTCTACTTGTTGAGATGCTTCAATAATCGCCTTCGGGCCATTTTTAGTGCCATGCCCATAGGAAGTAGTCGCCTCAAACGGAACCGGCAATATCACAACTTCTGCATCTTTGGGATTGACTCGAGGTATACCTAGAAAATTAATCGTCTTATTTTCCATTCTACATTCTATTTTCTTGATTCTAAATTCTACCTTTTCTCCTCCTCGGCCTCCAGGCGAATACTGTTTTGAGATAGCGCTTAAAAAGGCGATCTTTAACCCTTTGTTTGCCTTTGATTTTCTCTATTTCTTCGCGCAGTTTAGGTATGACCTTATCTATGGCGGCGTAAAGATCAGGGTCAGTTACTTCCGCGCGCAAAACATGCTTTTGCGGCACGTCCAGATTGACTTCACAGCGGAAAAGACCTTTCAAGTGATGGGTGGAGGCCTCTACCTCAATGTTCGCCTCCAAAATCTCGTCCCAGTAATGTTCAAGATGGCCAACTCTTTCTTCGGCGTAATTTTTGATAGCCTCCGTAAGTTCAAGATTTTTTCCTTTGAAAAGGATTTTCATTTTATATTCTCGTCATTGCGAGGAGTGAAACGACGAAGCAATCTAGTTTTTTGGGATTGCTTCGCTTGCGCTCGCAATGACAGCTAATTGAACCCTAAATACTGCACCTCCTCTTCTATTCTAACAAAAAAAATATTTTTGACAAGTGCTTTTAATTTTTTTGCAAGCTTTTTTACGTCGGAAGCTTTGCCGCCGTCGGGATTGTATATCAAATTAGCGTGATGTTTTGCAACTTTGATCTTTCCAAATCGCATACCCTTTGCTCCAACTTCTTCCAAAAGATAGCCGACGGGCACTTTGCCGTACATAATTTTGTCTTTGGGCAATACCCGCAAAAATTTTTTGCGAATATCGGGCATTATGTCCGAAACCTTGATATTTTTGAAAAAACTGCCGGGGCATTTGAGGCCGGGCGGGTACTTTTTTTCACGAAGTTTAATAATGGCTTTGGAAGTCTTCAAAAGTGCCTCTTTTTTCGCATTTTTGAGTCTAAATGTGGCAGCCGTAATTATCCAGTCTTTGCGTTTCTTGAAAATACTCTCCCGATAGCCAAATTTGCACTGTTTTCGGCTCAAAACCCTAAATTTCTGGCCGTCAAAGACCCGCACAGAAACAAGCCAGTCCTTGATCTCCTGCCCATACGCCCCGGCACAGCCGTAGATCGCCCCGCCCACAGTCCCCGGAATCCCTGCCATTTTTTCCATTCCCGAAAGCCCTTTTCGATTTAGTTTGTGAATGAGACTTAATAAATTATGTCCGGCGCCGACGGTTACCATTTCGTTTCGAATTTCGAATTTCGAATTTCGAATTTCGATGATTATACCCTTGAACCCTTCATCCGCCACGATCAAATTGCTCCCCTCCCCTACCGCGTACCACGGCAGTCTTTTTTGTTTGGCAAAATTTAGAGCCGTGATCAGTTCTTTCTCACTTTTGACAATAATAAAATAAGATGCCGGCCCGCCCATAGCCATCTTTGTGAATTTTTTGAGAGGATAGTTTTTGACAACTTTGAGCATAAATTTTCGTGTCATTGCGAGGGAGTCCGCCTCTGGCGGACGACCGCGGCAATCTCATTTCATGCGAGATTGCCTCGCTTACGCTCGCAATGACAATCTGTTCAAATCCCCGTTCAATATAATCGGTATCACCCCCATCACTTCCTCATAGTTCGGCAAAATTTTTGAAATCGGATTGAGCAGAAAGGTTGGTTCAAAAAAATCGGGCGTCATTGCGAGGCCGTTTCTAATGGCCGAAGCAATCTCAATCCTTAATTTAATCTCCCAGTATTGCTTATAAAACGACGCACTGCTGCAGAGAACAATGGTTTTGATTTTTCTCATACTTGTATGATAAACTATTTTATGTAGGAGGACACTATGAGGCTACCTAAAGAGTTAGAGGACATGGTCCGAAGCAGGGCACACGAAATCTATGTGGAAAGAAGCGGCCGGGGTTTGCCCGGAACCGCCGAAGCCGACTGGCTTGAGGCTGAAGAGCATCTCTCGCCTTCCCTGGAGGCCCTGCTGGAGATGGAGGCATCGGTAGGTCCAGCATTCCAACAAAAGCTCGCAATCCTAAAAGCAGAGCTTGCACGCGGCCCATCCGCCGCAGAAGAAAGTTAAGAATCATATTCCACCTCCGTCTTGCCGCACGAGGCTCACCTCGTGCTTCTTTTTTTATTTCCAAAAAATTTCATATTATACCAATCCAGATCATATTTGTTCTGGATTAAAGTTCTTTCTCCTTCTGAACTAATTTCATGGTTTTTTAGATCTAAAATTTCTATGGCTTCCTGAATATGGTTTTCGCTTGAGCCCTCTATTTCCAGGTATGAAGGCATCCCAGGATACTGATCCAAATCAAATCGCCAATCTTTATAAATCCAAGAAATTCTGTCTTTCTCCTGATAAGCATACTTTTCAAGCCCTAATTCAGCAAACAAATCCATCATTTTGTCGGGTTCGGCAGTCTCAAAGCTTATTTCCTTATGTTTGCGCGATGCGCCAAGGACGTCTGATTCGCCTTTCCAGGTAACCTCTGATTTTTCATTGGAATAAGTTCTCACTCTTAAATACCATTTATCATCTCCCTCATTGCTATTTTTGGTTCTGAACCAACTGACCTTGAGTCTAGCTTCTGCAATTTTTTTAGCGCCGAGGGTATCGAGGACTCGAGAAAGCTCCGCCTTACCTACCTCCAAGATTTTAGTCTCTATCTCATGTAACATACTTTTTTATTTCTCCATTTTTGTCGAGCGACAAAAATGAGTCAATCCAAATTTTCTCGTTTAAGTTCATATCTCCACCCCGGCTGCCATTGCCAGGGCGAGGTGATTAAATCTTCAAGCGATCGGCCATTGATCAAATTTTCCAGAGCATACCATGCGGCGCGATGACCGATGATTAAAACTTTTCCGTATTTTGTGCAGTCATTCCCGCGAAGGCGGGAATCCAGAAGTACTTTTATTCGTTCGACTACTTGCTCATAGCTTTCGCCATTAGGGAACGGTTGTTTGATATGTCTGATCTTTTGCGGTTCAACTTCATTGTTCGGATGCCTGGTGAGATCGCCGTAATTACACTCGCGCAATCTTTTGTCTTTGATTATCCTAATCCCTCTTCCTGCAAAAGCAATCTGTGCCTTACGGTAAGCCCGCTTTAGATCAGATGTAAAAATTGCATCAAATTTTTCGTCTTTATACCTTTCCCCCATTTCCTTCGCCTGCCTCTTGCCTAGCTTTGACAACTCTACATCAAACCACCCCGAAGCCAGATCTGCCTCATTATCCAGCGTCGTTCCATGCGCCTCATAAAATATCGTGATCATAAAACAATTTGAGTCGTTATCATAGACTAGTCTATGATACCAGCTATTAAACTGGGGCTTTTGCTGATTTTCGTTTGGATATCTTTTTAATTTTTTTATTTGCCAAAATTGCTGCCGTGACCAAAGCACCAGCAAGTAGAGAATGACGCTTGCGAAGTTGCGGTATCTCGCGTTTTTTCGCCTCTTGAGCGAGCTTTTCGCTCTCTAATTCTTTCAAACGATCTATAAGAAACTTGAATTCAGATCTATACAGTTCAAATCGCTCTTTCCATCTGTAAGCAGTAACTTTAGTAATGTGCAGAAGTTTTCTTATGTCTCCGAAAGACAAGCCTGAATCATGAAGTTTGACCATTTCTATCCTCTTGGCCAGCATTAAGGATTCCGAGGGCATAAGAAGGGCCTTCAGGAAATCAATGACTTCTCCCTTATCCTCTAAAAGAGTGATGGCGGTCCACATTTGATTAAGAAGTTCTCTTTCTCTCTTTTCTTCTAATGTCCAACGAGATAATTTTGGCATAGAATGGATGTGATAGGCACTGATATCATAGACTAGTCTATGATATCAGTCAATTTTTTGGCTAAGGTTCTTTGATTTCTTGGTTAATTGGTCCGCTACTTTATAAATATCCCCGGCGCCGATGAAGATGACGGCGTCGAAGTTGTGTATAACTTGTTTGACTTTTTTTTTGCAATCATTCAAGTCGGGAGCATAAATTGCTTTTTTGCCGCATTCAAGAATTTTTTCAACAAGATCGCGCGAGCTGATGTCTTGATCCCTTCGCTCTTCTCGGCCGGCGACGTCAAAAATCTCGGAAATTATAATGCTCTCAATCCTGCATGAACAAAAAGCTTGGACAAATTCATTAAACAACATCTTGGTGCGATTGTGTTGGTGCGGCTGAAAAACCAGCAGGATTCGCGAAGGATTCTTATAAACCTCAAGAGCCGCCTGACAAACAGCCTTAATCCCCGCGGGGTGATGAGCATAATCTGAAACAATGTCCGTCTCCCCTGCCCTGCCGACTTTTTCAAACCGCCGCCAGGTGCCGGTAAAGCTCGCGAGTGCGGATTTGATTTTTTCATCGCTAACGCCCAGTGCGCGGCACGCTTCGGCAGCCGCAACTGCGTTTTCTTGGTTGAATCGCCCGGGGATCTTAAGCGGGATTGCTTCGGCCGTTGAAAACGGCCTCGCAATGGCATTCAGTCGAGAACCGACAAATCGGCTGACTACGGATCCGGCATTTTTATTGCTTTGATTGTAAATTATTGCGCCGACTGGCTTAAGGTTTTCAATAAATTGCCCAAAAGCGCTTTTTATATCCTCCAAGCCCTTGAAATAGTCCAAATGATCAGCTTCGATGTTGGTGATGATGGCAATATCAGGATGGTAATTCAGAAACGCGCGGCGGTATTCGTCAGCTTCCAGTACCAGAAATTTTTTGCTTCCGGCGCGAGCGTTTGAGTTCCACGCCAAAACTCTGCTGCCCACTACGACAGTCGGATCAAGACCCGCTTCTTCCAAAATCCAGCCAATCATCGCCGTGGTCGTGGTTTTGCCGTTGGTGCCCGCAACCGCTATCACTTTTTCATAACTTTTGGCAAGCTCTCCCAGCGCTTGAGGGTAAGAAAGTTCTGGGACACCCAATTCGCGCGCTCTTTCTCTTTCGGGATTACTTTCAGGAACGGCGGTGGAGTAAACAAGAAGCTCTGCATCCCCCGGCAAATTTTCTTTTTTATGTCCGACTTTAACCTCCATCCCTTCCTTATTTAACTCGTCGCTTATTTCCGATTTAATCAGATCAGAGCCGCTCACGCTCCTGCCTTGCGCCCCAAGAACTCTGGCAAGCGCGGAAATGCCTATGCCGCCGATGCCGACAAAAAAAACTTTGCGTGCTTCATCAACCATTTTTTTGCCTCCATTGCCAGTCGCTGATGACTTTTTGAATTTCCGGGATCGCGGCTTCGGCCGCCCGCCTGCCTTCCCGCAACATTCGGGCCGCATTTTCAAAATCTGCCACGCCCATGTGCTTGACATTCGGAGTAATCAAATAATCGCAATTCGCCAGATAGCGCTTTTCCCGTTGCGTTTGGGACATGTCAATGGCTTTTCCCAAAATAGCAAGAACTCCCGGATTTAAATTGGCTTCTTCAAATATGTCCGACTGATTGTAAAATATAATATCTATAGATTTAGTCAGCGCTTTTTCCACCAAACTGTGGAGTTTAGCGTAAATCCTGAAGGGAAAACTGTTTTTGATGGCGTCAACACCCTTCTTGAGCTGGTAAATTTTCCGCGTGAACATGTAGGGCGTCGCCGCGATATCCACTCCAACAACGATATCCGCCCCCATTTCTTTGGCTTGAACAGTCGGCACGATGCTCAAAAGGCCGCCGTCCACGAGAAGCCGGTTGCCCCATTCCACGGGCTCTATGAACCCCGGCACGGCACAGCTTGCCTGCCCGGCTTTGGCCAAATCTCCCAAGGATAACAAAAGCGGTTCGCCCCGAACTATGTCCACCGTGACAAAGCCCAGCCTCGGAGTGACATCTTCAAATTTTTTGTCTCCAAGATAGCGTCTGGCCCACTGCGCCCCCTTATCAATGTTCAAAATTCCTCGACTGCCCTCTTGGCTTACCTCAAAAAGTTTGAGGAGAAATTTTTTATCAGCCTTGAGCCAATCTTGCTTCAGCTGTTCCATGGTCCCGCAAACGTAGCTAGCGGCGACAATAGTGGACGAAGAACAGGCGGTAATATACTGGATCGGTATTTTGTGCTCTCTCAAAACCTCCAAAACACCTATTAACGCGACGGCTTTCCCCGACCCCCCCGAAAGCGCAAGTCCGATTTTTGGCGTTTTGTTACGAGGCGTTTTCATTTGTTTGAGCTGTTTTTAGGAGAAGTTTGGCAATTTGCGCGCCGCTGTCCCTGGGCATAAGCTTTTTGATATTGGTCCGCACCGTGTCCTGAATTTCCTTACTCCATAGGATTTTTCTGACCAGCGCAACTAGAAGGTCCGGCGTAAAAAATTCTTCAAAAACCCCGACCGCGGCTCTTAACGTCGCGAGCAGTCTGACATTATCCTCTTGAGGACTCCGGGGGAGCGGCACCAAAATCGCCGCCTTTCCGAGTGCGGCTAGTTCGCTTATTGTCGACATCCCGCCGCGGCTAAGCACTACATCGGCCGCCGCGAAAGCGTGCTTGAGCTCTTGTCCCAAAAAATCGTAAGCATGATAATGAGGGTGCTCAAACAAGTTTTGATTTGCGACTCTCCCCCCAGTCACATGAAGCACTTGGACATATTTGACTAATTCCTGCAGGCTCGCCAGAACTATTTTGTTGAGATTTGCGGCACCGGTGCTTCCGCCAATAACGAAAAGTACTGGAAAATCAGCGTTGAGCCCAAAAATTTTCCGGGCTTGACCCAAAGAACCTTTCAAAATCTCCTGGCGCACGGGATTGCCCGTGACAACGATTTTTGATTTTTTGATTTTTTTGAAAAGTCCGGAAAATTCCGAGAAGTCTTTCGTGCTGGTATCAAAAGTAACGGTTATGGCCGTTGCTATGGGCGAAACCAGCCGAGTGGAAAGAAGCAAATCCAAATCCGGCTGGTGCGCGACCACCGGAACTCCGGCAAAAAAAGCAGCCCAAGCCATAGGGACTTGCACGTAAGAACCGGCGCCAAAAATTACATCCGGCTTATGCTTTTTGATCAGATAAATGGACTTGAGAAACCCGGCAAAAATTTTAAAAAGGTCCGTGAGATTCCACAGGGAAAAATATCTGCGCCATTTGCCGGCAAGGATTGAAAGATATTGTATGGACAATCTCGAGGCTTCCAAGATTTTGTTTTCGACTTTCTTTTTAGTGCCGACGAAATAAAGCGTGCTTTTTGGCGAGAGTTTTAGGATTTCTTCGGCCACGGCAAAAAGCGGTGTGATCGGCCCTCCCGTTCCGCCGCCGACTAAAAAAATACGCATCTATTGATCGTTTGTAGCGCACCCATTTATGGGCCGATGAATCGGCACGCTACTGTATAATTCTAAAGTTTGACGCGCGGTTTTACTCCAGTCGTAGTTCCGGGCATTCAAAAGCGCCTTCTCGATCAGATTCGAAGAATAATTGTGGTCGGTTAGGATATAGCTCGCCTTTTTGGCTATGTCCTCTGGGCTTTGTGGGGCAAAATAAATCGCGCCTTCTCCCAAAACTTCCCGCAACACCGGGATATTTGACGCCGCAACCGGCACGCCCGCTGCCTGCGCTTCCACTCCAATCAAGCCGAAACCCTCCGTGAGCGAAGGCAGGACAAAAAGGCCTGCGCCGTGATAAAGTGCTGCCAAATCTTCGTCCGGGACATAGCCTAAAGCTTTGATATCTTTATTATTTCTGATGCTAAACACCTCTTCTTTAATTTCCGGATGAAAAGGGTCAATTTTGCCGGCCAGCACCAGCTCAATGTCGTGCCTGTGCCTCTCTTTCAGTATATCAAATGCCCGGGCCAAGCGGGGCAAATTTTTATACTGCCGCCAGACGCCGACAAAAAGCAGGTAAGGCTTGGTGATGCTGTATTTTTGCTTAACTTGCCGGATTTCTGCGTCTTGGACTTTTTGAAAAAATTTCGAATCGACGCCCTCATAGATAATGCCGATTTTTGATTTATGAATGTTGAATGTTTTTAGGATGTCGTTTTTTGTGGCTTCGGATACGGCTATGATTCTATCAGCTCTTTTGACGGCCGATTTGATAACTGCTCTGTAAGCTAATCTATGAAACCAGCGGGATTTTTTCTTGCCGGGAAATTGATGGTGAATAAGATCGTGGATCGTAATCACAAACCGGCCGGGATAAAATACGGGCACGTTGAAATTTGGAAAATGCGCCAGATCAAGCTTGAGTTTCTTAAGCTCCCAAATAAGCCTCGTCTGCTCCGCAAATGAATAATAACCAGATTTGGTGATTTGAAATTTGAAATTGTTTGGAAATTGGAAATTTGAAATTGGAAATTGTTTACTGCAAATGAGAAAATATTCGTTTTCTGTGTCGAGCATTGCCAAATGTTTCACCAATTCTTCCACATAGCGCGCGATCCCCTCCCCCGTTCTCGCCATTCGGCAATCAATACCAATACGCATTGTCCTTAAAGGAGCCGATAAATCGGCGCACTACACAAAACGTAGCGTGCCCATTTATGGGCTTTTGACTTTATAAAATAATTCCAAAATTCTTCTTGCTGTTTTTTCCCAAGTGAACCCCCTCACTGCTTCCAATCCTTTTTCTTGCAGACTTTTATATAAGCCCTCGTCCTTCTCCAATTCTAACATAGCGGAGGCTGTTTGTGAGCTCCTGAAGGGATTGACCAAAATCGCAAACTCGTGCCCGATTTCCGATAAAGAAGTGGCAAAACTGGAAATAACCGGGATGCCCCAAGAGGCCGCTTCCAGAATCGGAAAGCCCAAACCCTCGTAAAAGCTCAAAAACAAAAAAGCAAAGGCGTTTTGATAAAGCAAGGCCTTCTGTTCTTCGCTTACGTTTTCAAAAATTTTGACTCTGCCTTTGATCATTAAGGGGATTTCCAGTCTGACCTTCCACCCGGAACTGCCGGCTAAAACCAAGTTTTTTGGATTTGCGCTTTCTTGGCAGTATTCCTCGTAAGCGGTCAGCACGGTATCAATATTTTTACGCGGCTCAAAAGTGCCAAAGTAGAGGAAGTACCCCCTCTCTTTCTCCCCCTGTCCGCCTTGAGCGGATAGGGGGAGATTAAGTGGGGGTTTTAATCCCGGATAAATCACCTCAATCTTCTCCGCCGCAATTTTATAAAGATCTACCAAATCCCGCTTGGTGTTTTCCGACACGGCAATGATTTTTGCGGCCTTTTTTGCGGCTCCCCGGTAATTCATAAATTTATGCCACGCTCTCAGCCGCAGGGTAAAAAATTCGGGCACGATTTCAAAAGATAAGTGATGAAAAGTAACTACAAGAGGGATGTTGGGGCTCAACGCAGTTTCACGCCAGTGCGGCGAGAAAAACAGGTCAATTCCTCCCAGCAATTTGTCAATTTTCGGCAATCCCACAAATTTCTGCGCCGGAATGAAAAGCTTATTGGGGTAACGGAAAAACTTGGTAGAAACATTCTCTATTCCCCGCCCTCTCCTGGCGAGGAGAGGGGCTGGGGGTGAGGTCGTAAATTGATTCGCAAACAAAATATACTCATTCTCTCTGTCAATCTCAAAAAGCGACTCCAGCAGATTTGTGATATAAACTTGAACTCCCGTCACCTTCCCCTCCATCAGGGCTCTCACGTCTATTCCGATTCGCATAATCTTGAATTGCATTCCCGCGAAGCTTGCCCTCGACGACGATCGGGGGGCGGGAATCCAGTATAAGTCTATCATCATTAATAAAAAAAGAAAATGCTTGAATTGCGAAAAATTATCCGTTATGATATGGAGGCTTTCTTGCCAAAGCTCCGGGATCGTCTAATGGTAGGACGCCAGACTCTGAATCTGGTAATCTTGGTTCGAGTCCAAG
>CAYNFS010000009.1:45029-51560 GCA_964396685.1 uncultured Candidatus Saccharibacteria bacterium | reverse complement strand
CAGCGACAATTCCCTCTCCCCTTCACGCACCCTCCTCTCCTGACGAGGAGAGGGGGGCCGGAGGCCAGGAGAGGTCAAAAAAACCCGGCTGTTTTGGCCGGGGCAACTGGATCAAAAAATTCAAACTTTGATTTTTTTCTTGATCAAATGACGGTACCAGCCCGCATACTCCTCGGGAGTTACAAGATGCACTTCAAACGGATCAGAAAATCCCAGTTTCCTAAAAACTTTCTGCTTGACAGCCGCCCGATCAGTGGCCGAACCGGGTGTTCGCGGAGAAATGACCAAAATATCAATGTCGCTGTGGTAGGGTGAATGCTGCTTATCTAAAATTGAGCCAAAGACATAAACCTGGACATCGCCTAAAATCTTGGCAAAAGCCCGCTTGATATATTTGGCATACAACTGGTGGCGATCAAAATAGGGCTGAACCTTCTTGCCTCGTTCTTTGTAAATATCCACCAAAGTCCTCATTTCTGCAAAAGAGTCCTCAATTGGCTGACAAATTTTTTAAATAGTCCAACTTTTTCTTTGGGAATTTCTATAGGCAAGTAACGGCTGGTAAGATACACCTCTTCCAAATCCTTAGCGATTAGCTTATTTTTTCGCAAAAAAGTTAAAAGCTTTTTGCCCTGCGGATGAATTTTGGCCACCTCTTGAATAAGATCGCTAATCGAATGTGTTCGCGGAAAGTTCTGAATTTTCGAAAAAAGGTAATGCTTGAGATATAACTGCGAGGCTTGCTCGAAATTGAAAGCTGCCACGTCAAACTCGCCTTGTCTCATGAGTTCGGCAGCGTTTCTGAAAAAGGTGCGCGCCCGGTCTTTTAAAAAATTTTTATCAAATCTGGCCATAAATCACTCCCCAACTGCATGCTATCACATTTTTTAAGAAAATGAAAATCCCCCCGGCGGTTTCGGCCGTCCCACTCCCCCTCCTCCCCTGGCGAGGGGAGGAAATGAAGGAGAGGTCAAAAAACCCCCGGCTGTTTTGGCCGGGGGGACTTAAAATGATTACTGCTTGCCTTTTCTTAATCGAACAAATTCTTCGGCCGTGATCTGTAAATCCTCCAAAACGGCCTTAAAAGTTCTGCGCTTGAGAGTCTGACTGCCGTGATTGGGAATAGTCGTCTGCCGGCCGTCGCGATCTCTGCGCCAAATTTCATGACCGCCTTTGGCCTGACGATAAAAATAAAAGCCGAGCTTTTTGGCTACTCTGGCTATGCTTCGATAATCAGCGGCGGGAAATTGCTTGCCCATAATCGGACGACTTAAACCGCGATCGGCACGGGAATCTGAACATTCAGGTCCGAATATTTTCCGATTTTAATATGCGGTATGATTTCTCCGCGTTTTTTTCGCAGTTCAACATGGACCTTAATCACATCGCGAATGTTGTCTATGGCCTCCCCGTAAGTCTCGCCCTCGGCGTGACAGCCCTGCAATATCGGGCAGGATGTAAAAAAACCTCCCTCTTCAAGAGCCTCAATAACCACCGGATAAAAATAAATTTGCTTGGCGAGTTTTTCCATGATTACATGTTATCACAATTTCTAGAGGAATGCAACTGTCCCAGAGCAAAGCTGGTGCGGGACAGGCCCGCGGCTGTTTTGGCCGCTCACTCCCCCTATCATCCCGGCCACCGAGCCGGGATCCAAGATTAAAAAACCCCGCTTTTTTTGTCAAATTTTTCATTCCCGCGAAGCTTGCCCTCAACGGCGATCGGGGGGCGGGAATCCAGATTGTCCTTTCTGGATTACCCGACCAGGTCGGGTAATGACAATATTCCTAAACTCGAAGTCTTGAGGTTGCTTTTAGGAAGCATTATTAGTATTATCATTATACGATCAATATGTCAGAAACTAAACCCCAAATTGACCGTCTTCCCCCGCAAAATCTGGAAGCCGAGGCCGCAGTCCTGGGCGGCATTATGCTGGATCGCGATGCCATCATCAAAATCGCGGATACTTTGAGTCCCGACGATTTTTACGAACGCCGGCACCAGCAGATTTTTGAAACAATGCTTGAGCTTTTTGAGGACCGCGCCAGCATTGACGTGCTCACCGTCTCCAACAAACTGCAGGAAAAAAACATTCTGGAACAAATCGGCGGGATGAGCTATCTCACCAGTCTGGTCAACACGACTCCGTCCGCGGCGCACGTGGTGCATTACGCCCAGATTGTCCAGCGCAAGGGCACTTTGCGAAAACTCATCCACGCCGCAAACGACATCACCAACTCCGCCTACAGCGAGGCCGAGGACACCGACGTGCTTCTGGACTCGGCCGAACAGAAGCTTTTCGGCGTCTCGCAAAAATATCTCAAGCAGAATTTTATCCCCCTCTCACAGGTTTTGCACGAGACTTTTGACCGCATTGACGAGCTTCACAAAGAGCGCGGCAAACTGCGCGGCATCCCCACCGGCTTTCTGGATTTGGACAATTTGCTCGGCGGTCTTCAGAAAAGCGACCTAATTATATTGGCTTCCCGCCCCTCCATGGGCAAAACCTCGCTTTCGCTGGATGTCGTCCGCAATGTCGGGGTAAAAGAAAAAATCCCGGTCGGGATTTTCTCTCTGGAAATGAGCAAGGACCAGCTGGTGGACAGGCTTTTGGCCGCGGAGGCCGAGGTTGATCTTTGGCGCATGCGCACGGGCCGGCTCTCGGATGAAGGCCCAAACAATGATTTTGAGCGCATCGGGCACGCCATGGGCCGGCTGGCGGATGCCCCGATTTTCATAGACGACTCGGCCTCATCCAACATCATGGAAATCCGCACCAAAGCAAGAAGGCTTCAGGCCGAGCATGATCTGGGCCTTATTATCGTTGACTATCTTCAGCTTATGGAAGGCCGCAACGCGGAAAATCGCGTGCAGGAAGTCTCGGAAATCTCACGAGCTTTGAAATCGCTGGCGCGCGAGCTGAACGTGCCAGTTTTGGCGCTCTCCCAGCTTTCCCGGGCGGTTGAGTCCCGCAATCCCCCTATCCCCCAGCTTTCGGACCTTCGCGAGTCAGGCTCCATAGAGCAGGACGCGGATGTCGTGATGTTTATCTATCGTGAGGAGCAGTACAAAGGGCAGAATACCAAGCGGCCGCACATTGCCGACATTCTCATCAAAAAGCACAGAAACGGCCCCACAGGCCAGATAGAGCTTTTCTTTGACGAATCCAGGACTTCTTTCCGCAATCTCGCGCGCGAAAAAGAAATGGCCATGGTGGAGGAGATCTAGAAGCGCAAAACTTAAAGCGAAAAGCGTAAAATGTTTATCAGAAAACGGCTCAAATCTTATTTGACAGGGTAAATGCCTGTTCTTCCCAGATCCATTCGCAAACTTATCGAGGAGCTCTCCAAGCTTCCCGGCATCGGCCCCAAGTCCGCCTCGCGCCTGGCGTTTTTTTTAATGAAACAAAAGGATTTGGACAGACAGCTTCTAGCAACGGCAATCGCGGAGCTTACCGCCAATCTGCAATTTTGCAAGCAGTGCCGCAATCTCGCCGAAAATCCGCTTTGCGAGATTTGTGCCGACAAAAACCGCGACCAGCGCTTAATTTGCGTCGTGGAAGAGCCGCTGGATGTCGTGGCTCTGGAACAGGGCCGAAGTTTTAGCGGCACATATCACGTCTTGGGCGGCGTCATCTCGCCCATTGACGGCATCGGCCCCGGGGATTTGAAAATTAACGAGTTAATTGAGAGAATCAAAAATTTGGACAGTCAGATAACTCCCCCCACCCCCTCTTTTTCCAAAGAGGGGACAAAGGAGGAGTTCATAGAAATCATCATCGCCACCAACCCCTCGCTCGAAGGCGAAGGCACTGCCCTTTATCTGGCAAAACAGCTCAAGGCCTACCCGTATGTCAAGCTCACGCGCATCGCTCACGGCTTGCCGATAGGAGGCGACATTGAATACGCAGACGAGCTGACGATCAAAAAAGCCCTTGAGGGAAGAAGAGAATACAAACCATAATCGATAATCCATAATCAAACTGCCAAGACCCAAGTTGCGACACGCTTTTCAAATGCTCTGGGGAAATCTCAAGGGCGCTTTTTTTGCGACACAGGAAACGCGTTTCACCGGCAAGCCCGAAGATCTCACCGCGAGAGACAAATTTCTGATTGCCTACGTCGGCCACGCCACGGTATTTATAAACTTTTTCGGTACGATGATTTTGACTGATCCCATTTACTCAAACCGAGTCGGAAAAATCATCAAAAGGCGCGTCGCCCCCGGTATCAAGCTTGAAGAGTTACCGCCGCTTGATCTGGTGCTTGTCTCCCACGCTCATTTTGATCACCTGGACCGCCAGACCCTCAAAAAACTCGCGCCGAAAACGAGGACTCTGATCATCGCCAAAAACTGCCGCGACCTGGTGGAAGATTTGGGATTTGAGAAGATTATGGAATTGGATTGGGATCAAAAATATGAGGAGCATAACTCCCCTCAATCCCCTCTTACCTTAAGAGGGGAAGCACCCTCTCTTAGGATAAGAGAGGGTGAGTTACGAATCTTAAGTTTCCGTCCCCGCCACTGGGGCACGCGCGTGCCGTGGGAAAGAATCAAGCGCGGCTACAATTCTTATATTTTGAGCAAAAACGCCGTCAACATATTTTTTGCCGGAGATACGGCCTACTCGCGAACTCTTATCGAGGCCCTCAAAAATCACCAAATCGACATTGCCCTTCTGCCAATAGGCGCCTATAGCCCTCCGTATTTTCGCACATTTCATTTGAGTCCCGAGGACGCCGCCCGGATGTTTGAGGAAATGGGCGCCAAAATTTTAATTCCCATTCACTGGGGCGTTTTCAAACTCTCGCTCGAACCCATGGACGAACCGCCCGAAGGGATAAACAAAGAAATGCAAGCAAGAAACCAAAAAGACAAACTCAAACTTTTGAGGCCAGGCGAGTATTTTTTCTTGCAATCTCCTTAATTTCGTGCTATAATAGAGGCAAAATAGGAGGAAATATCGAGGAAACACAATTGAGAAGCCGCTTCCTGACGCGAAAGGGATCACAAGCCGGCACATAGTGCTCGGCAAGAAACAACAACAAGATCCCCACTAAGCTCACGGAAACGGCTTTTCTCTTTGCGCAATACAAAACGTCTGTCATTGCGAGCGACCCGCAGAAGGCGGGGAGCGCGGCAATCCCTAAGATAATTAAGATTGCTTCGCTCCGCGACCAGTGTCGTCGGAGCTCGCAATGACAATTTTTTGTTCTCTTTGCTTGACAAACCAACCGCCATCCTATAAATTCATACTATCAACCTGTTTCAGCCGAATTCCCCCCTTTTCCACCCACTGCGGGTGGTTCACTCCAAAGCGAGATTCGCCAGGGGGATTCGGCAAGCAGAAGGCATCGGAAAAAAAGGGAGGTTCGTATGGACCATTGCAATGCTGTACCGCCCAGCAACGGGCGGAGCGAGGCCTAACCGTCGAAATGGGCATCCAGGCCGTGCCCAAGCCGCGGGTCATATGCGGAGTCAGCCGTCAAGATAGTAGACCGCTTCTGGCCCGCGGTCTTAAATTTATGCAAAAAACCATAGCCCCATGTCATTGCGATCCCGAGCTTGCGTCGAGGGAAACAATACTCCTGGTTGTTGGAATTGCTTCGTCTCCGCCAGAGACGGATCCTCGCAATGACTAAAGGGCTTTGTCATTGCGAGCGTAAGCGAAGCAATCTCATAAATCGTCGTACAAATCTCTCCAATTCGGATTCATATCTTCAATCAAATTTATCTTCTTTTGTCTTGAGCCGCCTTTAATTTGTTTTTCTCGAGAGATTGCCGCGTAAGCATCTTCACAGATTTCGTAATAGACAAGTTTGGTTACATTGTATTTTTTAGTAAAGCCTGGGACAAGTTTTTCTTTATGCTCCCAGACTCTTTTCTTGAGGTCGCTCGTGACGCCGGTGTACAAAGTGGTGTTGTTTTGATTGGTCATGATGTAAACGCAGAATTGTTTTTCCTGCATGAAAATATGGGATTGCTTCGTCCTCCGACGTTAGGTCGGAGTCCTCGCAATGACTAAAGTGCATTGTCATTGCGAGCGTAGCGAAGCAATCTACCTTCATAAAGATTGCTTCGTCGCAGACTCCTCGCAATGACAAAGTGGCGGAGAAGCAATCTCAATGACATTCTATGTAATTTGAACAATCTCAACCTCTGTAAATTCCTGCCGGTGGCCCTTGCGCCTTCGGTAGCGAACTTTGGGCTTGTATTTGAAAATCCTGATTTTTTTGTCCCGGCCCTGCTTCAAAACTTTGCCAGTAACCTTGAGGCCCGAAACATAGGGCTTGCCGATTTTAACATTACCGGCCTCGTCTGAAACCAGCAATACCTTGTCAAAAACAACTTCCTGTCCTTCTTCGGCCGGAAGTTTTTCAATGCGAATTTTATTTTTGGGAGAAACCAGATACTGTTTCCCGCCCGTTTCTATTATTGCAAAAGACATATAAAAAATACTAACAGGTTAATACAAAAAAATCAAGCGGAGGAAATGCTTGCGGTCCTTGGGTACTTGCCCAAAAATCTCAC
>CAYNFS010000009.1:0-44929 GCA_964396685.1 uncultured Candidatus Saccharibacteria bacterium | reverse complement strand
GCTGTGAAAATCGAAATCGGGAGGATGCGCATGAAATCGTGGATAACGGGACTTCTTGTCGCGATGTTTTTGCTCTATTCCGCAAGAGAATTGCGGAAAGACGATCGTCTGCCGCAGAAGCTTGCCAAGGCCTTCGTGAAGTTGGAAAGGCTTGAAACACAGATCAAAGAGGACTATGACAAAAATCTGCCCAGGCTCTTCCATGAACTAAATCAGGCCACGAAGCTAAAAAATGAACAGCGAATTAAAACTTGTCTCAGCAAATACCTGATCAAAAAAAACAATGTGGCGGACTTGTACACAAACTACAATAACAGCCTGGCTCTACTGACAATTCTGGCACCTCAATTCAGGCTAAATTCCCCACAATCTCACAAGCTTAATCAATTACTTGATGACAGACGAAAATTTTTTGAAGGCCTGGAGCAGGGCGGTTTTTTCGAGGGTTACAGAAAAGATGAGCTGGTCCTGCTCAAAAAAGCTTATAAAATAGCTTTCCCGGATCTCCTCAACCCGTTTGAGGAGATTGAGAGGCAGATTGAGGAAAAGAAAGGCAAACCGCCGGCCCCCTTCCTTCCCTTGATGGATCGGAGGGCGGCCTTTTTTTATTCAAGTATCACAATACCGCCGGTACTAATGTCTTTTCTCTCCACAAATCCCGCATTTACCTCCAACACCATGTCTGCCTCTTGCGTACTTACAACTCTGGAAACCTTCAAGCTCTCGGGAGAAGGCACGTTTTTCACAATCTCTACCACCCTGCCCTCGCGGATAAAAATAAAGTCAAGGGGGAAATTCATGCCTTTCATCCAGAAATTCTGAATCATCGCCTTATCGTAAACAAATAGCATGCCGCAGTTATCGCAGAGCGAATCCCGGCCCGAAAGCCCTTGCACCTGCTCCCCTATCTCGTCGGAGGTTTCAACTTGAATTTGGGTAGAACCGATTTTGATAGATTTCATTTCTTTTTGTTGGCTGTAATTTATCCAAACATAAATGAACAAAATGGCGAAAAAAAATGTAATTACTGACACGACTCGACCTCTCCTTTTATTCCTCCCCTCGCCAAGGGAGGAGGTAGGAGGGGAGAAATCCCTTTCCTCGTGAGGAGAGGGTGTCCGCCAGAGGCGGACGGGAGAGGTTAATCCGTGCTTCATAATTCCTGATTCCTCCTCTTTCTATACAGCACGACCACGCCAATTGCCACCACCAGCATCACACCGAACAAAATCAAAAGCGCAACCAATTTTCCCAAAGATTGCAAAAACACGGCTACACCGCCAAAAACGACGGCCAAAATATACAAAAATACCACGGCTTGCCTCTGCGAAAACCCGATATCAAGAAGCCTGAAATGCAAGTGCCTTTTATCCCCGACAAAGGGGGACGCTCTAAACCATAAGCGCCGCACCACCACCCATGCGGCATCCAAGACGGGTATGCCAAGCACCAAAAGCGCGGTGGCGATTTTGCCTCCGGAAATTACAGCCAGAACCGCGATCATAAATCCCGTGAAAGTGCTGCCGCCCTCGCCCAAGAAAATTCTAGCCGGATGAAAATTATGCGGCAAAAAACCAAAAGCACTTGCGGCAAAAATAAGGGCGATGAAAGCCGTCGTAGTTTGATTGACCTCGGGCGCTAACGAAAGGCCAAAAATCACAAGCCCGGCAATGCCGGAAATCCCGGAAACCAGCCCGTCCATGCCATCCAAAAATTTAGTTGTATAAGTAATCAGCAAAATCCAGCCGAAAACCAAAAGGCTTCCAAACACGGGGTAGCCCGCAACTTTATATTGATCCAAAACAATCGGCCCGCCCAGAGGATTGGTTATATAAGAGATATGCGTGCCAGAAAGCACGACAAGAGCGGCGGCGATAACAGGAAACCAAATTTGCCTTGAAGCGGGTAGGTCATATTTGTCATCCAAAATCCCGCCGATGATCAGTATCGAACTGGCCAAAACCAAACCGACAATCCGTAAAATTGAAATCTCTTGCGTCCCTCCAAAAACCGCAAGCGCCGTGAGGCCGATGATAAAGCTCGCAAAAATCGCCAATCCGCCGAGTTTGGGAAGAGGCTTTTCGTGAATTTTTCTCGGCATATCGGGCACGTCGTGAATGCCAAGATGCACAGCCAGTCTTCGCACGAGCTTGGTAATAAAAAAAGACAGAACGAAAATTCCGACAAAAAACAAGACAAAATATAGTTCGCGGTTCTCAAAAATCATGGCTCTGTTTTGTCATTGCGAGCTTAAGCGAAGCAATCTTTTTGACTTATTTATGAGATTGCTTTGTCCTCCGACGAAACGTCGGAGTCCTCGCAATGACGGCTTACTTTTTGGCGTTCGCAAAAACCATGGCCGCGTCTTTGATATAGCCTTTGCGGGCCTTGGGCGTTACCCAAAACTCCATATAGCGGCCCAGCATAAGCCTGGTTTGCGCGTCAATCGCGGGCACCGAGCCGAATATCGTAGAGACAATAGGCACGAATACCCACTGCAAAACCATGGAAATACTGCGGAAACTGGAATATCGCGGGGGCCTGGGCGGAATAAGCACCCAATTGATGTAAACTGAAAAAATAAGAAAAACAGTCGCTATCTGCATTATCAGCCTGGTCAAAAGCGGCAAGTTAAATGCAAAAACTCCTTCTTCAAAGCGGTTGCCTCCTAAAATCACGGGCAGCCAGCCAAGAACCGCAATCATAATTGAGGCGGTCGCCCAGAAATATTTGCCCTCCAGTTCTCGTTCAATATACAAAAACTTTTTCCAAAACGGCATTTTCTTATCTGCCAAAGCGTTAGTCGCCAAGTAGGGAAAATTTTCCACTCCCCAAGCCCAGCGCCTTTTCTGCTTATATTGTCCAATCATTGTCCTCCAAAAAGTCTCGTCCAGCATCGCGTCCAACGAGACGGTCGTAAAAAGCGGCTGGGTGCGGTAGTCTCCATGATAATAGAGCAAACATCTGTAAAAAATCTGCGAATCATCGGAAATCACATCAGTAGGCCAAAAATCAACATTCAACAGGGCCTTGAGGCTTATGGCTTGCGAAGAAAAAGTAATAAGCCTGTCGGGGCGGCTTGCGTCCACCATCTGCCAGAAGGAATTGGCAATTGCCACCACTCTTGTTATGGCCGGGGCGTCCCAGATGTTGTTGTTGTAAACCGGCATTGGCTGGTAGCTGGTGCGGTACGGTTTTTCGGCGGTGAGAAACGCGTAAGTAAGATAGTCAAAATAATTTTTGGAAACCACGGTGTCTGAATCAAAAGCCGAAACCACCACATGCTCGGCGGGAATTTTGATTTCCTGAAGCATCAGCACTGCCTGTCTGGCGGCGTAAGTGATATTTGCTCCTTTGGCTTTAACCTCGCCGGGGATGCCGTCCGGGTGCATGATGACTTCGAAGCGCAAAAAATGCGAGCCATAACGTTCCCGCAGGATTCCCCCAAGTCGTTCGGCATTCTCCCTGTCCCTTTCCTCTACCGCGAGCACGAAAAAAATCTGATTTTTGGGAAAATCCGATTCAATAATGGATCGCACGGAGTTATCCAGCACCGTCAAACTCTCTTTGTAGGTGGGAAGAAGAACCAAGTGGTATATATTTCGCCAATCCAGCATTCGCCCCGCAAAATCAATGCCGTTAAGCCGCATGAGTTCTTCCTTAAGATCGTTTTTTTCACGCTTGTTTTTGGCGCGCAAAATCTCCTGCCGCAAGTGTTGCTTGTATTCCCGCAAATCGGCAAGCCTTTCCAGTCGCCTTCTCCAATCATAAGCGGCATGCAGTTTGAGTTTGAAAAAACTGCTTAGCAAATGCATCGCGGTATTGACGGCCTTCAAAACCCAATAGATGTCGAACAGCAGGATATAGATTGCCACCCAAAAAGGGGCGAAGTAAGAAAAAACCACAGCGCCCACAAGTGTGGCCCACGTCAAAGCCCCGGGAAGAATCTCGAGGCTTCTGTACAGCTTGGTTGGTTGGCGGGTTGCCATTATTTGCTCAACCGGTTAAAAAAATAACGCAATCAATGCCAATAAAAAAATCGCCTGGATGACCAGAGTGCCAAATCCCAAAAAGTAAACAAGCAGTTTTTCTTTGGAAAAGACAGCGCGCGCGAGCCAAAAATTCACCAAAAAAATCACCAGCCCTGCCGCCGGAATCTGATAAAGGTTCCTTGAGCTTCCGACGAGATCAATGCCGTAGACGACATTAAAATGCAAAGGAACGGGCTCGGAAGACCAGCCGAATTTGCCCGCAACCATAATCCATAGTATAATGTTTACAGCCAAACTTACCCCAAACGAAACCAAAATTAATCTGTCGCGAAACATATTTGTGGCCTTTAGTATACCATGAGCAAATTCCTTGAACAACATCACAAATTCATTGTGGTTTTTTTGTTAGGTCTCATGCTGGCTTTGGGAGTTTTGAGCATGGCCTCTGATGCGGGAATTGTTGACGAAGTTGCCCATATCCCGGCCGGTTACTCGTATCTAAAATTTGGCGATTACCGGCTCAACCCCGAGCACCCGCCGCTCATCAAAGATTTGGCGGCGCTCCCGCTTTTGCTTTTTGATCCCAAGTTCCCGCTTGATATCCCGGCTTGGACCACTGAATCAAACGGCCAATGGGAAACCGGGTGGCATTTTATTTACCGTATCGGCAACGACGCAGACAAAATTTTGTTTTTTTCGCGCTTGCCCATTCTGCTTCTGGCACTGGTTTTTGGCTCTGTTCTTTATCGTTTTTGCCGGAAACGCTACGGGCTCAAGGTTGGACTTTTGGCACTTTTCTTCTACGCGCTTTCGCCCAATCTTCTTGCGCACGCGAGGCTTGTCACGACTGATCTAGGGATTGCCGCTTTCATGTTTTTTGCTCTAATCTCGTTTTTTGCTTACCTTGAGAATCCCAGTACAAAAAATCTCTGGCTGGCCACGCTTTTCTTTGCACTGATGCAGCTTGCCAAATTCTCGGCCGTGATTATGTACCCGTTCTTTATCTTTTTAACACTAATCGTAATTGCGGCTTGGAACAAACCCGCGACCTGGCAGAAGCGCCTGAAAATCTATGTTCCGGGGCTGATTTTCATTTTCGTAATAAGCTTTTTCATGATTTGGATCTTTTACATCCCCCATACCTGGAATATGCCGCTTGAGGTGCAGGACAATTTGATCGCTGATTCTCTGAAATGGGGACTGGGGCAAAAAGCGGCGGTCCTTCTTGCCAAACTCAACGACCTGCCTTTGATGAAGTCAATCGTGCAGTACATTCTGGGCGTGGTCATGGTTCTAAATCGCGTGCAGGGCGGGAATACCACTTACTTTTTGGGGCAAGTCACCAACCAAAGCTTTTTAATGTATTTCCCAGTAACTTATCTGATCAAAACTCCCGTGCCGATTTTGTTTTTGGCGTTTTTGACGCTCATCTCGGGGCTTGCGAGATATTTTCGCAAAACGCCGCTTCGGATTTGGACGAAGTTTGCGGCCTACGCGCGGACAAATTTCATAGAACTTGCCTTCATCTTATTTATCGTTTTTTACAGCTACCTTTCCGTCACCGGCAATCTTAATTTGGGAATAAGACATCTTTTTCCGATAATCCCGATTGTCTTCGCGCTAATTGCCAAAGAAACTATTGACTGGATAAAAGAAGCGAAAAATCCTGACGTCAAAATCGGCTATGCGGCTCTTTTGGCGATTTTGCTCGTTTGGTACGGCCTTGCCAATTTCACGATTTTTCCAAACTATATTGCCTATTTTAACGAAATTATTGGCGGCCCGGGCAACGCTTACAAATATGTGACAGACTCAAACGTTGACTGGGGGCAGGATTTGAAACGTTTGGCCTATTATGTCAAAGCCAATCCGGAAATCAAAAAAATTGCCGTGGACTACTTTGGCGGCGGCGATCCTAAATATTACTTTTGTGAGAGAATCCCTCCAAGCTATGACTGCGCTAACTCAAAATATCTGGAATGGCACGCGGAGTCAGGCAGGCCTCCGACCAATTACATAGCCGTTTCCGAAACTTTTCTCATGAATGACCTCTGGTGGGCGCCCCGGCGCGGGGATGAAGGCTATGCCTGGCTTAGATCCCAAGAGCCGGTTGCCAAAATCGGATATTCGATTTATTTATATAAAACAAAATAGATTGCAATGCGTTGTCATTGCGAGCGAGGCGAAGCAATCTTAAATCACTCAATGATCGTGCCTCTGAATGATTTACCAGATAGAAATCGCATAAAATTCTCCAGCTTGCGGCCGTTGAGGATAACGACCCTGATTTTTGATCTTTCGGCAACGCGAGCGGCTACCGAATCAAAAGGCTGATGCTGGCCGGGTTTGTGAGATTTGCCGAATTGCAGTCGGAATTGCCTCCAGGTCAGCCAGTGGATCAGTTTGACTTTTTTGTATCTTTTTGGATCTTTGTCAAAAACACCATCGACATTGGTCAGATTTACGATCGTTTTCACGCCGAATTTTTGGGCAAAATACAGACTGGTGGAATCCGAAGTCCACCCAGGCTTAACCCCTCCGGCAGTCACGAGAATTCTCCCCCTAAACTTTTGCGGGATTTTTTCCGGCATCACCACTTCCGGATAGGCATGTTTTTCAAAAATTCCAAGCAGTAAAAAAGAGTGCAGACGATTGGCGTAAATCCCAATCCAATCCAAAGCCTTATCGGAGATATCCGGATTTAATGTCCGAGCAATCTTTTGGTAGTTACGGCAAGTCCTGCCGCCGCCGGGAACGATAAAAAATCTCCCGCCCCTCTTGACGGCTTTCGAGACAACGTCCTTAAATTTCTTTAAGAATGCCAAGTCAATACTATCCGGCGCAATCAAAGAACCGCCGACAGAAACAATATAATTTTTTTCCATGATTATTGATTATTATTATTGGTTATTGATTGGGATTCCGGCGCGCATGGCGCATCTTTATAACAATAATACGCGAGATTGGGAAGACGCAAGTCTATGTAGGAGAGTCCACTCCAAGTCTCGGGTTTGATTTCCTGCCGCAAAAGAAGGGCCAAATTTTTAAGCTGGGCTTTGACACTCCGCTCCAAATCAAAATATACCTCAAATCCGACAGAGGTTTTGGCAAAAATATCCAGGCTTTTAACACTCGGCACGGAAAAACTTAAAAGGCCGACTTCCGGGACCTCTTGAGGTGCCAGTTCTTGGGCCAGATTAATAAACTCTAAAATCATTTGAACGTCCAAAGTCTCCCCCACTGTGACCGGTTGCAATGTCCTGTCGACAATCAATGTCTCGGAATAGGCTAAAGGCTCGTAATTTAAAAGCTTTTGAAAAACCACTCCGTCCTGATCCAAAAGATAATAGTCCTCGCCGCTCTGCCAAATGTATGAGGCTTCTCTCAACTCCAAAGACGCTTCTATTCTGTCGGGGGGGAGTCTTTTGAAACTCGTAATTTTTCTGATTTCGGGAAACTCTGTCTGCAATTCCTTTTGGAAACGCTGGCGGGTCAGCAGCAAAATATGACTGCTTGGGATGAGGTAAACACGCTTGCCTGACATTTTTTTCAAGGCATCGGCCACGAGCTCCGAATTAAGCCCTTGAGGAGCAAACTTGACGCTTTTTACCAGAAACCTCGGCGATAAGGCAAGGTAGTACGCAATGGCCAAAAGCAAAATCCCCAAAAAGAAAAAAAGAAATTTAGAACGTTTAAACAAAGCGGGGTCGTTGCGCTGATAGTTACGGGCTTTGGCCAGTTTGTCTTTGAATTTGGGGCTTCCGAAACGGCTGTCAATCATTCTTTTTGTCTTTTAAGCCCCAATTTTTGCGAGTGCGCCCGCCGCAGGACATCTGATTCGAATATCAAGGTAACTTTTCGTTTCGCCCGGTGGCGTTCGATAGCCAAATCAATAAGTTTTTCCAGAAGTTCAGGAAGCTCTATTCCGCTTGCCTTCCAAAGATGGTGATAAAGCGTGCCGGGAAGAGTGTTGACTTCGTTGGCGTAGTATTTTTTGGCTTTCTTGTCATAAAGAAAATCGACGCGGGCAATCCCCGAACAGCCGAAAAGTTTGAAAATCCGCAGTGCTGAACCTTGAACCTCTGTCAATATCTTGTCAGGCAATCTTGCGGGAATGATGACATTGCCTTGCGCTTTGCCAAGCTGGGCCCCGCCATCATTTAGATATTTGTCCTCGTAAGAAAAGACTTCGTCGCCAAAAACCGATTCTTGAACAAGCGATGCCTGCGGCTTGTCATTACCCAAAACCGCTACGGTCAAATCCATGAGATTTTCCACGCTTACTTCGGCCAAAAACCGCTCGCCGTAATGAAGAGCCACCTCAATAGCAAATTTGAGCTCCCGTCTTTCTTTGACTTTGGCAATGCCGATGGAAGAACCAAGGCTCGCAGGCTTGACAATCACAGGATATCTTATCTTTTTTTCAATATTGTTAATAACCCCCTCACCATCCTGCTCCCAGTCGGTCTTTGTAAAATGGCAAAAATCCACCGTCGGAATGCTTGCTTCTTGGTAAAATTGTTTGGTTAAAATCTTGTCCATCGTGATGGCGGAGGAGGCCACACCGCAGCCTACATAAGGCAGACCGAATATCTCAAACATTCCCTGGATCGTGCCATCCTCTCCGTATGAGCCATGAAAGGCGGGAAAGGCCAGATCTACCGCGAAAGTTTGAGCAGTAAACCCTTTTTTCTTAAAAACCAGCCTGCCGCGCGATTCTTTCAAATCCAAATTGTAATTCTCATAGTCCTCGCGGTTGATTTCTCTTCCCGGTTGCGTGAAAGTCTTAAGCTCGCCTAGACCCTCACCCAAAAGCCACTCCCCCCTCTTGCTTAGATACACGGGTGCCACGGGATAATCCATGCCCTGAAGGCCGGCGATAATCATCTGGGCCGTGATGATGGAAATATCGTGCTCGGGACTGCGGCTGCCAAAAAAAACGCCAATTGTCGGTTTCATATCTCTAAATTACCTCTCTCCTCAAATTAGAAGGAATGCGAACCAAAATTTCATAAGGTATGGCATTACAAAGCTTGGCAATGTTCTCAACACTGTTTGGCATCATAGGATCAGAACTGATCAAAATCACTTCCTGACCAAGCTTGCTTTCCGGCATTTTAGTTATGTCAATCGTTGTAATATTCATGCTTACCCGTCCGATTATGGGACATAAAGTTTTGCCTACCAAGACTTGCCCTTGGCTGGAAAGCCTTAAATCCACACCTTCGTTGTAGCCGGCAGGGATTGTGGCAATCTTCATAGGCTCCTTCGCCTCAAAGGTGCCGCCATAGCCAACCCGCTCGCCAGCAGCGATATCTTTCACTAAACTTATGATCGAAGTTAAGCTTAACGCCGGCTTTAGGTATATTTTATCAAATGGCGAGGGATTTATGCCAAAAAGACCCAGTCCTAGGCGGCTGACATTCGCATCAACCTCGTTCGAATAATAAACCCCGGCTGTGGCGGTTGCGTGAAAATATTTGATGCCAGGAAAACCAGCGCGGATTTTTTTCACCGCGCCATTCCAAGCTTCAATCTGTTTTTTTGTGCGGCTTCGGTCTTCGTTATCCGCGTCAGCAAAATGCGTAAAGAAACCCTCCAAAATTACATCTTGATTGTTTTTGATCAACGCAATTGCTTCGTCAAGCTTAGAAAGCGCAACTCCTTGCCTGTTCATCCCGGTATCAACTTTGAGATGGAACCGCAAAGGCAAGGAAAGTGTTTTGGCTATGTTTGCCAAATTTTCAAGATCGAGGATACCAAAAACCAGATTCTTGAGGGTTTTCTTGCGGTAAAGCTCCTCCTGGACATGCCCCAAAATTAGGATGGGGGACTTGATTGCGGCCCGTCGCAAAACAAGTGCCTCGAAAAAGGAATCAACTGCCATAAAAGGAGGGTGAAGAGAATCTAAAATCGACGCGGTCTCGACAAGGCCATGCCCGTAAGCGTTGCTCTTTAGTACCGGCGCAAATTCCAGTTTTTGATATTTGTTTTTGAAAACCCGGTAGTTATGCAAAATCGCATCTTTTGAAACCAAAACTTTGACCAGGGGCTCGTATTTTACCCTCGGCATCCTTAAACGGCTTACAATCTTTTTTCCAAATTCTAAATTCAGCATTCTAAATTCAAAAAATCATAGATAATTGTCTGGCCAGTCGTTTTGGAAAAGCACAACGTCGCCTGACTTCAGGATTTGGGGCAGGGCGGCATGGGCGGCTTTGGCGTCTTTGTACCAGAAAATTTGCGGATAGCCTTCCGGCGCGCATAAAATTCCTTCGGCGATGAGGTAAGACACGCTGTTTCTGATCAAAATTACTACATCCGCAACCTGGACTAGCTGTCTTCCGATCTCGCGGTGTACTTCGTAAACTCTCTGCCCCATCTCCACCAACCCCGGAGTTATGTAAATTTTCCTTCTGGCCTTGAATTTTGCCAGAACTTTTATGGCTTCTCTGGCCCCGTCCGGATTGCCGTTATAGCTATCGTCAACAACCAGAATACCCGGGGTAGCGCTTGGCAAAACCTGCAGCCGATGAGGCACGGGCTTGATTTCCCTCATCCCAGCTTCAATTTCCCGATCGGTCAAGCCAAGCTGCTTGGAAATTATAACACACGCCGATACCACACCCAAAATATACTCGCCCAATATGGGGATTTTAACTCCTCGGATTTCTGTCCCCGAACCATCTTCATTGAATTTGGAATCTCCGATATCGCCGCATTTGTAGAAAAAAACCTTCCGGCCTAAACCGTACTTTTGGTAATTCTGCATAACAAGCCGGTCGTCGCCGTTTAAAACGACCATTCCGTCGGGCAAGGCATTTTCGACGATTTCAAATTTTGCTTTGAGAGTATTTTCCAAACTGCCAAATCTTTCCAAATGCGCTTCGTTTATACCCGTAAGCACTGCGACAGCCGGTCTCGTAATTTTGCACAAAGCGCGTATGTCTCCTCTTTTGTAGGCGCCCATTTCCACGATAAAAATCTGGGTATCCGGACGGAGATTTTTTAAAACCAGTCTCGCCACTCCAACCGGAGTATTAATATTCTCGGGCGTTTTGAGAATTTTGTATTTTTGCGCCAAAATTGCGGCCAGAGATTCTTTCGTGGTGGTTTTGCCGTAAGAGCCGGTAATGCCGATGATTTTCAAATTGGGAAATTTGGAAATTTTTCTCCTTGCCGCAGAAATTATCAAAAATTTTAATATAAAATCTGCCGGCCAAAGCAAAACCGTTGCCAAAACTAAAAACACAAAAAAGGAAACTGAAAAAACAAAAACGGCCGCCAGAAAAACAATGACGGCCAGAGTGCCAGTGAAGAGCGAAGCAAGGAGCGCCGCAACTGCAATCTTGAGGATCAAAGCAAGCACAAAAACCGCCCTAAGTTTCAATGTCCATACCAAGGGCTTGCGAGGAACTATTCTGGGTATAACGGAATTCAGTCGGATTAGCCGTAAAAATCTGGCCAGATTATAGTTCTCAAGCTGCAGGAGATACAATTGATGCTGAACGGCTCTAAACGGATTCATCTCTTACAAACTTATCTAAAACTTTTACGAATTCTTCCGGTTCGTCCATAAAACAAAAATGTCCGGCTTTGGGAAAAATCATCAGGGAGGCGTTCGGGATTAGGTTCTGCATAATCTGCCCCGCCCGAAGAGGCGCTTCCCGGTCCTGCCCGCCCCAAACGATTAAAGTTTTGTGGTTGATTTTGGGAAGCGCGTCTGTCAAATCTTCTTCGATAATGTTGATAAAAGTGGATTTCAGCTCGGGGGTTGCCAGATAATCCTCGGCCCCCAGCATATGGTAAATCCTCGGACGCAAAGCTTTAAGAAGCGGCAGGGCAAAGGCGGGACGCAAAATTTTGGCAAATCTAGTGATTGCTTTTCTCTTGTATGGATCGAGGCGCAGTCCGCTGCTGTCAACCAGAATCAATTTTTTGACGAAGCTGGGAAAATCGGCCGCAAGCCTGATCGCCACCCGTCCGCCAAAAGAATGACCGACGAGTACAACATCTTTCAGCTCTAACTTTTCGATAAAATCCTTGACGACCAGGCTGTAATCACCTGCATACCAAGCCGCAGGCGGGGTTTGAGATTTGCCAAAGCCGGGAAGATCTAGGCAATAAATCCTGTAACTTAGTCCCTGCAAAAGCTTCACAACGGGGAGCCAGATCATGCCGTTTGTGCGCCAACCGTGTAAAAAAACGGCCGTTTGCACGGCCTCTCCCGAATTCTCGGTGATATAGTAATTTATGAGAAGGTCATTGACAATTATCTTTTTTTCTCTCATCTTGGCATAAGTTTATCTTTACCCATGAATTTTTGCAATACCTCGGGAATTTTGACTGAACCGTCTTTTTGCTGAAATTGCTCAAAAATGGCGATTGGCAAACGGCTGGTGACCACCGCCGTGCCGTTTAGAGTATGCACGAATCCGGCGGTACCGCCAGGTTTACGGTATTTAATATTAAGTCTTCTCGCCTGATAATCAGTAGTGTTGCTCGTGCTGGTGATCTCGCCGTAGCCGTTTTTCATCGCCATCCAAGCTTCGATGTCAAATTTGCGGTAAGCTGGCGCTCCCAAATCGGCGCTTGCGCAATCGATGACCCGGTAAGCCAAGCCCAAACCATCCACAATTTCTTTTTCTATATTAAGCAATTCGCGATGCATCTTCTCGCTGTCTTGAGGCCGGCAATACACAAACATCTCAAGCTTGGTAAACTGGTGCACGCGATAAAGCCCTTTGGCCTCGCGCCCGTAGGAGCCGGCCTCGGTGCGGAAACAGTGGGAAAGCGCGGCATATTTTTTCGGCCCTTTGGATAAGTCCAAAACTTCGTCGGCGTGATACCCGCCCATGGTTATTTCGGCCGTACCGATCAATGAAAGATTAGTGCCTTCGATCGAATAAACTTGGGTCTCGGGACCGCGGGGATTGAAGCCAATGCCGGCCAAAATTTCGTCTTTGGCAATATCCGGCGTCTCCATCAAGATATAACCGTGCTTGGTCACGCTGTCTATTCCGTAATTTATTAACGCTTGATTTAATCTCACTAGATCTCCTTTCGCAAAATGAAACTTGGCACCCGCCACTTTTGCCCCCCTTTCGAAATCTAAAATCCCAAGCTTCGTCATAAGCTCTTCGTGATCTTTGGCTTTAAAATCAAATTGGGGGGGCTTACCAACCGTCTCCAAAACCTTGAAATCGCTCTCCTCCCCTCTCGGCACGTCGGGATGAATAAGATTGGGAACTTGCATCAAAAGCTTTGCGTATTCTTTCTCGATGGCGGCATGTTCTTGCTCAAACTTTTTTATTTCGTCGCCCACGATCCGCATTTTTTGGATATCGTCTCGCGAGGGCTTGCTCGCGGAGCCTTTTTTGCGCGCTGACCTCAACTCATCAATCTGGACCTGCAGTTGCCGGCGCTGCTTATCCAATTCCAAAAGTCGGTCCAAATCCACTTTCATCCGTCGGTCTTTGACGGATTTTTTGACTGTTCCGAGATTTTCACGGATAAATTTTATGTCTAACATAGCTTTACGAAATACGAATCTATACGAATTTACGAATTAACGTAAGGCTCTAATTTCATTAATAACTCGGTACACGCGGCCCTGCGATGATTTATTTTTTCGTGCTCATCTTCATCCAGTTCTGCGTAATATTTTTTGAATTGAGGCAGAAAAAATAAAGGACGATATGGAAAACCAGGCTGTTTCTTGGGGCTTGCTCTTTCAGGAATAATGCCTTGAATTTCCCCTTCTACTGTAAGATATTCCCCTTCATGAGGGAAATAGACGACTATAACATTTCTTAATTTTGCCGTTCTCTTATCAGCCGGCACCGCCTTCAATAGCTCTAATGTTTTATTGATTATATCATCTTCGGTACTTTGAGGACCGAGCCATCTTTTTGATTCCACTCCAGGCCTGCCATCCAGCGCGTCTATTTCCAATCCCCCGTCATCGGCAAGCGTTGGATATTCTGTCTTTTCCGCGTAAAACCTGGCTTTTTGAAGGGCGTTTTCAAGGTAAGTGTCGCCTATTTCCAAAGGCTCATCCATAAAACCAATATCTTTTAAGGTTAAAAGTTTCAGGTTCGCGTGCCTCAAATACTTTTTATAATCCTCAATCTTAGCCTGATTTGTGGTGCCAAGGAGCAACTTCATTATAATCCTAATTCCCCCGCAATCCCCTGCATCTCCCGCAGGCAAATTTCCATGAGCTCTTCGATCCTTATTCCGCAAAGCGGCTCAATCCGCATCATGATTCCCCGATCCGCTCCAGGAGCGAAGGATTTAGAACGGAACTTTTTCGTGGCCGAATCCAAATTTACTTCCGCTAATTTCTTGTTAGGTGTCACCAAAGCGCAAGCCACCAAAAATCCGGTCATTGTCTCTCCGGCGTATAATGCTTTTTCAAGTAGGGTTTTGGGCTCAAATCCATGTTCGGGATTGTGGATTTTCACTGCCTCACAAATCTCCAGATCAACTCCCGCGGCTTTTAAGATCTCATAGCCTTTCAAAGAGTGCTCTTTAGGGTCTTTGGTCTCGTCATAATCAATGTCGTGAAGAAGCCCGGCCAGTCCCCATTTCTCTTCATCCTCCCCAAACTTCCTGGCAAGCCCCTTCATAAGCGCTTCCGCCGCCAGAGAATGCTTAATGAGATTTAAATTTTTAACATGCTGATGCAGCAGCTCAAACGCCTTTTCTCTTGTCATATTATTAGAATCGCATTTCTCTCATCGGCGGAAAAATCACCGTTTCCCGCACTGGTTTATTCATAATCACCGCAAACATTCTCTCGGACAAGCCAAATCCCGCAGTTGGCGGCATGCCGTATTCCAAAGCCTCTACGAAAGATTCGTCCATCATCTGCGCCTCTTGGTCCCCGGCCGCCCGGAGCCTCATTTGCTCCTCAAAGCGCCTGCGCTGATCCAAAGGATCATTGAGCTCGGACCAGCCATTGCCAACTTCTGTTCCGGCCGCTATAACTTGCACTCGCTGAACCCTGCCCGCCAGCTCTGGATGCCGCTTGGCCAAGGGTGAAACCTCAACAGGATGATTAATCAGAAACACTGGCCCAATTATTTTCGGCCTGACTTTTTTTTTGAAAATATAATCGATGATTCTGCCTCTGCCCCATTCGCGGGGAATTTCCAAGCCTAAACTTTGAGCATGCTTCTTGAGTTTGACCAAATTTTCATAGTCGTCAAGTTTAACGCCCAATTCTTTCTCCACGATTTCAAAATAGTCCACCTTGGGCCATTTTTTGCCCCAATTGATTTTCCTCCCTTCAAATTGGGTGTTCAGACCGCCCGCGGTTTCCTTCACTAAACGCTTGTACAGACTCTCCACAAAATTCATCAAATCTTCATAATCAGCATAAGCCCAATAAAATTCGCATTCGAGATAGTCCTGTAGATGTTCAGATGAGATGCCTTCGTTTCTGAAAACTTTGCCAATTTCGTAAACTTTCTCAAAACCCCCGATGATGATTTTTTTTAGCGGCAGCTCCAAAGATATGCGCAGATAAAAATCACGATTAAGCGCGTTGTGATGCGTGACAAAAGGCGCTGCATCTGCGCCTCCAGCGATATCCTCAAGAGCCGGCGTGTCGACTTCCAAAAACCCGTTTCTGTCCAGATAATCCCTCAAGGCTTTCCAAAACCTGGCCTTCTGTCTGAAAAGCTCTCGGCTTTCCGGGTTGGCTATCAGTTCCAGGTAGCGCTTTCTTAATCTTGTTTCTATATCATGCAGGCCGTGCCATTTCTCGGGCAAAGCCCGCAGGCTTTTGGTTAATATCCGATAGTCGCTCACGAGCAGGGTTTTTTCGCCCCGTTTTGTTTCAAATAGTGTTCCATTGATTCCCACGAAATCGCCAATATCAAAATACTTGGCAAGGTTGCCGAATTTTTCTGCACCCAATTCATCTTCTTTCAGCATGAACTGGATGGCACCGGATTCGTCTGCGAGATTGCCAAAGATCAGGCCGCCATGCGTTCGAATTGCACGAAAGCGGCCAGTCAAAAAAATTTTCTTTTTTTGTTTCTTAAAGCTTGAAAAATTCTCCAATGCTTCCGAAACCGTATGGGTCCTTTTGGCAGTCGCGGGGTACGGATTAATACCCAATCTGCGTAACGCTTCAAGTTTTTTCAACCGGTCTTTATAAAGTTGTTCTTCTTTTTCAGTTGCGAACATATTTGAATAATACTAATTATAACACAGACAAATCAAACAGAAAAACCCCTTTCGGGGCTTTCACACCTAAAAGCTAACTATACGATTTCCAAAATCTCGTATGTTGACTTTCCCCCCGCCGGGGTTTGTACCTCGACCCTGTCGCCGGGTTTTGCACCAATTAACTTTTGTCCCACGAGCGATTCGTTAGAAATCCGGCCTTGAGCAGGGTTAGCCTCGTTTGAGCCGACTATCGTATAGGTTCGCTCTTCTCCATTAATCTTGAGCCTCACGGTGCACCCGATTGAGACCATATTGCGATCGCCGTTCTGCTTGATAATCTCGGCATTTTTGATCATCTCCTCGAGCTCTTGAATCCTGCCCTCAATAAACGCCTGTTCTTCTTTGGCCTGGGCGTAATCCGCATTTTCGGACAGATCCCCGTGCGCTACTGCCTCCTGGATGCGTTCAATGACCTCGCGCCTGCGCTCGTTGACCAAAATTTCTTTTTCTTTTTTTAGTTTCTCTAATCCTTCTGGCGTGAGTAAATATTTCTTGACCATACATTGTGATGGATTCTATCACGAGTGTTTTTGTGTGTCAAATGCGCTATCCACGACGTTTTTAAGAAGCGTAGCCACGGTCACAGGACCGACCCCGCCAGGCACGGGAGCTAGGAGACTTGCTTTTTTTGACACACTTTCGAAATCCACGTCTCCCAATACTTCCCCGGACTCTGAACCTGCGGTTCCTGCGTCAATAACGATTGCCTCTTTTTTGACCATCTCTCCCCGGATCAAAGCGGCCTTCCCGACCCCCGTGATGATTATGTCCGCCTTAGCCGCAAGGTCGAGCAAGTTTTCAGTGTAACGATTTGCAAGCTCAAAATCAATTCCTCTCTTCAAAAGCATCGCGGCCAAGGGCTTTCCGACCAAATCTCCAGAACCGATCAGCAGGATATTGCCATTTTTTAAGTCGGCCTGATAATAATCTAATATCTGCAGGATGGCAGAAGGTGCGGGAGGATAAAAATAAGGCTTATCGCCTTTGATTAATTTTTGTTTATTAACATCCGTGAGGCAATCCACATCAAGTCTAGGATCAACCGCGTTTAGAATCGCGTCGCGTTCAAGATGCTCCGGCAATGGAAGCTGGACGATGATTCCCGAGACTCCTTTTTCGCGACTAAAAGTCTCCATATCCCGTACAAGTTTTTTTTGCGCGACATCAACCAGGTATTTCTTAAGAACAATTTCAACGCCAATCTCCCTCGCTTTTTTTTGTTTGATTTTGACGTATGAAATCGAGGCTGGATCATCTCCGACCAATACGACAACAAGCCGCGGCACAACACCCCGGTTTCTTAACTCTTTAATCTTAAACCTTAAATCTTCATAAATTGATTCAGCTATTTTGTTCCCGTCAACAAACTGCGCCATAACGGAAATTATAAATGAAAAAAGGATCGCGTAGCAAGCTACCAATCCCTTTTTCGTTCGTGGAGAATACCGGCTGCAAACGAAACTCCTCCGCATATCCCGGGTCTTTTGAGAGACTTTTGGCCCCCCAAAATCTTTCGGCCTCTGCCCCAATTGCCTTTTTGAGACTATCAGGAGGCGGCATTTCTGCAGCCCGGAAAAAATCACGTTTTCAAGGAGGTATCCCCCACATCGTTATTTTACATGAGCCTTTTTCAGTGTCAATTCCCAAAATTTTTGGCTGGCTTAAGCCAAAGTTCTTATCATCTGTTCATAAATTGTTCATACCGTGTTGACTTGCGGTGGATTTTGTTTCTCTTCGGCCCTATTGCCGAAAAGATAGATATAAAGAATATCCAAAATTCCCAAAGTGTTGATTACCAAAAGCGCTACGAACCAGCCCTTTTGGGCATTTCTGGCCGCTTTCCAAAGCGCCGCCCCTTTCCAAGCCAAAGACCAAGCCAGAACCAAAATGATAATTAGCGGATGAATATTGTAAAAATAGTTCACATCTCACCTCCTAACCGATTTTACCAAAAGTAAAATATTTTAGTTTCCCGATCGGGATATTGTAATATTTTTCCAAAACCGTCCGGGAATTGCCGAAAACCGCTTGCTTCCAGTCAAACCCCAGCTTTGAGGCCGCTTTTCTAATCATATCTTCCGAAGGGCCTTCGATCTCAACATAAGCAGACACGGAAGGCCAAGTGTCAATGTCGACAGTTACTTCGCCAAGTTTGAAGGTGTGTCTTTTTTTCTCCTGTTCTCGCGCCATCTCAAGCCCCAATTTTTCCAGAAAAATCTTGGCTCTGTCAGGATTCTTTATTTCAAATTCAATCTCTTCTGTTCCAGTCGCCTTGTCTTCCTCGTCATTTTTGTAAGTCAATCTTGCTCGGGAATTTTTTTCTCCCCCTGTTCCTTGAATAGGGGCAGATGAAGAGGGAGTTCGTTGCCTAATCCTCACAAACGTCTTTCCCTCCCCTGCCCATTTCCCGGCCGCGTCGTAAAAAATCATCTCTTTCAATAAATCCTCTCCCAAATCCTGCGCGCCCAAATCTTTCAATTTTGCCATCAGCGCCTTCTTATCTATCTCAAGAAATTTGGCTTCTATTTCCCTATTTTGCATAAGCTGATTAAATAACTCAACGGGCGGTTGAGTTATTTTTTACTCTCTGATCTTATAATAAACTCCCCTCCCAATTTCCCCCGCTTGCTCAATCTTACCCATTTTTTCCAATTCATTCAAATACCGCTCGGCTGTGGCATTCGACACTTTGAGAGTCTTTTCGACATCTTCGTTAGCAATCTTGCCAGTTTGTCGGGCCATCTCCAACACTTTTTCTACATTTCGCTTTTTCTGCTCCACCTGCTCAGGATAGACAACTACCCTGTCATTCCCCGACTTGATCGGGGAATCCAGTCTCCTCGATCGCATTACCACCCACACCGCTCCTCCGCCAATGATTAAACCGAGAATGAAATTGAGCATAACTACTTTGCCCCTTTCTCAATTAACTCCTCAACTTTGTGCTTTGCTTCTTCCAAAAGCTGCTTGGCCTTTTTGCGCGCTTCGTGAGACTGTCTTACTAAATCAGCGATTTTTTGCTGTGTTGGTTTCGGTAAAACCGGAATCTTTACTGATCTGATTTCGTTATCGCTAATTTTGGGCTGTCCCGTTTGTGCTTTTTTCTGTTCGATTTGGGATTGAATAAAAGTTGATTGAAATAATATTTCACTATATTCTGGCAACATTTTTTCAATCCAATCGCTTTTTACGCGTAATCTTGCTGTATTATTGGAGCAATAACCGCTGCTTAAGGTTTTATCTATTCTGTTAGTCTTACCAATCGTGTCTCCGATGATGGCCACCACTAAATCATTTTCTTTCAATTTACTATTCTTATCGTCCAGATATTTTTCATTTATATAAATAATCTCCAGTTCGTTTATTCCGCCTTTCTCGGCAAGCTCCTTAATACGAATATATGGTCTTTGTGTTTTTTGCTCTGTGTAATAACTTGTATCAATAAAAACCCCTCTTTTAAAATCAAATATTTTCTCCAAATTTTGAATATTGGCTTTTTTAGCCACGACACTAATCAGTTTTTTATATTTCGGCTGGAAATACTCCGCATCCATGCGGTTAGCGTTTTTGATTTCGGAAAAATTTACTGTCCACTCATTATCATTCCCGACCAGGTCGGGAATCCAGTCTTTCAGTCCCAGTTCTTCCAAAAGTAAAATTTCTGCCCGGGAATAGAAGGATTTTGAGTTTTCTAATCTTTCGAGTCCTCTTTGATAAATATTCTCAATTGATCCAATCACCTCTCTTGGTAAAATCGGCACCATCAAAGTTTTTGTTTGCCAAAGAAAAATATGCTGCTGAACACTTCCTACTGGTAATCTCAAAACTTGACTTCTTCCATACTTGGAATTTAAAAAGGCGGCGAGGAAAAATGGAGAATATGCTTTTTTCAAAGTTATTTTCACTATATCCTGATTTGAATTTAATCTCTGCGGAGTATTTACTGCCACCGCTGCATTTCCTACAGAGCCAGACATGGAGAGCAAAACTTGCCCATCATTTACCCTAGATTTTTGCAGTATTTCATCAACTTTCTCATCAATAAATCTCACACCATCGTAATCAATAACTCCTTCCTTAACATTTTCAGCGACAATAAAGGGAATGCCAGACTCCTTCCATTCAATATAGTTAGTCAATTCATAAGCCCCGAAGCTCACGAGGCTTTCTGAAATGTTTTCTAGCGTCTCGTGTGGTAACGCTTTCAATTTATCCGCCACCTTCAAATACTCCGGCTGATAGTATTCCGCATCCAGCCGCTTCGCACCTTCGAGTTGAGATTTTTGGATTATTGAATAGGTAATCATGGCAACTAAAGATAGTTACTGTAATTTGATACTCCAGCAATATAATTCTCTCTATTATCAAGCCTTAATAAAAGTTGAGCAAAAAAATCCTCCAGAGCTTTCTCTTTGCTACTTAACAGCTTGTATTTCTGATTATTCAGATACAAAATTCCTTTACCTAAGATCGCAATTATATCAGGAAAGATATCGTACCAATAACATCCCTCTTTCGCAGCTACATTAGTTCTTGCCTGATCTAGATATTTTTTAACATCAGATAAATTTATTCCTTCATATCCAAATCCGATACTTATTATTGGTTCGGCTGCAACTGTCCCGCTGACATCGAACCCTTCCCTAGATGATGAGACAGGCATGCGAAAAGAATGAGGCAATATTTTCTTAGCAGATATAAGATTATCGAGAATATTCCCTTTTGCTTTTATCAATTCGGTTTTGTCTATTCTTCTTTTTACTGCTATCACCGCTTTTACGGCCTCAACGTAAAAATCGCTTTTCTCACCAAGTTTTAATGGACGGGTGTTCTGGAATTCGTCAAAAATTATGACATCCATCTCTTTACTTCGAAATATCGTATACTCTGCTTCTATTGGTGTATAATCTTTACTTTGTTTTGCTAAACCAATTACAAAACCGCTCCCGACTGAATATTTCCTCGGAAGTTCCTCTTGTAGAGTTTTTTTCAGCAATCCTTCTAAATGGTTTCCTTTTACTACAGGATGCGAGGTTTTCTCTAGCAATTGTAATTCTTTTATAAGTTGCTCTTCTCTAACAGAGTAATAAGACATAAAAAAGTTATTCGAGTTGGATTTTGGATCGTGATCGAGTACTTTGCGGCCTTTGGAGTTGTGCATAGCTTGCTCTTGACGGGCGTAAAGTGCGGGTGTATACTTTTCTTATCACGATGAAGAAGACCCTTGTATGGGTGCGCCCGTATCGGGGGCTTTTTCTTTTCGGCCTCTTAATTCCAGCTTTCCGCGTAGCGCATTGAGGTACACAATCGCGATATTAAGCTTGCGTAAAAGGAATGAACAATTGTTGTTGGGACAGAGCAGTGTTTGAAAAACACCGCGTTCTTTCAAAAACGCAACAAGCCCGCTGTAATCTCCGTCCCCGGCGACTAATACGGCGCGGCCTAAGCGGCCTTCATAGTAATCTTGCGTCGCTTTGAGTACCAGGTCGGCGTCGCAATTGCCTTTGACTTTTCCGTCTCCGTCATATGTCACCTCTTTATACACTAGAATGTATCCGTACTCCTGAAGACAAGTATAGAGATTCTTATTTGCAGGTATCAAGCCGATGAAAAGATAAACGGCGGCGATTCCATACTTCTGCTCCAACCATCGGCGGAATACTTTGTAATCCAGTTTCCAACCCAAAGACGCGACACCTTTGTGCAGATTCGATCCGTCTATATACGCTATCGTTGCGGAGTGCGGTTTCATATGCTGAGTTTATTGTCCATCGCAAACTTCAAAAACCCTTCCGCGATTTCGCCGAGGTCGTGATCGAGGACCTTTCGGCCCCTGCTGTCAGTCGCGTAGTTTCCTTTCGTGTCTTTTTTGTAGACATAGCCCCCTGAATTGTCTTTCCCGCCGCGTTTGGATACGGCCATGAAAATTGGATAGTCTTTCTGCCGCTCTCCTGCTTCTCCGCCCCATTTCTGCAAAAATAAAACAGAAGTCTTTGTGCCGGTATGCGGCTTGAAAGTGTTTCCGTGGAGCCCCACAACTGCCAAGATTCTGGCTTTATCAAACAGCCACTCGCGGATATATTGCATATTGGTATTATTCAAAACTCCCTGCGGCAAAACTATGGCCATGCGGCCGCCGGGACGGATCATATCCAGAGTCCGCTCGATAAACAAAATATGCCGCTCAACATTGTTACGAAGCTTACCGCCATCTTTTCGTGCAAGCTCATACTGGCGCAACAATCCAATATCTGGATTTTCTCCGGCAAAAGGAGGATTGGTCATCAGCAAATCAAAGTTCAATTTGCGGAACGTCAAATTGTTATCTTTTTCATCCGACAGACTATCGAGCTTTAGGAGAAGCTGCCGCAGAGCCACTCGCGCGTCCTCGCTTTCCGGACGGGACCAGTCCCTGGCATCAAGCGAATCCCGTTTGAAAATATGATGCCTGCCATCGCCGGCTATAAGCATCAGCGCCTGGGAAATCCGTCTCATATTGTCGTCAAAATCCAGGCCAAAGAGATACTTTGCGGCATACTCTTTTTTCGCAGATTCAGTTTTCAAGTCCTCCCAAACATGATACATGGCATGCAAAAGAAACCCGCCTGACCCGCAAGCCGGATCTATCATAAATTCGTTTTCTTTGGGATCGAGCATCTTGACGCACATTTTGATGACGTGCCGCGGAGTAAAGTACTGCCCTTTTTTGCCCTTGGAAACCTCGGTAATGAGATACTCAAACGCGCTGTCAATGATCTCATATTCGCCCTGGCCGATTTCAAAAAGCCGCACTTTTTCCAAAAACGGCACGCAGACATTGAGCCGATCCGGCGATAATCTGATCCTGTCCGAGGGCTCAAAAGTGTCCGGCCATTCTTTTATCGCGTTTTTGAAAAGCTCGTCATTGACGACCTCGTAAGTTTTTTCCGGATCGCGATATTTTTTGAAAATCACTTCCTCGCCCTTGCGCCGCTCCCGCGCCAGTTGCTCCTTATACAGTTTTCCGTACAGCACTCTGAATCTTTCCTCAAGGACATTGGCGCCCGAACCAGCCAGAGCCAATTCCTCTATGTGTTTGACAATCTGCACAAAATCAAACTTGGGAGTAAGCTCACCCCAAGTCCTTTTTATTTCAAACAGATCGTCAATGCTTTGGTTGACCTGTGGGAGGTCACTTAGCGAATCCTCAAATTCCTTGGGATACGGCCGGTATAAAATAATCCGCTCTATGCCGTTTGACCAAATCCCAATTTCGCAACCTTCGGAGTTGAGATAACTTTTCAGCTGGTCAATGGCTTTCTTTTCGCTCGGACTTTTAACTTCCAAAATTATATAGGGAGTGATTTTATCTTTTTTGTAAACAACTATATCCGCAGCTTTATCGTGAATTTCACGACCAAAGGTTATGCTCTTTTCGACGTCCATCCTGTCATAGGGATAGCCATAATGTTTTTCAAGTTTATAAAGCCATAATTGCCTAACAATCTCTTCCGGCTTTCCGGCCTGCTTTTTCTCGTCCCACACCAGACGCGGTTTGCCTGATTTTTGGTCTTTAACAAAAAAACGGCCGGGTTCGTCTTCGGTGATAGACAAGGCGGCTTCCAAGTCCATGCCATCAAATTCTTTCAGGCCGTGAGCAGTTTCCTCACCGCGAAAAATTTTGCTGATAATTTCTTTGGCTTTGTTTGGTTTTTTCGTGGGCATAAAATTATTTGATCGGGGCTACTTTACTGTTTCGCAAAATCCCGATGACTTTCCCCTCCATCCTCATATCTTCTGAAAATCGGATATTTTGATAGGCCGGATTTTCCGGTTTGAGGTAAACATAAGGGGGCTTGTCGTCGGAAATAAACCGTTTTACGGTAGTGCCTTCCGGAATCTGCGCTACCACGACGTCGCCGGAATAAAACTCATTTTGTTTTTGAACCAGCACTAAATCCCCGTCATTGATACCGGCATTAATCATGGAATCACCAGAAATCTTTAGAATATATACATCGCTTTGCAATCTAGCTACTTCACCAGACATCTGCTGCCATTGGCCGGTAATCTCGATAGCTTCCATGAACTGACCGGCAGAAGTAGTACCAACCGCTGGCACCAAGGGCTCCTCGTTTAAGACCTCGTAACCCAAGGGTAAAATTGTAATCCCCCTCGCAGCGCCCTCATTTTTCTTGATTACCTGCCTTTTTTCCAGGTTATAAAGCAAATCCAAAACCGACTGATTTGAAGAAACACCTAGATTTTTGCGCATTTCCTCAAGAGTTGGCGGGTACCCTGTATTTTCAATGAATCTGTAAATTATGTCTAAAAGCTGTTTTTGCCTCTTAGTTATGGGATTTTTCATGGATACATAATAACCCGACTATTTAGTCGGGTCAATAATCAGGCTGTGGATAAATGCAAATAACTCAACCGATGGCTGGGTTATTTCTTAAGATACCTCTCCTTAGCCCACCAGTCCAAAACTTCGCGCACCACGGGAACGGAATTAACTCCTCCCTCTCCTCCGTCCTCTATAAGAACCACGATCGCAATTTGCGGCTCTTCATACGGAGCAAAGGCCGTAAACCAGGCGTGCGTGCGGTTGGGATTTCTTGCGTCAAATTGGGCCGTGCCGGTTTTGCCCGCGGAAGTTATTGGCAAACTGTTCAGAGACCTGGCCGTGCCGGAAACCACCGCCTGCCGCATCCCCTCGCGGACAACCCCTAAATATTGGGCCTCAATTTGCGGTTCCCCCACGATCTCTGGTTCAAACTTTCTAATCAGCTCCCCTTGATTATCTTGAATCCGGTCTGCCAAAAATGGCTTATAAATTTTTCCGCCATTTGCGATCGTTGCAGTCCAAGAAAGAATCTGCAACGGAGTAACCAAAAGATCGCCCTGTCCGATTGAAACATGATAAGTATCTCCCAAATACCAGCGGGCAGATAGCGGGTCTTCTGCAAAATACCCCCTCTTCCATTCTGGATCAGGGACAAGGCCTTCTTCCTCTCCCGGCAAATCTATGTCAAGTCTGCTTCCCAGCTTAAACTGTCGATAATACTCCGCAAGTTTCTCGATACCCAAACCTGCGATATTAACCGGATCGTAACCTCCGCCCACGATATAGAAAAAGATGTCGGAGGAAAGCTCGATCGCGCGCCGTACATCCATCAATCCCAGCGCTTTTCGCCCGTATCCGTAAAAATAATAATCCGGGCCGCCGTAAATATTTCGTATCACAATATAGCCCCGATCATCTATGATTGTTCTGGTCGTTATCGTCCCTTCCTGCAAGGCGGAAGCCGCTACCATTGGTTTTACGGTTGAACCGGGAGGGTAGATCCCTGAAATCGCCCTGTTAAAGAGCGGCTGGTTTTTGTCGGATATGAGCTTTTGATAGGCATCTGGACTGATTCCTTCGGCAAACAAATTGTTATCAAAACTCGGCAGGCTCAAAAAAGCCAAAATTCGGCCTGATCTTGGATCCATTGCAATAGCCGCGGCTTTCTTTCTCGTGAGTGCAACAAGCCTTTTTGTCAAAGCTTCATAAAGCTTCTTTTGCAGTCCCGCGTCTATATTGAGATATAAATTGCTGCCCGGAACAGGGTCCTTTTCGCCAAACACCTTTTTGACAACACCTTTTGCATCTACTTCCACCTGTCTTTCCCCGAATTCACCGCGCAGATCTGTCTCGTAAATCTGCTCTACACCGGTCTTGCCAAGCGAATCGTTAAATAAATATCCCTCGCTTGCCAAAAGCTCAAACTCTTGAGCATTGATTTTTCCAACGTATCCCAGCGCGTGCGCAAACACCGCGGCGTCCTTATAGTCACGAATTGGGGCGCTTACCACCCGAAATCCCGGAAGCTTGTTGATTTGCTCGTGAAATATCAGCGCTTGTTCGCGGTTTAAGTTCTGTTTGAGCAAGACTGATTCGTGACTCTCAACTGACCTCTCAAAGATTTTCTCACGGATTTCTTCAGGACCTACCCCCAAAATTTCTGAAACTTGCTCCATTTCCGCGTTGAGTTCCGCCTCATCTTGCGGTAAGTCCAAAGGGCTTGCGACCAACTCAAAACTAGGCTTATTCTGGGCCAAAACTTCACCTTGCGAATCATAGATAGCCCCGCGGGGAGCTGACAAGTATTCTATGCGCAAGCGGTTGCCTTCGGCGATCTTGCGGTAATAATCGTGCTTTGCTATCGCCAAATAGTAAAGCCTTCCGAAAAGTCCGGCAAAAATCAGAAGCAAAAAAAACCAGAGCGCCGCGGTTTTAAACTTACGATCGCCAGTTCGTTCAAAACCGGCCTGCGATTGCGGATCCATCAGACTTTCCTCAAAATCCAAACTCTCCGCGTCTTCCGCCGGTCCCAAATTTTTTGACTCTATGGTATTTTTGAGTGTGAATGGATTGCGCATCTATTTTGGCAGGAGCCTGAAAACTCCTCTGACTGGGTAAAAAAACACGATGTTTACGAGCGCAGTCCAAACCAGTTTTTGATTGAAAATTTCGCGAAATTCTGTAACCTCCCCGCTATTTATCAAACCGGCAACCAGACCAAAAATATAGACTGAAATTCCAAAGAGCAAAGTCTGCAAAACGGCCAAAATCGCCCCGGTGTAAAAACCGATCTCCTGGGCCGTTAACTTGCGGGTAAGCAAATATACGGAGATGCCGGCCAGGATGTAGGCAAAAGCCATTGCGCCGAAAAAACGGCCGGAAAAAAACTCCGCAAGCATCCCTGCGGCAAAACTAAACCACAAAGTTGCGGCAAAAGAGCTGGTCAAAGCGAATGCAACCACCAAAAGAAGGACCAAGCGAGGAATAAGATAAGAAACGCCCGCAAAAACTCTCAAAGCTGAAATCTCCAGCAGAAACAAGAGAATCAGGAAACAAATTACGTATATGCGGTTTTTGTTCATCTGGCTAGGGCTTGATTACGAATACCATGCGCAACTTTCGAAAATCAACCGACGGAATAATGCTGGCTTTTTGAAAAAGCTCTGATTCCGTGGTTAAAATTTTTCCAACCTCGCCAATCAGGAGATTTTTGGGAAAGCTCCCGCCTAGGCCGGAAGTCACAACCCGATCCCCCGGTTTGACAATATCATTTTGGGAAATGAGATCAAAAAGAAGCCCCACCCCATGTTCTCCCCGAACAATACCGCTGGCCGGGCCTTGGCCCGCTTCGGCATTTACCGCAACGTTGGAAGAGGTAATAAGCTCCATCTGGCTTGTATTTTCAAAAACTCCCGTCACCACTCCCACCAGAACGCCCCCCGTGGAAAGCACCGCCTGCCCTTCCGACACCGCGTGCCTGCGCCCGCGGTTCAAAGTAATTTTCTCGCCGGTTCTCATAGAATCCCAGCCGATGATCTCGGCCGGAATCAAAGACAATCCGCTCTCTCCTTGAAAACTCAACGCCTCCCGCAATACCCGGTTTTCTTGCCGAGCTCTCTCCAAAGCGGCAAGTTCGGAAGAAAGTTTCTCTACCTGTTGGCCTAAAATGATGTTTTCAACAGCCAGATTCCGAAGCTTAAAAAACAATGTAAAAACATCATTCACTCGGTTTAGAATCCCAACTAAAGGATAGGACAAAAAATCAAAAACAACCCTTCCCCAATCTAAAACAGGATTCAAGATACCTAGAATGCTTAAAAAAATGAGTCCGGTGAGTACCAAGACTGCAATTAACATTTGAACCAGCGCTGTAGACATGCCTTTTATTGTCTTGGTATTTGTTCAAATTCCGTAAGTACCAAAACTTCCTTCAGGGTCTCCAAATCTTCCAAAACTATACCCGCGCCCCGCACCACCGTGGTCAAAGGATCGTCCGCAATGTGCACCGGAATTTGCGTTTCTCTCTGTAAGAGCTGATCTATGCCGCGAAGCAATGCGCCTCCCCCTGCCAAAACAATCCCCCGCTGCATTATGTCGGCTACAAGCTCGGGTGGGGTTTCCTCCACCGCTTGCTTCACTGAATTAACAATGGTTCTTACGGAACGGGCGAGGGCAATTCTGACTTGTTCGTCATTTACCGCGACCTCTTTGGGAAGACCGGTCACCAAATCCCGCCCGCGCATCTTGGTTTCCAGGCGCTCTTTCATGGGGTAAGCCGATCCAATTTTGATCTTGACTTCTTCTGCCGTGCGCTCTCCAAGCATTAGGTTAAATTCATCACGGGCAAAATGGATGATATTTTCATTCATCTCATCTCCCGCCACGCGAATGCTGCGGCTCACCACAATTCCTCCCAAAGAAATTACGGCAATTTCCGTCGTCCCGCCGCCAATGTCAACCACCATGGAGCCGGAAGCGTCCTGCACGGGAAGGCGCGCCCCAATCGCAGCCGCCATCGGCTCTTCTATCAAAAAAGCCATGCGCGCTCCGGCATTAAGCGTCGCGTCTTGCACCGCTCGTTTCTCCACTTCCGTAACGCCGGAAGGGATCCCGATCACGACGCGCGGGCGGGACAAAAAATTAAAAATCTGCTGGTGGACTTTCTCAATAAAATACCGAAGCATCTGCTCGGTAATCTCAAAATCCGAAATAACGCCGTCAACCAGAGGACGCGTCGCCACAATATGCGAAGGCGTTTTGCCGACCATTCTTTTGGCTTCATTGCCGATAGCCAAAATCTGCTTGGTCTTGGTGTTAAGCGCCACAACCGATGGTTCGTTTATCACGATCCCCTTGCCGCGGACATAGACAAGCGTGTTGGCCGTACCCAAGTCAATCCCCACGTCCTTTGAAAATTTGCCGAAGATTCTGTCTGAAAGAGACATAATCAAGATAAATAAAATAAGTGACCCGCTGTCATTCCGGGCTTGACCCGGAATCTATTTAGATCCTGAATCAAGTTCAGGATGACAAAATCACTTTTTATTTTTGCTATGTTTTTTTATATTTGCTTTTTGATCTTTGATATAAGAGTCTCCAATGTAATAAACTCTGTCCTTGCCTCCTGACGCTTCTTAATCTCAATCTTCCCGACTTTTTGCGTTTTTTCCGACACCACCGCTCTATACGGTATCCCAATCAGATCAGCGTCCGCAAATTTTACGCCCGCCGTTTCTTCTCTGTCATCATATAATACCTCAATTCCGGCCTTGAGTAAAGCTTCGTAAATTTTGTAAGCATCAACTCCCAATGCCAACAAGTGCACCTTGAAAGGCGCCATGTTCTCCGGCCAGATAATACCCTTTTCATCGTGAAAAACCTCAACAATCGCGCCCATTGTCCTACCCACCCCAATCCCGTAAGAACCCATAACCACCAAATGTTTCTTGCCGTCCTTACCTAAATAAGTCAGATTCACCGCTTCGGAATATTTAGTGCCCAAGGGAAAGATATTGCCGACTTCAATGGATTTTTTTTCCTCGACTTTGTTCCCGCATCTGGGGCACTTGCTGCCTTCTCGCAATTTCGAAATCTCTGAATTTTCCGCGTACTCGCATTTTTGACAAACAAATATCGTATCTTCGCCCGCCGGTGTCGGAACCTGAAACTCGTGCGTGTTTGAAGCCGTGAAAGCCCCCCCGGCGGACTCCGTATAAATTGTTTGCAGGCCGCAGCGTTCAAATACTTTATAATACGCCGCTCGCACCACATCGTAATATTGCCGAAAGTCTTCCTCTGTCGCGTGAAAACTGTAAAGATCCTTCATTATAAATTCCCGGCCGCGCAAAAGGCCGGACTTTGCCCGAGGTTCGTTTCGGAATTTAGTCTGGATCTGGTAAGCGGCAAAAGGCAAATCTTTGTATGATTTAATGTATTTGGCAACAATAGCGGTTAAAACTTCTTCATGCGTCCAGCCCAAAACGAAGTTAGCCTGATCTTCTTTCTTGCCACGGACTTCAAAGCCGATTTCAACATCCCACCTATCAGTCGCGTCCAGATATCTTCTCTCCACAAGTGCTGGCATGAACATCTCCTGCCCGCCGATGACATTCATTTCCTCGCGAATAATATCGGCGATTTTTTGTATCACGCGCCAGCCCAAAGGTAGCATTGTGTAAATACCGGCAGAATTTTTATAAATAAAACCGCCGCGCGCCAAAAGCTTGGCATTAACTGACACCTCGTCTTTCGGCGCTTCTTTCAGAGTTTTCGTGAAAAGCTCGGACTGTTTCATCAAAATATCCTCTCAAACAGCCTCTTAAACTGCTCTGAAAATCTATTCACATCCCGAAATGTCACCGCGACCATGAGCAAAATCAAAAGCAGAAAGCCGATGGTGTTTGCCACCTGCTCCCATTTGATACTTCTTGCTCCGCGAACTTTCTCAACCAACAGGAACAAGACTCTGCCGCCGTCAAGCGCCGGAAAAGGGAAAACGTTGATTACTGCCAAGTTGATTGAAAGTACCGCGATAAACTGCACAAGATAAACCGCCCCCAGCTGGGTAAAATCGCGGGTGAGTACGGCAATTCCCACAGGCCCGGCAAGCCCTTCAATGAGTTTTCCAGAAACAAAAAGATTCTTGATAAGCATGCCGAAAGCCTGCGTAATCCCTGCCACTCTGTCGGCAAAAGCAGTCAAAGACAAACCCAACGCCTTAAAAAAAGGATAAGTCGCGTTGGCAATTTTTACTGGAGCAAAACCCACCGGTCCGCTGTCAGCAGGAGGATTGGGGCGAGGCGTTACCGTCCTTGTGATAATTTCCTTGCCGCGCTTAAGTTCATAAACTACTTCGAATCCGGCACGGGCTTTATTATAAGCGATAAGCTCCTCCACACTTTCAAACTTTCTTCCATCCAAGTTTAAGATAATGTCTCCCACCTTAAATCCGGCATACTCCGCCGGCGTGTCTTTCTGAACGGCAATTATGCCGATTTGCGGCGAGGAAATGCTCCTTGCCTGCAATTGAACCCCTTCCGCAATCTCGGTTGGCGTGCCAATCGCGGCAAAGCCCAAAAACAGCAAAAACCAGCCCAGCAAGAAATTCATCGCCACTCCGGCAACAAGCGTGGAGAACCTCGGCCAAAAACCTTTGTTGACAAAAGCTCTGGGATCATCACTGCGCCCGTCCTCTCCCGTAATTTTCACAAAACCCCCAAGCGGTATCAAGTTTATCGAGTAAATCGTTTCGCCTCGCTTAATCCCAAACATTCTGGGCGGAAAACCAAAGCCAAACTCTTCCACCCTCATCCCGGCTCGCTTGGCCATAACAAAATGCCCCACCTCGTGGACAAAAATCAAGAGCCCAAGAATAAAAATAAAAACCAGGATCGTAAGCAGTATCATAATTTAAAGTTTAACATATTCTTTTAATTTTGCGCTTTTCACTTTTCGTTTTTCGCTCCTAAATCGTCATTATCTCTTTTTCTTTGGTCTCAGCAAGCTCTTTGATTTTTCCGTTATACTCGTCTATCAGCTTTTGAAGCTTTTCTTGCTGGCGGAACTTGTCATCCTCAGTAATTTTGCCGCTCTCTTCCTGCTGCTTAATCCCTTTCCAGATTTCCTCGCGCAAGGTTCTGATTTTCACCCGAGCTTCTTCCGCAGTTTTTCCGGCCAGCTTAGTTAATTCTCTTCGTCTCTCTTCAGTAAGCTCCGGGATAGTCACGCGAATTTTGTCCCCTTCGTTTGCGGGATTAAGCCCGATATCCGAATCGCGGATGGCTTTTTCTACCGGCTGTAAAGCGTTCTTGTCCCAAGGCTGAATGACGAGCTGCCTCGGCTCCGGTACCGCAATACTGCCAAGCTGTTTGATGGGCGTTGGTGTCCCGTAGTAATCAACTTTGAGATCCCCAACCATGGCCGGATTAGCGCGCCCCGTGCGCAGTTTCGCCAGCTCAAGCTTGAGATGCACGATTATATTTTCAAACTCTTGTTTTTTTTGTTCAATCATTTAAGGCCGACATAAATACGATTGGGCTCCGCAGGATCTATGGCGATATCGCTGACTATCCTTTGCGTGGGAAGTTTGCTCGTGCGCCAAGTTGTACCGCCATCATCGCTTCTATAAACCGTCGCGCGAATCGCGGCAAAAATCTGCCGGGAATCCTTGGGATTTACCGCAACTGCCGAAACATTATTGAGTTCGGGGGTAAGAGGCAAGAGCAGTTTGCTAAAACTCGCGCCGTTATCCTGGCTTCTAAAAAGTCCTTTGTCAGTCGCTATATAAAGCACTGCCGAATTATTCGCATCAATGTTAAAAGCGTTATAAAAAGTGGGCTTTTCGGGAAGTTCTATTTTCGCCCAATTTTTTCCGCCGTCGTTTGAGCGTCTCAAGCCTTCGCTGCGCCCCAACATGTAAAAAGTCAGCCCCGTGGGTGTTAGGGCCAAAGCCGCTATTCTATCGCTAAAATCCGTTAACACGTTCCACGTGTTGCCGAAATCAATGCTGCGCAGAATCGTCCCCGTGGAAAGCCCGGCAAAAAGCACCGCCGGGTTTCTGGGATCAGTGATCAAACTAGTCACCGCGGCTTGGCTTACGGGTTCGCTGTAAATTTGGATCCAGCTGCCTGCCCGATCCGGACTTTCCATGATCGTAGCCGTCTTGGCCTTCGCTCCTGCGACAAAAATTTCCTCGCTGTTGTGCGGATTGATAAAGGCGTCATACGCAGACACCTCCGGCAAAAGCCGAAACCATTTGCTTGCCTGATTGTCGCTGGCAAACACGCCGGCGTTGAGCGTGGCAACCAGCAAATTTTGATTATTGGCCTTTTCAATAATGATCCTCGAGACCTGCGCATTGCCAAGATTTTTATCGCCGCTTACGATACTTGATTCCTGCCAAGTCTGGCCGCTGTCGGTGCTGACGAATACCCCTCTCGGCCCCGAGCCTTGCTGGCCCGTAATGTCGCCAAATAGGAAATTGCATGCTTGGGCCGTAAATAACAAAGGTAAAACTATGATAATTGCTTTTTTCATTATTTTTTTGAGCGACCCGAATGATCCTAATCTTCATTCGAATGTTCCGAATATTCGCATAATTCGGGTGCCATTCGTAGATTGGAGTCGCATTAGGGTAAAAATAGATTATCAAGCACCAATCTGGTATTCAAATTATACTGCAAATCCTGCCAAGCCGTAAGAAGTTTCCTGCCTAAATCTTTCGCTTTGGCCGTTTCGATCCACATCTGCATCGCGATTTTTAAGAAATTTTGGATTTCGATGATTTCCAACTCTGCCAATTCTTGCGCGGTTTTGAGTCTATCCGCAAGTTTACCAGCTTCAAGAATATCATACTGCTTTTTGGCTACATCGTAAAATTTTAGAAGCTCCTCATCTTCTGCCAATCTTTTGGCCAATCCCGGCCTGCCCGCCGAGAGAAGCAAAATTTGGGTCAGTCTTTCTTTCGACAACTCGCAATCCTTAAGCACCTCCTTCATTTCGGCATCGCTAAGCCGCGTAAAATTTACTTTCTGAATCCGCGACATGATAGTCGGCAAAAACCCATAAAAATTAGAAGTGGTCAGGAAAAGCAGAGAGTGAGCAGGCGGATCTTCCAAAGTTTTAAGAAGAGAGTTTGCGGCGGACAAAGTCATTCTCTCCGCGTAAGAAATCACGGCGGCTTTACGCCTTCCGGCCGGGGTCAAACTTAAACGGCTTTGCAGGCTTCTGGCCTCGGCTATCTCCAAGCCTTGCTCGGAATCAACCAGGAAAACATCGAAAACCGGATCTGCGCCCAAAGCTTTGGCCAAATCCAAGGCAAAAGTAGCTTTGCCGATATTCTCCTCGCCGACCAAAGCGTAGGCGTGCGCCAGCTTGCCGCTTTTTGCCGCCTGCAGGAAAAACTTTTTTTGTTTCTCATGCCCGATTATATTTGGAAAATCCATCCTCAAATCTCCTCCATCCCCTGGCGAGGGGAGGGATTAAGGGAGAGGTCGAAATTATTATAACAAATTAAGTCGGATGAATAAACCAGCCGCGGTTTTTGGCATTTCTGAATCCCAGGTAAAAAAACATGATGCCAATTCCCAAATAAATGAAATTTAATCCCAAAATTACCGCCTGACTAGCGCCTTCCTGCGGCTGTCCAAAAATCAAAATCCCCCGAAGTCCTTCAAATACGTAGCTTAACGGCAGAAACCGAGACAGGACCTCTGCCCAGCCGGGTAAGATTGAAACCGGATAATAAACCCCGCTTATCGGATAAATTGCCGCCAAAAGGGACCAGGTAAAAATCTGAAGTTTCATGCCAAAACGGAAAATCAGCGAGGCGGTCATACACCCAAATGCCCAGCCAAAAATGAAAATGTTAAGAAGATAAAATATGAAATCAAAACCGACAGACGCAAAACTGAAACCAAAAATCTGCCAAGCTAAAAAAGTGATGAGCGCGACTGTAATGAAAGCTTTGAACGTTGCCAGCAATAATGTTCCTAAAATGATCTCGCTTATCTTGAGAGGCGTTGAGTACATATTGTACAAATTTCTGCTCCAAGCGTCCTCAAGAAGCGTTATCGTGATGTCTCGCTGGATGTTAAACGCCAGATCCCAGAGAATTAAAGCCCCGACAATGGCACCGGCAATACCGGCGCGCGAATTGGTTTGCTGAACGTACACGCTTAAAAAACCAAAAATAAACAAATCTATCGTCGGCCAGAAAACGATATCAAACTTTCGATCATATGTGGCCGCGATTTCATAAAGATGCCGAAGCATATAACCCCAAACGCGATGCATCTTAATCATTCTTCGTATTCTCCTCTGGCTAACTTGATAAACACCCTTTCCAAGTCCGGCTCTTTGTGAACGCGAGCAAGATTGTCCGGTGAATCAATCATATAGATCCTCCCTTTGTGCAAAAAAGCCACGCGGCCGCACATCTCCTCCACTTCAGCCATATTATGCGAGGTCATAAGAATCGTTAATCCGAGGTTTTTTTGATAGTTCAAAAATTTCTGTCTCACCAGTTCCGCGATTGAGGGATCAAGACTCGCTGTCGGCTCGTCCAAAAGCAGAAGCTCGGGATCATTGACCAGCGCCTTGCAAAGATTAGCCCTGGTTTTTTCTCCTGCGGATAGATCGCCAAACCATTTGTTTCGCAGATGCCAAATCCCAAAATCATTCATCAAATATTCAATTTTTTTTGTCGGCCTCTTTACCCCATAGATAGCGGCGAATACTTTCAGGTTGCGGTATAAGGTGAGATTATTTGCCAAATCGGCATATGCCGTAGCAATATTCATGCGCTGTTTTATTTCATCTTCGCTCTTAAAAAAATCTTTACCGAAAATAGTAATCCTTCCCGCAGTCGGCGTCAAAAGCCCTATCAAAATGTTCAGGGTGGTAGACTTTCCTGCTCCATTTACACCCAAAATCCCAAATATCTCCCCCTTTTGCACCGAGAAACTCACGCCCTTTAGGGCCTCTACCGGGTTTTTCCTCGGACTGTAAACTTTTTTGAGATTTTTTATTTCTATAACGTTCATGTTTTGCTGTAATATCATAGACTAGTCTATGATATTACCTCTCCTTTCTGAAAAATTAGTCTCACGACCTCTTCTATCTCCACCTCTTCCACCAGAAGATCGTCAACTGGAAATTCGGTCAGAATTTTTTTTGTGATTTCCGAGACTTGCTCGCGCGGGACAATCAATTTCACCAGGTTTTTGTCGTGAACCTCGGTCTTGCCGTACTTTGCCAAACCCTTGGCATCAACATCGTTTTTGAAAATAACGCGCAGAGTTTTTTCGCGCACAAACTGCCTGATGAGATTTTCCAGCAGGCCGTCATAAATTATCTGGCCGTGATCTATAGTTATAACGCGCCCCGCCAGTTCTTTAATGTCATTCATGTAGTGAGAGGTCAAAATAATCGTTGTCCTAGACTCGCGATTATATTCTTGCAAAAAATCCCTGACACCTTTTTGGGAAACGACATCAAGGCCAATGGTCGGCTCGTCTAAAAATAAAATTCTGGGATTATGCAGAAGCGCAAGAGCAAGTTCGGCTTTCATTCTCTGGCCCAGGGACAATTTTCGCACCTGCACGTCGAGGATATCGTCGATCTGAAGCATGCGGGAAAGTTTTTTGAGATTTTTTTGAAAGACGTCTTCGGGGATGTCGTAAATTTTTTGATTGAGCAAAAAGCTGTCAATCGCCGGCAAATCCCACCAAAGCTGTTCTTTATTCCCCATGACCAGCGAAATCTGCCGGAGATAGTCATTTGCCCGCCGCCACGGAACGAAACCCAAAATTTTAACTTCGCCCGAAGTCGGATGCAGAATCCCCGACAAAATCTTAAGAGTCGTGGTTTTGCCCGCGCCATTAGGGCCTATGAAACCGACAAGCTCTCCTTCCTGGACAGAAAAACTGATATTTTTTACGGCCTCGTTGTAAAGTTTCTCGCGGGCAAAAAGCCCTTTGACCGCCCCCCAAAGCCCGGGCTGTTTTTTATAATACTCGTAAGTCTTGCTTAAATTTTTAACTTCAACAATGTTATTCATATCGTTGCACATAACTAACGTAGCGTGCCCATTTATGGGCTCATCATGAGGACGCCGAAACGTACCTTCGAAGCCCCGCTTTCCAGATTAGCCTTGAAAGCGCAAAAGTGATCGCGGCTATTAGGGGCAACCATAGAAGCTTAGCCGTGTTTTCCAACGTACTCAGAAGAATCTGCGCAGGTACCGTAACGGTGAGAATAATGGGAAAAACAAAGCTGAAAAAGTGCTTCACAAACCCGCGGTAAATCGAAGACGGATATTTGACGAAGTGGAACAAACTTAAGAAAAATTCGTGAATTTCAAAAACCTTATTTATCCAAAATAAAGAAATCACGGTAATAAACCACAGAGAATAGAGAATGACAACGCTTGACACAAAACCGACGGCGAACAAAAGAATCTGACCAAGACCAGCCGTTATTCCCAAGGAGCCGAAACCCACAAAAAGCAGGAGCAGAGGCGGAAGTATGTTAAATAAAGAATTCGTGGAAAAATATCTTAGGCTGGATAAAAACTGGGCGTCCACGGGTTTGAGCAAAAGAAAATCGAGTTCCCCATCGCTGATGTACGAGGGCATTCGGGCAAAATTGTGCATAAACAAGCCGATAACAACCATTTCGATCAGCAAAAAAACCGCCAAAAGCACGAGGATATGTTCAAAACTCCAGCCGTTTATCTCGACCGTCTGATTGAACAAGATGCGGAAGAACAAAATCTGCATGCCAAACCAGGCAAGCTGGGTAGCAACCGCGAGCCAGAAATCCGAGCGGAACTGCAAATCCCGATTGATATTTTGCTTAACCATATGCCAGTAAATTCGCAAATACCTTCTCATATCAGCCTCCCACCGATTCGTAACGTTTAAGCGCGGGCGTCCACAAAAGATACACGGCCAAACTCAAAATCCCGACCCAGAGAATCGTCACGACAATTCCGAATACAAACTCCTCGCCCGAAACTTGACCCAAAAGAACTTTCACGGGAAAGAAAATCAAATATCGGAACGGAAGATATTTGGTGAGCTCCTGCAAAAAACCGGGGAACAAATCCAGGGGGATGAGCGAGCCGGCCAAAAGAGGAAGTGAAATTTCCCTGACAATCCTCACAACCGCGTTGATCCGCAGCATCCAGAAAGCCGCAAAACTCGTAAGATATGAGACGAGAAAATACAAAAACGCCGCCGGTATGAGGACAACTAAAAATCTCGCACCTGCCTCAAACGAAGGAATTATCAGAAATTTCCGGAAAAGAAACAATACGGCCGCGAAAACCGGCAAAGTCACCACAAGTTTGGAAACCTTCCAGCCGAGGTCGCTTGACAGCCGATACCAGAAAAAGGACATCGGACGAATTATATATTTGTTCAGCTTACCGTCTCTCACGATCTCCTCCATATTGTACTCATTGTAAGAAGAAGCAATCATTTCAACCAAAAAAACGCTAATGTAATAAGTCATAAGATTCGCGAACGTGTACTCGCCGACCGTTTCCTTACCCGTAAAAATCGCCTGCCACAAAAAAAACAAAATTCCCAAAAAAAACACTTCCACGATCACCCAGAAAAAAAGCTGCCCGCGGTACTGGAAGCTGTTTTGGATTTGGGTGGAAAGAATGGCTAAATATTTTCTCATATCGAGATTCCCGTCATGCCGGACTTGGTCCGGCATCCAGTCTGGATTCCGGCTCGGTAGACGGAATGACATAATCAGCAAAAATCACGTCAAAAGTTTTTTTCGCAGTTTCTTCCCAATTAAACCTTCTGACATTTTCTAAACCTTTCGCTACCAATTCTTTTCTCAAATTCTCGTCATTCGATAATTTTTGAATCGCCTGACTGATCTCATATGGACTTTCCGGATCGACTATCAGCGCTCCCTCACCCGCGATTTCGGGATTGCTTGCGGTATTTGATGTAATCACCGGGACGCCGGCGACCTGCGCTTCTAAAATAGGCAGGCCAAAGCCTTCATAAAGCGTTGGAAACAAGAATATTGAAGCGCCGGCAAGAAGTTCAGCTTTGTCTTTTTCGTCAAAATATCCCAAAAACCTGATCTTTTTTTTCAGTTCCGGCCGGTTATTAAGGTATTCCTCGGCGTCTTTAATATTAACCTTTCTGCCAGCCAAAACCAAGAGCAGATCTGCCTGGGCCATCTCATAGCCTTTGACAATCCCTAGAATATTTTTCTTAGGCTCCAACCGTCCGATGAACAATATGTAATTCCCTTTTTTCTCCCTGTCATTCCCGCGAAGCTTGCCCTCGACTGCGATCGGGGGGCGGGAATCCAAACCTAGATAGGTTACGCTTAGCTTTGCGGGGTCGCAAGAATAATTCTCAATAATTCTCTCCCTGCTGAATTCCGAAACCGTAAAAATATGATAAGCTTTTTTGACAGCCAACCGGGCTGACCAGCGGTGATACCAGCGCGATAATTTATCATAAAGTTCCGGATAATCCTCAAACCCCACATCGTGAAGCGTAGTGAATGTTTTGGTCGGATGAACCAAGGGGATTGTATGCGCCGGACAAAACAAAATATCGGGAGGATTGAATAACATCTCAAGCGAGAGCCTGCCTTGCACCCAGAAATATTTAAAAGGCCAGCTTAAAATTTTGACCTCAAAATTTTCCGGCAAACCTTGGGCTAAATCCGCCCGCAACGCATCGCGCGTATACAGCCTTACAATTATATCTTTCCGCCCGCCAAGCAGCTTTTTAAATTCCCGAATCAAATGCCAAGCGTACCACTCCGTCCCGCTTTTGATTTTCCGATTAGCTTGTGACGCATCTATGCCTAAAATCATTTCGCCGCCAAAATGCTTCGCTTATACGCTTCCAAATTTTCCAAAGCAATCCCCGTGCCTTTGGCCACACATAGCTCCGGCTGATCAGCCACATAACACGGCACTCCCGTGGCTTGCGAAATAAGCCGATCTATGTTGCGCAAATTCGCTCCCCCGCCGGTAAGCACCATGCCCTTGTCAATAATATCCGAAGAAAGCTCGGGAGGAGTTTCCTGCAAGACTGCCCGTACGGCCTGAATGATTTCACGCAAAGGCTCCTGGATTGCCTCCACCGCTTCGTTGGTTTTCACTCTGATCGTCTTTGGCAAGCCCTGCACCAGATCACGCCCCCTGATCTCCATTTCCATTTCTTCTTCAAGCGGCAGAGCCGAGCCGATGTCAATTTTTATTTCTTCAGCGGTTCTATCTCCTATTGCAAGCCCGTGTTTTTTACGAATGTATTCGGCAATAGCCGCATCCTGCTTGTTGCCGGCAACCCGCACGGAAGTGGAGGTTACAATTCCGCCCAAAGACAAAACAGCCACGTCAGTAGTCCCACCACCAATATCAATCACCATATTGCCGGAAGGTGTGCTGATGTCTATCCCGGCTCCAATTGCCGCCGCAACCGTTTCTTTGATAACGTAGGCGGCCTTTGCTCCAACGCTTTGCGCGGCATCAACCACCGCCCGCTTTTCGGTTGAAGTAATTCCTCCCGGCACGGAAATTAGAACTTCCGGCCGAAAAAACCAGATATTGCCTATGGCTTTGGTGATAAAGTATCTCAACATGGCCTCGGTCATGCGATAGTCAGCAATCACCCCGTCTTTCATGGGCCTGTGAGCCACAATGGTTTCCGGAGTCCTGCCCAGCATGTCTTTGGCCTCGGCACCCACCGCCAAAATTTTGTTATCATCAACGCTTATTGCCACAACGGTCGGCTCATTGATGACAATGCCCTTACCCGGCACAAAAACCAAAGTGGTAGCTGTCCCTAAATCAATACCTACTTTTTTGATAAATAGCGGCATGTCCTGAAAATTTCGAATTCCTAATTGACCTAATTTCTAGAGCCTATCTCAAAATTAGTTTTCTGTCATTCCGGGCTTGATCCGGAATCCAGATTTTGGCTTATTTACTGGATTCCCGCTTTCGCGGGAATGACGGAAAGCGGGGAAAAATCAATTTTGAGATGAGTTCTAAACACTTTGAGCATTATGTCATTCAATGCGTTTAATCTTAGCTCCTAGGCTGTTCAACCTCTCATCCAGCCGCTCATACCCCCTGTCTATTATCTCTGCATTATAAATAATGCTCTCGCCTTTGGCAACCAGCGCGGCTATGAGAATCGAGGCTCCTGCCCGAATGTCCGGGGTCACAATTTCCGATCCGTGCAACGGCGAAGGACCATAGATGCGACAGCGGTGGATATCGTCAAATTCAACCCTTGCTCCCATCGCTTGAAGCGCCTTAAGATACCCAAGGCGTCCTTCATAAATCCAGTCGTGAATACTGGTTTCCCCCTCTGCTTGGGTCGCGAGTACTCCAAAAAGCGGCTGATCATCAGTCAAAAGCTGGGGGAAAACGCCGGTGAGAATTCTGACTGCCTTGTAAGGCTGTTTGGGAGGGCTAATTTGAATTTGACCGTTTTGCGTCTCAAGATTAACCTGCATTTTTTGCAAAAGCGCTAGAGGCGCGTCAAGATATTCCAAATCAACGCCGGTGACGCTGACTTCGCCGCGCGTCACAGCAGCGGCAACACAAAAAGTTACGGTTTCTATTTCATCTGAATTCAAAGTAAAATCGACAGGCTGCAAGTTTTGCACTCCCGTCACCTTTAAATAAGGGGTGGCGAGGCCTTCAATCTTGGCACCCATTTTTGCTAAAAAAAGACAAAGGCTTTGTACATGAGGCTCTGTGGCCGCAAGCCTGATCTCTGTAACACCTTGAGAGAGCACGCTTGCCAAGATTAAATTCTCGGTACCCGTCACCGAAGCCACTGACAGCACAATTTTACTGCCTATGAGTCGTTCCGCAAAAATCTCCAGATGATCCGAGTTCTCCCGAACTTGAGCCCCAAGTTTCCTAAAGCCGTCCAAATGCACGTCAATGGGACGGCCGCCAATGACATCCCCCCCTGGATAAGCCATGCTTACTCTCCCGAAACGGCCAAGCAAAGCGCCGGCTATAACGATGGAACCTCTAAGCTTCGCCACCAGCTTTTTGGGCAAGGACTTGTTCTCAATCTTGTTTGTATCAAGACTTAAAATATGATTCCGAGACTCAAACTTAGCACCCAAGTAGCGCAAAATCTCTAAAAAATTTTTGACATCCAAGATTTCAGGAACGTTGCGGATTGTGTACCGGCCGGGTTGCAAAATACACGCCGCCATCACCGGAAAAGCGGCGTTTTTGGAACCTTGAACTTTAACCTCTCCTTTCAGTTTATTCCCGCCTTGAACTACGAAGTTCATGCACTTAGTTAGCTAAGTATATCATTTTTTGATAAAATAGACACATAATGACGCTAAAATCCAGAATCGTTCTAATCGTCTGCGGCCTTGTTATCTTTCTAATACTCGCTCCCACTGCTGTGTTTTTGGCGCGCGGCTACACTTTTGATTTCGAAAATAAACGGCTAGTCAAAACCGGGGCACTCGTCGTCAAAACCGAACCTAAAGGTGCTGAAGTTTTTTTGAATGGAAAATCACTCGGCAAAACTAATCTCACCAGACGTTTTGTGCGTCCCGGCGAATATCACCTTGAAATTTCGGCAACAGGCTTTGAAGCATGGAGGAAAAAAATCACCGTGCACGAACAGCTTGTTGCTTACGCGCCTTCTGACAAATCCAAAATATATCTTTTTTCTCAAAACAAAACTCAAACACCGCTTGCCACTAACACTCTGGATTTTATAACGAAAGACTCTGATATTTTTCTGCTTAAACCGGACAAAATCCTACGGACTTCAAACACGGGAAGCGGCATGCAAGAAATTTTTGCAACTTCCACGACTGCCTTTCAAAACTTAACCATAACGGATTTTGCGGCCAACTCATTAAGACAGTCCCACCTTTTGCTGGGTTTTAGTGAGAATTCTTGGTTCATAAATTCAAATTCCGCGGCTTTATTGCCGCCAGGCTATACCAATCCGAAACTTAAGCGCGATAGCGACAATATATATGCTCTCAACGCCCAAAACCAATTGACAGAGCTTGACCACTCGGGCAATCCTAAAATCCTGCGCGACAAAGTTCAAAATTTCAACGCCGAATACGGCCTGTACTACATTTCTCTGGCTACATCCACTCCCCAGTTTTTGCAAATGGTTTCAGAGAAGGAAGACAAAGTTTTGCTGGATAACATGCCTCTGTTTTCGCAATCCCAAATTATTGTGAGCCCAGACAGACAGATTTTTTTGCTTCTGGATACGGATCTTTATCAGGTTGCAGACAAGCTCGTTAAAATAAACGGCAATGTCAAATTTGCCTTCTGGGATGAGCAGGGCAAATGCCTGTTGTACGGCAATGATCACGAAGTTTGGATTTTTGATCCTTTGGGGTCTGAAAGAAACGTTTTGGTCACCCGCAGCGCCGAAAATTTACGCCAAGCGGTCTTTAATATTGAAACCGGTTATTTGTTTGTGGCAACCTCCAACAATATTAAGGCAATAGAATTTGACAAATCCGGCCAGCCAAACGTCTACACAATGATTGAAACTGAAAATCCCATCACCAAATTTGCCGTCAATCCCGAAGCCGACAGCTTAATTTATCTTGCCGCCCAAAACCTCTACTCCCTTAAAATCCGTTAAACCAACCCCCGGCTGATTCGCGACGCATAGACCACCCTTCAAAAAACTCAAAAGCTAGCCAGTTTGTTTCTCCCACTTTACACGCAATTGCGTGTAAAGTGGGAATTTTGATTCTATTTTCTTTTTCGAAATCAAATATGACAATCTTGCTACTTTCTAAATTTCAGGCCGTGTATAAATTCATACGTAGGACCTGCTAAAAATCCCCAGCCAAACCCAAACATTATTTCCTCAAGCGGAGCGCCTAGGATAATAATACCTGAAAGATTATTTAGCAGCCACCATTGCTGGACTACTCCCGGAAAAAGGTTGGTCCAAAGTATATAAAAACCCACCATAAGGCTACCAGTCAATAAACCGCTAAAAATAGCGTCTTTCACCAAATCATGGCGGGAGATCAGTATTGTGGCGCCTATCAATAACAATCCTGCTATGGTTACGGACATTGAATTAAGTTGCAAAATTATATTTCCAATAATCATCCATAACATCCCAACTACCGCAACGATAAACATCCAATGTGGATGCCGCTCCAAATGCCTACTAACATACTTTTTCCCAAAAATCTCTTCGTAAATCCCCCCCCCTATACCACCAATCAAAAAGGAAAAAACAAAATCCTCCACACCAACAACTCCACTACCATGAAAATACTCTGGCCGCCAATAATCCCGAACAAAAAATAATTGCGTGAGAGCAAGAGGCGCGACAACCGATGACATAATCAATATTTTTCTACGCAAATCTTTTCGGGAAACAAAAAGAGCAATCCAAATAAACGCAAAGAACAAATTACCAACCAAATAAGCATATTCAAAGTGTTCAAACATACGATTTACCTTTATCAATCGCCTCGTTTACCAAAGCGTCGGCGAGCTTGTTTTTTTCGCGGGGATTATTTATAAACGCCTTGCCGGTGCCCAATTTTGAGAACTAGGAGTGTGAGCCTGCTTTGTTTCACGCGATAAATGATCCGATAAGGCCAAACTTCGTAGGATCGATCGCCTTGAAATTCTCCTTCCAATTTCTTCCCTAAAAATGGATTGAGCGCCAAACTGGTCAATGCCGCCAAGATGCGTGGCTTAAATCTCTTATCAATTCTGTCTAGTTCTTTTTGTACCCTTCTTGGTACGACGACTCGATAAGGCATGTTTATTTTTACCGCCCTTAATTAAGCCATATCCTTCTCTGGCCAAAATTTCTTCAAGAGTAATATATTCGCCTTTTTTATACTCGCGTTCGGCCCCCTCTATATCTTTTTTGAGATCTGGAAAATCTCTCATCACCTCCAGGGTTTCTACCCAAGATTCAAACTCTTCGGCGGATATGATAACTGCCTTAGGGCGACCTTTTTCCGTAATTACATAATGAATATTCGGTTTTTGCACTTCCTTGGCAATATCAAAAATTCTCTTTCTAGCCTCGGAAATAGGTAGCGTTGTTCTTGTGTCCATTTTTTCAAATCCTTTCTTGGCTTAATTTTATCATATGTACATAATAATGTACATTTCAAATTTTGTCAATAGCTTTGTTGACCAGCTCGTCGGCGAGCTTGTTTTTTTCGCGGGGGATGTGATGATATTTGACCCCGGTACCAGATCGCGTACCGCGGTCGGTACGGGGCTTCGCTTTTTCAAACTGGGCTTCTAATTTATCTCGACGGCCAAAACCTCTACTCCCTTAAAATCCGTTAAACCAACCCCCGGCTGATTCGCGAC
>CAYNFS010000008.1:0-55592 GCA_964396685.1 uncultured Candidatus Saccharibacteria bacterium | reverse complement strand
TTTGATTACGAAGTGCTCAAGCCTTATTTTAATTTTTCTCTTAACGAAATCCCCACCCTTGATATACTTGAGGAAATTGAAAAGATGCTGGGGCATCGCATCGGTTTGGAGGCTGTTGCTTCTGCCACTTTGGGTGCCGGAAAATCAGGCACGGGTATCAATGCGATTCGGCTTTGGAAGACAGGGCAGATAGACGAGCTTAAGAAATATTGCCTTAGTGATGTGAAGCTGACCCGCGGGATTTACGAGTATGGCCTTAAATACGGCCGGCTTTTGTATCAAGATTTTTTTGAGACGAGAGAGTTGCCTGTAGAGTTTACTGAACCGGAGCCGCGGAAAAATGTAGTAAGGCAAGCAAGTTTGTTTTAAATCCAAATGTCAAAATCCAAATTTCAAATTTTGTCCGTATTGGCAATTGCACTATTTTTGATTGTGTTCGGGTTTTTTTACGTCCTGCCGGCTTTTCGTGGCGACATTAAGATTATTTCGGATTTTTATATAGGGCCGGTCAGGATACATCTTTACGGCCTTATAATCGGCCTTGCCATCTTGCTTGGCTACTGGGTGGTTGTGCGGCACGCTAAGCAAAAAGGGCTTGCGGTAGAGCATATTGACTCGGCTTTTCCTTGGATAGTCCTTTTGGGTTTCATCGCGGCAAGGGTTTATTATGTTGCTTTTGAGTGGGAGCGCTACGCAAATGATGTTTTTGATGTTCTAAAAGTTTGGCAAGGAGGGCTTTCCATATATGGCGCCATACTGGGCGGAATCCTGGGAGCTTTTATCTACGCCAAGCGCGCCAAAATTAGCTTAATTAGTTTTTTAGATGTCGTGGCGCTGGGAGTTCCTTTGGCGCAAAGCTTGGGGAGATGGGGAAATTTTTTCAATCAGGAGGCGTTTGGTCTCCCCACCAATCTTCCCTGGCGGATGTATGTTGAACCGGTCCAGCGGCCGTTTGAGTATTTGGATTCGCAATTTTTCCATCCTGCTTTTTTGTATGAATCTTTGTGGGATTTATTTGTTTTTTTTATGCTGATATACTTATTTGGAAAGCGGCAAAAGTCGGGGTTTACCCCGTCACCAGAACGCCATCCGCCCGAGCCGGATAAACTTGCGGATGAAAGGTCCGGAATGCTAAGCGAATTGCCCCAAAGCCATGGGCGTAAACCCGCGGTGACGGGGTTTATTCTGGGAAGTTATTTGATTTTTTATTCCATCGGCAGATTTTTTATTGAAAGCATAAGGCTGGACAGTTCTTTTGTGGGCCAGTTCCGGGCGGATCAGATCGTTGCCTTAATTTTAATAATGTTCGGCACAGCATTAATACTCAAAAATGAAAGAGCGGCTTTGGAGAATTCTTAATCTTATTTTTGCCGGACTATTTCTCGGCGTAAGCTTTGGGACGGTACTTCCGGCCTTTGCCTGGTACGCGGGAGGGTTTATTTTGGCAGTAGCACTAGCCAACGCGATCTTGGGCAAGCGCCGGGACAAAATTTTGAGCATTTTGTTTTTGATCGGCTATTTCGGGACATTGGCTTCCGTATCCACTTTGGCACTCAAGCTTATTGTTTCGGTTGTCGCCGTCATCTTGTTTTATTTCTTTCAGACTCGCGACGAAAAAAGCCCGTTTTTGTTTAATGATTTTTTTGTGCTTTCTGCGGGATTTCTGCTTTTGACCGGAATCTGGTCTTTTAGCTATTTTTTTTCGCCTCATTGGTGGGTGGTGATGATTTTGACTTTCGTTCTTTTTTTCGTTTTTATGCACCGTATATACAGCCGTGTCGCAGTGCTGGGAGCAGACGCATTGCTTTGGGCTTTGATCGCCGCGCTTCTGATGGCCGAAGTTGCCTGGGCCGCGCTTCATCTTCCAGTGCATTTTTTGACATCGGCCGTGCTCAATTTCGGGGTATTTTATCTTGTTTATCAATTCAGCTCTTTGCATTTTGCGGGAAAACTCGCCAAAAACAAGGTTTATTTTCACGCGCTTCTAATTGGGATTGTTGTAATCTTAAGCTTAACAAGCTCGCCGTGGCGGCCCTGATATGAATGACAAGAACAATATTAAAAAAAGCGCTTTAACCTTGTTATTTGTCCTTTTTGTGGGGGGGGTTGGCGGAGTGCTGATGGATCGGGTGGTTTTGCCGTATTTGGCCTCCTTTCGTATGTTCAAAAACGTCGCGGTCTTAAATCCGCAAGCCCCGCTCGTCATCACCAGAAGGGAGGAGGTTCGCATCACTGAAGGCATCAATAATGCTGAGGTGATAAATAAAATCCGCCCTGCGCTTGCGGTGGTCTATGTTCACGAAGGGGATTTCGGCTCCAAGAAGTTCAAACTGATATCGCAATTAAACGCTGTAATCATCACCAGTGATGGGGTTTTGGCCGCGCCTATCGTCAATTTGCGCCAAGGCCAGAAGCTCACCGCGATTTTGTCAGGCCTGCAAACCAAAGAAGCCGAACTTGTGGCAAACGACGCGTTGACCGGGGTTTCCTATCTTAAAATTGCGGTAAAAGATCTGCCGGTGGCACAGCCAGGGTTTAGTCAGGAACTTTCTGTGGGGGACAGACTCCTTGCGATTAAGCTTACGGAAAATTCTCAAGATCCTTTTATGATACCGGCCACTGTGACAAAAAAATTCAGCGCCTCTGGCAGTCTGGATAAAGTTTATGATTTTAGTCGCTTGAATAATTTTTTGCAGATTGAGCCTAATTTGTCCTCTGCTGACTTGGGGAGTGTGGCAGCCAACAAAGACGGTTTGGTGGTCGGTTTGGCAGTCCAGATTGGCGAAGAGATCGTCGTTTTGCGTTCCGAAGATTTCAAACTTTCCATCAATAATTTTCTGGACGATCAAAAAATAGTCTGGCCGGCATTGAAGTTAAGCTATCAGATTTTTGAAGAGAGTCAGACTAAGCTGTTCAACATCCCTAAAAAATATGGCATACTGGTAAAGCAGGCCGTAGCTCCGCTGCACGAAGCAGACTTTATGTATGCCGTAAACGACAAGGAGCTTTCTCCCCAAGAAAGTTTGCAGGATATTTTGCTTGCAAAGAAACCCGGAGAAAGAATTAGATTTAAGCTCCTAAGAAATGCTCAAGAATTAGTGGTCGAGATAGTCCTACAATGATTGAAGGCGTGAAAGTCAAAAATTTAGTTGTGCACAAGGATATTCCCGATGTTGACCAGCCGAATGTGGAGCCGGGAATACTCATGGAAATAGTGCGTGCGGATGAGAATTTGTTTGAGAAATTCGGGCAATCAACCATGACTGTTGCGCACCCCGGAACGATTAAGGGATTTCATTATCACGAGAACCAGGAAGATCTGTGGTTTGCGGCCACAGGCAAGGCGGTAATTGTGCTTCATGACATGCGTTCTGATTCGCCGACCCACAAACAGACGGATGTTATTTCTGCCGGACGTGATAATTACAAGCTTGTGGTTATTCCGGTAGGCGTGGCGCATGGCTACAAAGTTATATCCGAGGATTCGGTCATCATGTTCTATCACACTACCGAACCTTATAATCGCAGCAACCCTGATGAAAAAGTAATTCCTTATGACGATCCAAAAATTGGCTTTGATTGGAGCAAATATGAATAATTGTGTTTTTTGCAAAATTGTGAAATGGGAAACTCCGTCGCAGCGGGTGTATGAGGATGATAAATACGTTGCGTTTCTTGATATTAACCCAATAAATTTCGGGCATACGCTTGTCATTCCGCGCGAGCACTACGCGAATGTTGAGGAAACCCCGGATGAAGTTTTGGCTGAGATGATGAAGCTTACCAAAAAGCTCGGACCAGCAATTCAGAAAGCCATGGCAGCGGATGCCTATAATGTCGGTATTAATAATGGCGCCGCCGCTGGCCAAGCGATTGACCATATTCACTTTCATATCATTCCCAGGTTCAAAGACGACGGATTTCGGGCCTGGCAGGGAAGAGAGCGCTACGGGGAAGGGGAGATGGGAGCAACGGCGAAAAGAATTAAAGAATGAATTAAATAATGTCATTGCGAGGAGTCCATAGGACGACGAAGCAATCTCAAAGCTCACCGGGATTGCTTCGCTACGCTCGCAATGACCGGAAACCGCAGATTTTTGTTTCCGGCTCGATTGCCCGCGATTTGATAATGGATTTTCCGGGGCGGTTTGCTGATTACATCCATCCCGACAAAATCCATGTTTTAAATGTCAGTTTTGCGGTAGATAATCTTAAAGAAAATCTTGGCGGGACTGCCGCAAACATTTGTTATAACTTGGCACTGCTTGGAGAGCGGCCAAAAATAGTGAGCAATCTTGGCAGTGACCAAACCGAGCTTCTTAGTTATTTCAAAAAGCTCGGCCTGGATACTCGATATATCGAAATTTCGAAATCTCTCCGGACAGCGGCCGCACATATAATCACTGACAAAGACGACAACCAGATTACCGGTTTTCATGCCGGAGCGATGAACGCGCACCGAGCGAAAATGCCAAACGCGAAAAAAGGAGATTGGGCAGTAATTGCGGCGGAAAATCCCAAGAACATGGTGCGGCTTGCCGAGCATTATCAGAGAAACCAAGTTAATTATATTTTCGATCCCGGCCAGCAGATTACGGCATTGGCGAAAAGTGAATTGAGAATAGCGATTCGAGGGGCGAGAGTGCTGATTGGGAACGACTATGAAATTTCACTTATAATGTCGTCATTGCGAGGCCGTAAGGCCGTGGCAATCTCATCGCCACCAGGATTGCTTCCCCGCCTCGCGGCGGGTCGCAATGACATTGTCTTAGTAAAGACTTTAGGTCCCAAAGGTTCGGAAATTTTGGCCGTCGGCCGGAAAATCAGAATCGGCGTTGCCAAACCGCGGCGCGTCGTCGATCCCACGGGCGCCGGGGACACGTACCGCGCGGGATTTCTCAAGGGGCTGATTTTGGGATATAATCTCAAGGTGTGTGGACAGCTTGGCGCTACGGTCGCTTCGTTTGCGGTAGAGGAGTACGGGACGCAGGAGCATAAGTTTACGTGGTTGGATATTGTTATCAGGTATAATCGAAACTTTAAAGGTGCTCAGTCATTGCGAGGAGTCCACCTAAGGACGACGAAGCAATCAAATTCCGCATTTGGGATTGCTTCGCATGCTCGCAATGACGAGGGAGCCTTATGAAATACGACATCAAAAACATCAAACTTGCCGACGCAGGCAAGAAACGAGTGGAATGGGCTTCTCGCGAGATGCCGGTTTTGGCTAAGATTCGCGAAGATTTTGCCAAGAGAAAGCCGCTCAAAAATGTCACGCTGGGCGCCTGTCTGCACGTCACTTCCGAGACCGCGAATTTGATGCTGGCTCTCAAAGCTGGCGGGGCAAAAGTAGCACTTTGCGCGTCAAATCCTTTGTCCACGCAGGACGATGTAGCAAGCGTTTTGGTTCAACATTATAAAATTCCAGTTTTTGCCAAACGCGGCGAAAATCGCAAAATTTATTATAAACATCTGCATAAAGTTTTAGACCTCAAACCAAATATCACGATGGATGACGGGGCGGATTTGGTGAGTGAACTGCATGGCCTTCGACAAGCTCAGGCAAGAAAGATATGGGGGTCTTCTGAAGAGACGACAACCGGCGTAATAAGATTGAAAAGTCTGGCTAAGGCCGGCAAGCTGAAATTTCCGGTTATTGCCGTGAACGATTCCAAAGTCAAGTTTATGTTTGACAATCGCTACGGCACGGGGCAGTCAACCATTGACGGGATTTTACGAGCGACTAACCTGCTTTTGGCCGGTAAGATTCTTGTGGTTGCAGGTTACGGCTGGTGCGGGCGCGGAATCGCAATGCGGGCGCGCGGCATGGGGGCGGATGTGGTTGTGTGTGAGGTTGACCCGGTAAGAGCACTTGAGGCAAGAATGGATGGCTTTCGAGTGATGAGCATGCTGGATGCAGTGGGGGCAGGTGATATTTTTGTGACAGCCACAGGCGATAAGCACGTGATTGATATTCCTGATTTTGAAAGGATGAAGGACGGGGCAATTCTTTGTAATGCTGGACATTTTGACGTGGAAATAAATGTGAAGGCCCTGAAGGAGATTAGTCATACGCAGGTACAGGTACGACCCAACCTTACTCAATATGTCATTCCGGGCCTGACCCGGAATCCAGAGAGCAAAAAAGGACTGGATTCCCGCCCCCCGATCGTCGTCGAGGGCAAGCTTCGCGGGAATGACAAGGGGTCCGCAGAAAAGTCTCTGTATCTAATCGCCCAAGGCCGTCTTGTGAATTTGGCAGCAGCCGAAGGGCACCCGGCGGCGGTAATGGATATGAGTTTTGCGGCGCAGGCAAAAGCGGCCGAGTTTATCGCCAAAAATCACCGTAAACTTAAAAAGCAAGTATATGCGCTGCCGGGAGAGATTGACCGGGAAATCGCAAGCCTGAAACTGGAAGCGATGAATGTAAAGATTGACGAGTTGACGGCGGAACAGAAAAAATATTTAGCAAGCTGGGAGATCGGGACGTAAAAATGAAGAAGTGGAAGAAATTAAAGTCACATGAAGTTTTTCAAAATCCCTTTTATTCTATCTATGAAGATGAAATAATTCGGCCAGATGGTTCAAGAGGGAGATATTACATCTTGCGAAAACCACCTGGTGTGGTCGTCGTGCCTTTTGATGGCAAAGATGTTTATCTTGTAGAACAATATCGACAGACATTTAGAAGAAGAATGTGGGAATTGCCTGCAGGAAAAAGCGAGGGCAAAACATTTCTTGCAGGGGCAAAAAAGGAGCTAAAAGAAGAAACAGGAATGACTGGGAAGAAATGGACTTTTTTGGGTCACTTTGCTTGTGGACCAGGGCATACTTCTCATTTGGGCAAGATGTTTTTGGCCGAAGGATTGCATTTTGGAGCGCATAATCGTGAGGCTGGCGAACAAGATATGGTTGTCAAAAAATTTAGTCTTCCTGCAGTTGACAAGATGATTGTCCAGGGGGAAATCATTGACAGTTGGTCAATAACATCTTGGTTTTTGTTTAAGCAACATTTGCTCCGAAGAAATAAATGAAACTTTTGGTTACGGGCGGGGCGGGATTTATCGGCTCAAATTTTATAAGATACTGGCTCAAAGCTCATCCCGAAGATGAGATTGTGAATTTTGACAAGCTTACTTACGCCGGAAACCTGGAAAACTTGACTGGACTGGAAGCCCACGATCGTGGGTTGTTTGTCAAGGGGGACATCGCGGACCCCAAAGCAGTTGATGATGTTATGAGTGGGGTTGATATTGTCGTGAATTTTGCGGCCGAATCGCACGTGGACCGCTCAATTTTGGGTCCTGCTGAATTTATCAAAACCAACGTGGTTGGCACGCAGGTTTTGCTGGATGCGGCGCTAAAACACAAAGTCAAAAGATTTCATCATATTTCAACGGATGAAGTTTTTGGAGCAATTCCTCTAGATTCTAAAGAAAAATTCAGCGAAACTTCGCGGTATAACCCCAGCTCGCCTTATGCCGCATCCAAGGCCGCGTCAGATCATTTGGTCAATGCTTATTACATCACATACGGCTTGCCGATTACCATTACGAATTGCTCCAACAATTTCGGGCCGTATCAATTTCCGGAAAAATTCATCGCGCTGGCCATCACCAATCTTTTGGAAGGCAAAAAAATTCCGGTTTATACGCCGGGCAATCAGGTGCGGGACTGGCTTTATGTTGAGGATCACGCCAAAGCGATTGATCTGGTTCTTAAGCAAGGCAAAATTGGCGAGACTTATTGCATCGGCGGAATGACTCAAGAAATTTCCAACCTCGATGTTGCAAAAAAGATTTTGAAAATAATGGGGCGGGGAGAAGAGATGATTGAGTTGGTGAAAGACCGCCCCGGGCATGACGTAAAATATGCGGTGGATTGGTCAAAAATCAAAAAACTAGGCTTCCTGCCGGAGCATGATTTTGACGAATGGCTGGTAAAGACCATTGATTGGTATAAAAAAAACGAATGGTGGTGGAAACCGCTGAAGGAGCGAAACAAGGAATATTATGAGAGACAATATGGAAGAAGCTTATAGGTATTAGCTTTTAGGTTATAGGGAAATGAGTGAGAAAGTTAAAAGTTATAGAGATCTCATTGTTTGGCAGAAAGCAACAGAGCTTGTCATGGCTGTGTATAGGCTGACGAGTAAGTTTCCAAACGCAGAACTTTATGGGCTGGTTTCCCAGATGAGAAGATGCGCTGTTTCGATTCCTTCAAACATTGCCGAGGGAAGGACGAGGGGTTCGCGAAAGGATTTTCGGCAATTTTTGATTACGGCGATTTCTTCCGGAGCAGAACTTGAGACACAATTAGTAATTTCCAGTGAATTAAGATTAGGGAAAAAGGAGGACTACGGTAAAGTGGAGATATTGCTCGATGAAATTATGAGAATGCTCAACAAGATGATTGATACTTTGAGCAATCAACTATAAGCCATCACCTAGAAGCTATAAGCTAAAATGAAGATTCTGATTATCGGTTCCAAAGGAATGTTGGGGCAAACGCTTATGGAAGTTTTTGGGAGTAGCAGCGAAGTGATCGGCTGGGATCGCGATGAGGTAGACCTCGTCGAAATCAAAAATCAAAAATCAAAAATCAAAAATTTGGAAGCAGATTTAGTTGTCAACGCCGCGGCGTATAATGACGTTGATAGAGCCGAGCAAGAGCCCGAGATTGCCGGTGCGGTAAACGGCTATGCTGTCGGAAATTTGGCGAAAATTTGCAAAGAGCTTGATATCCCGCTCGTGCATTATAGTTCTGATTATGTTTTTGACGGCGTAAAGAAAGAAGGATATGTTGAGGCCGATAAACCAAATCCGATTTCGGCTTATGGTCATTCCAAATTTTTAGGCGAGCGGGAATTGCAGAAAAATACAGATAAATTTTATCTGATAAGACTCTCTAGGCTTTTCGGTTCGGAGGCGCAAGTGATAGGCGCTAAAAAAAGTTTCGCAAGCAAGATGCTTGAGTTGGCCCAAAAACAAAAAGAAATTGAAGTCATAGATGAAGAACTTTCCTGCCCGACTTATGCCCCTGATCTGGCTCAAAAAACGCGCGAAATTGTGGAAGCAAAATTGCCTTTTGGGATTTATCATTGTCCGAACAGCGGCAATGCCGTAACTTGGTATGGGTTTGCGGCCGAAATCTTTAAAATTGCCGTAATAAATGTTAAACTTATTCCTGTGCCAGCAGAGCGGTTTCCGCGTCCTGCCAAAAGGCCGGCATTCAGCGTGCTTCTTAACACAAAACTGCCCCCTCAAAGACCCTGGTTGGAAGCTCTTCAAGAATATTTAAGTTCCTATAAGCCATAACCTAAAACCTATAAGCTATTTATGAAAGGCGTAATTCTCGCGGGCGGGACCGGCTCGAGACTTCGGCCCCTAACCCACGTCACCAACAAGCATTTGCTTCCTGTTTATGACAAGCCCATGATTTTCTATCCTTTGGAAAATATGGCGGCTTGCGGTTTGACTGACGTTCTAATCGTATCCGGGCGCGAGCACGCCGGGCATTTTTTGAATCTTTTGGGTTCGGGCAAAGAATTCGGTCTCAAGCTTTCCTATGAGGTTCAGGAGGAGGCCGGCGGAATCGCCCAGGCTTTGGGATTGGCAGAGGATTTTGCCGATCGCGGAAGTGTGGTGGTGCATTTGGGCGATAACATTTTTGAGGGCAGACAGCAGTTAGTGAAGGGGGTTAAAAAATTTGAGAAGCACGAGGAGGGAGCCATGATTTTTCTCAAAAAGGTGAAAGATCCCCAACGTTTCGGGGTGGCTGTAATTCAGGAAGGATTGGTCGTCAAGATCGCGGAAAAGCCCAAAAAACCCGAAGGCAATTTGATCGTTACCGGCTTTTACGTTTATGACAGCAAGGTTTTTGAGATTATCAAGACCCTTAAGCCCTCGGACAGAGGCGAGCTTGAAATCACGGACGTTAATAATGCCTATATTGGAAAAGGGCAGATGACGTACGAGATTATTGAAGGGGAGTGGACAGACGCCGGCACTTTTGATTCGCTCCTGCGCGCCAATAATTTGGCCGCGAAACTTGCCGGGCGGAAGCAACAGCCTTGACGAAGGCTGTTTTTTCTGCTAGTGTTGAAGCTAAAACTAAAAAGTAAGCAACGCTACCCTTGTTTCTTTTTTTGAAAAGGATCAAAGGCAGCGCTGTTTCGAATTTCAAAAATCGGGACGGGCGTGTTGCCGCCCCTTAAACAAGGGCTATCTTTTGAAAGAAGGAGGACACTGCAATGAAAGCAGTGAAACCGATTCCTGTTCGGTCGATTGCATTCCACAAGTGGGTGCATTTCGACGAAGCCGCAGCTTTTTTTCTGGCACGGCAATATGGAGCCGACATTTTTCCCGGAATTGAGAGTGCCGCTTTTCAGTTCTGGGGAACTGGTGGAACGCCGGACGGCAAAACTGCAGAGGAATGGCTGCAAAAGCGGGGAGTGCTTTGTTTCGGCATTGGTAGTGGACCATTCGACGAACACGTGGGCGACCATGGAAAACGAATGGCTCATGAATGTTCGGCAACTTTGATCGCCGAATACCTCGGGGTTAGAAAAAATCTCGAGCTGAACGATCTACTTAACTATGTCCTTGCCACCGACGAAGCACCGATCCAGTCACCCATGAGCCTTCCGACCATTCTCAAAGACGTCAACCTTCTCTATCGGGACGAGCCGGCGGAAGTGGTTAGCTGGCTTTTGCCCGCTATTGAAGCACATGTCCAAAGAAGAGAGCGGATCCTGCAGAGAGAACCTGACCCAGTGGCGGATCAGGGCTTCGACTTTGACCTTGCGTTGGGGGATTACCTTATCCGCTATCACCATCATTATGGAGCGGAGAGAGTCTATCCAGGACTGGGTTTAGCCCTCGACAGGTATCTTGCGGAGGGAGGAAAGTTTGATCATCGATCCGTGATCAGTTGGCTCAAGTCCCACGGCTCCGAATGGCAGATCAAGTCAGGAAAGCACCTCTCCAGTTACCTGGCGCGGGTTCTTGGTTTGGGAACGGCCTCGCCTTACTTCGACCAGCTTCTCAAGTACGAGTTCGCGCCGGAAGAGCAAGTAAGGCCGCTTGACCATTCACCCTTCCACTTCGAGCTCAAGGCCGTCCTTAGAGAGCTTTTTGCTCTCTGGGGTGGCAACGTGTCGCAGACTTTGAAGTGGGTACGTTCCGCAATTGCCGCTAAGGTCAGTTCTAGTCAGAATTTCGAGGAGTGCAAACAGGAGTACAGGCAAGCAGTTGTCGAACAGACCCCCTCGGCCAAGGGCCCATTAGCACTCGCCACTATCCATTCGGACAATCCCGCAATGATCAAGTACTTCCGGAGCAAACATGCAGAGAGTCTCGGGTGTCATGCAGATGTCTTGATTCAGCAGACATCCACCGGTAACGTCCAGATTTTCGGTAGCAACGCCCCGAATGGAGAGGAGCCGGCAAGACTCGATGATGTCGCACGCCTGATTCGCCTCGAAGAGCTTCGCGCTCGAGGCGTGCATAGTCCAGTTGACTGGAAAGAATTGGGCCAGGATGGCTGGGGACCTGACCGGACTTTTTACTTCTTCCGGGAAGGGAATCAGATCTTGAATGGCTCACTTTCCGTACCAGACATCTCCCCAACGCGGCAAACGCTTGACCAGGTTAAGGAGAGGGTGAAATTTGCCCTCGATCCCGATGCTTTTCCAGAGCCTTTTGCCCGGGACTGTCGGGCAGGCAGGTGTACGTCCACAAGACAAAGACCCTGCCCCGTATATGCGGCAGGGCTGCATCGTTGCCGGTACATCCGCTGGAAGCAGAATCAACCAGCGGGTTAATCACTGCGCAGAAATTCGCCGATTTTTTGGCAAGAGCCTCGCTGATTTTAGCGGGGCTTGTTTTTATTTCTTCACCACTTCCTTTTCGTGCGCGATGTTGAAGACAAGCCCTTCTTTCTTGGCGTCAACCTCGAGGGTTGAGCCTTTTTCGATTTCGCCTTTGATGAGCTGGAGCGCCATTTTGTCCAGAATTTCTTTCTGGAGAAGTCGCTTGAGAGGCCTTGCGCCAAAGACTGGGTCATAGCCTTTTTCGGCCAGGAATTTCTTGGCAGGAGCCTTGACTTTGAGCACAACCCCTTGCGGGATAAGGCGCTTTTGAATTTCCGCAAGCTGCAGTTCCACAATTTGCTGCAAATGCTCTTTGGACAGCGGATGAAAGATGATGATCTCGTCAATGCGGTTTAGAAATTCGGGCCGGAAGTTTTTATTTAAGATATCCAGCACCCGTTCGCGCATTTGCGGCTCGGAGACTTCCTGCTTTCCGTGTTCGGCGCTAAAGCCCATGGACGTGGTGCGAATCATTTCCGAGCCCAGGTTTGAGGTCATCACCACTATGGTATTTTTGAAATTGACAGTTCTTCCTTTGGCGTCTGTGAGTTGTCCTTCATCCAGGATTTGAAGCAGGGTGTTGAAAATTTCCGGATGGGCTTTTTCAATCTCGTCAAAAAGAATCACGCTGTAAGGCCGGCGCCTGACAATTTCGGTAAGCTGGCCGCCCTCTTCGTAGCCGACGTAGCCTGGCGGGGAGCCGATAAATTTGGCCACCGAATGCCGCTCGCTGTACTCGGACATGTCAATGCGCACCAGGGCTTTTTCGTCGTTGAAAAGAAATTCGGCCAAAGCCTTGGCGGTTTCCGTTTTGCCCACTCCTGTGGGCCCCATGAAGATAAAAGAGCCGATGGGGCGGCGCTCCTCGGCAATGCCGGCTCTGGAGCGGCGGATGGCGTTGCTGATCGCGTCAATCGCCTCGTCTTGCCCGACAATCCGCGTCCTAAGCTCCTTTTCCATTTGCGCAAGTTTGGCGGCTTCCGACTCCAGCATCTTGAAAACAGGCACTCCGGTCCAGCGCGAAACCACCAAGGCGATGTCTTCTTCCGTCACTTTTTCCCGCAAAATCCTGTGTTTGCTTTGTAGCTTGACAAGCTGTTGTTCAAGATCGCCGATTTCTTTGGTAAGCTTGGGCAGTTCGCCGTAGCGGATTTCCGCGACTTGGTTTAGATTCCCTTCCCGCTCGGCTCCTTCGGCTTTGACTTTGAGCTCGTCTATGCGAGTCTTGTCTTCGCGGATTTTGGTGATGATTTCTTTTTCCGCCTCCCAGTGCAGGCGCAAGGTGCGCGCGTGCTCCTGAATCTCGGCAAGCTCCTTTTCAATCTTGGGCAGTATCTCTTTGGCGCTCTCCGTTTCTTCTTGTTTTAAGGCTTGTTTTTCTATTTCAAGTTTTCTCATCTTGCGGGTCAGCATATCAAGCTCCTCGGGCATGCTGTCTATCTCGAGGCGTAAATTGGAAGCCGCTTCGTCAATCAGATCAATGGCTTTGTCAGGCAGGAACCGGTCAGTGATATAGCGGTCTGAAAGTTTGGCCGCAGAGAGCAATGCTTCATCCGTGATTTTGACTCCGTGATGCACTTCGTATTTTTCCTTGATACCGCGCAGGATCGCGATTGTGTCTTCAACGGTCGGCTCGGTCACCATCACCGGCTGGAATCTGCGTTCAAGCGCCGCGTCGCGCTCAATATATTTCTGGTATTCTTTGAGAGTTGTGGCTCCAATAGCGTGCAGAAGCCCCCGGGCCAGCATGGGTTTGAGCATATTTGAGGCGTCCAGCCCCCCTTCGGCAGCGCCGGCGCCCACGACGGTGTGAAGCTCGTCAATAAAGAGAATGATTTTGCCAGCAGAGCGTTCGATTTCCCGCAAAACGCTTTTGAGCCTTTGCTCAAATTCCCCTCTGAATTTTGCCCCGGCCAAAAGACCTCCCAGGTCAAGCCCCAGCAAAGCCTTGTTTTTGAGGCTTTCCGGAACGTCGCCCGCGACTATTCTTTGGGCCAGTCCTTCGGCAATTGCGGTTTTGCCCACTCCCGGCTCGCCGATTAACACCGGATTGTTTTTGGTGCGGCGGGATAGAACCTGCATAACGCGACGGATCTCATGATCGCGGCCGATCACCGGATCAAGCTTTCCTTTGCGAGCCAAATCCGTGAGATTAAGCGTGTATTTTTCCAAAGCCTGATAGCTTTGTTCGGGCTCGGGGCTGGTCACCCGTTCGGCTCCGCGAATATCTTTGAGGCTTTCCAGAACGTCAGCGCTTGCTAGCCCGAACTGCTCCAAAATTCTTTTGGCCTGGCCACCGCGCTCCAAAATTGCCAAAAAGAGATGTTCGGTTGAAACGTATTCGTCCTTGAGCTTGACGGCTTCTTTCATGGACTGGGCCAGCACTTCGTTGAGGTTGCGGGTCACGTAAATTTGCCCCAGGCCTGTCGGAAAAGCCGTGATTCTGGGCATGACTTCAAGCTGTTTTTTGAGCTGGGCTTCCAAAAGCTTGGTGTCAACTTTGAGCTTTTCCAGAAGCGAGGAGATGACCCCGCCTTCCTGCTCCATAAGCGATAAAAGCAGGTGCAGGGTGTCAACCTGCTGGTGGTCGTACTCCGAGGCGATGGTTTGTGAGGCGGCAATCGCCTCCTGGGCTTTTTGGGTGAATTTATCTAAAGGTATCATGTATCAAGTATTACGTATTTAGTATTAGCACTCTAGCACTATAAGTGCTAATTTGTCAAGATTTTCTAAATTTCCCATGGTATTTCCGATATACTTCGCGCAATCTCCGGTTGGTGATGTGCGTATAAATTTGCGTGGTGGTGATGGAGGCGTGGCCCAAAATTTCCTGCACGGAGCGCAAATCTGCCCCCGCCGTCAGCAAGTCCGTAGCCATCGTATGCCGCAGGGTGTGAGGTGTGATGTGCGGGGAGACGCCTGAAAGAAGCGCGTATTTTTTGATGATTCTTTGGATGGAGCGGGGAGTCAGAGGTTCATTATTGGCAATATCCATCTCTTTCTGATTGTGCCGGATAAACAGAGCGGGGGAGTTGTCAGTGCGCTTGGCAAGATAGTTTTTGAGGGCTTCTTTGGCAGAGCCCGACAAAAATACTATTCTTATTTTTCCGCCTTTGCCTCGGACCGGAAATTCGTCTTTTTTGAGATTGACGCCTGCGCGTTTGAGCGAGGTCAATTCCGCGACTCGAAGGCCGGTTGAAAATAAAGTTTCAAGTATGGCCTTGTCTCGAAATCTGATGAGCTCGCTTTCCTCATGTCGGGGCGCTTCAAGCAATTTATCCAAATCATCACTTTCCAGAAATTCTACCTGGCGGGCCGGGATTTTGGCTAGTTCCAATTTTTCGGCGGCCAAAGTTTTGATGTCGCGTTTGGCCAGATATTTTAGGAAAGAGCGCAAGGCAATGATGTGGTAGTTTTGGGTGATTAATTTTAATTCGCGGCCATGCTGATCTTTTTGTCTGTTTAGCCAAAGCCTAAAGCTTCGCACAAGATCAAGGTCAAGATCTTCGGGTTTTGAAACGGCTTGTCTTTTGGCAAATTCGATAAATCTCGCAAGATATAAATCGTAATTCCTGATGGTAAGCTTGGAGCGGTTTTTTTCTATCTCCAGATATTGCAGAAAATCTTGTTTCAGTCTGTATAATTGTGTCTTTTGTTTCTTTTCCATTGATTTAATACTTGTCATTGCGAGGAGTCGTCCGCAGCGACCTGTCCGCCGTAGCTTTAGCGAAGGCGGAAGCAATCTCACGAGATTGCCGCGCTCCCCGCCTTCGGCGGGTCGCTCGCAATGACAGTTTCAAAGTAAGTCGCACAATAATTATAGCAGAAAAATTAATTATATGCTAATCTGAAAAACGTTACCCTTAAAAGGAGGGGCAATGAAAAAAGTTCTGCTAGTGAATCCACAGTTCCCCGTTACGTTCTGGGGGTTCCAGTACGCGCTACCCTTTATGAAGAAAAAGAGCGGTATGCCGCCGCTTTCCTTGCTGACCATTGCGGCGATGTTTCCCGATGATACAGAATTGAGCCTCGTGGATATGAACGTTGAGCCTTTAACCCCCGACCATCTCGCTTGGGCTGACGCCGCGTTTTTCACTGCCATGGGCGTGCAGAAAACCTCTCTGCAGCAGGTGCTGAAGCGGGCAAAAGCCGCCGGTAAGAAGACCGTCTTAGGCGGCCCATATGCTACGTCGTATTTTGACCTGCTGATGATTAGAGAAGAATGGCCAGTTGATCATTACGTAGTCGGCGAGGCGGAGGGAATATTCCCCGATTTCTTTCGGACATTTCGGGGCGGCTGTGCGGCAAAAGTTTGGCAAGCGACGAATTTTCCCGATATCATCACGTCTCCCGTTCCTCGTTTCGACTTGGTCAACCTCGCGAATTATGCCTACATTCCTGTTCAGTATTCCCGGGGTTGTCCGTTCCAGTGCGAGTTCTGTGATATCATCAAACTCAACGGTCGGGTGCCTCGCACAAAAGATCCGCATCAGCTTTTGCGCGAACTGGATTACCTGCTTGCTTGCGGATGGAAAGGGCCGGTTTTTTTAGTAGATGACAATTTCATCGGCAACCAGCGCAGTGTAGGAGAATTTCTGCTACATCTCAGCAAGTGGCAGAAAGAGCATGGCTTCCCCTTCCTGTTTTCTACGGAGGCCAGCATCAATCTCGCGAAATTGCCTCGACTCATGGAACTAATGAGGGAGGCGGGGTTCTACATGGTGTTTGTCGGCATTGAGACCCCGAGCCCAGCTGCCCTAGAGCGCACTAAGAAGTTTCAGAATCTCAATCGCCATAGCGCCTCCAAGTTTTTATTGGAATCCGTCCGGACCATTCAGACACACTTTGAAGTAATGGGTGGCTTCATTGCAGGTCTCGATGGTGAAGGTCCAGAATCGTTCGCAGCGATAACAGAGTTCGCCCAGCAAGCCGGTATTCCGCAAGCCATGTCAGGGTTACTGACAGCTTATAGGAATACCGATCTCTATGATCGTCTTAAGGCAGAAGGTAGGCTGCGCGGCGAATCGGACGGAGACAACGTCGGGCGGAGCCTGAACTTTGATCCCGAGTTGGATGAAGGGACTTTGTTGCGAGGATATCGGTCAATATTGGACAGGCTCTATGGTCAGAATCTCAGACCATACTACGAGCGTTGTCTCACGCTAATGAGAAATTCGCCCCCCCCACGCTCACGGCGCAAAGGTTCTACTTTCAGAGTTTTGGCAGATATTGGAGCTTTCCTGCGCTCTGCGAGGGCCCTTTACGGGAGAGAATATTTTCGCTTTCTCCTGCAAGTCCTGCGAGAATTCCCCAGACGGTTTCCCTATGCAGCCAGATTGGCTGCGTTGGGATATCACTTCCAAAAGGTTGCAAGCGGAGTAGTTGCGGATCTGGATGCCCGCCTGCAGGAACTTTCAAAAAATAACCATGGCCGGTAGTTTTCGCAAGAAGGCTACCGGTATTTTTTTTTCATAACTCCTCCCAACCCCCTCTTATTTTAAGAGGAGGGGATCGAAAATCATGCGTGCTTGCAGGGATATTGTTTCTATGTTAAAATTGTTTTATGCTTTCCAAGAAAGACAAAGACAATCTTATCAAGAAATACCAGACGCACAAAGGGGATACCGGATCCCCGGAGGTACAAATAGCCATTTTGAGCGCGGAGATTGATCAGGTAGCCGAGCATCTCAAAAAACACCGCAAAGACAATCATTCGCGCCGGGGGCTTCTCAAGATGGTCGGCAACCGCCGCCGGCTCCTGCGGTATTTGGCCGGAGAGGACGAGAATCGCCATGAGAAGCTTGTGGAAAAATTGAAACTTAAGAGATAACCCCTCCCTCAATCCCTCCCCTCGTCAGGAGAGGGTAGAGAGCGGGAAAGGGTTTCGGCTGGGAAGACACGTTGTTGAGAGGTAGATGGCAGGTTATAGCTGATAGCTGTTAGCTTTTAGAAAAACCTAGAAGCTATAAGCTAATACCTATAAGCTAGCATCTGTTTCTCAAAAACGTCCTTGCCAGCACCGAAACAAAAGTAAAACATGACGACAAAAGAATATTCCGCAAAGGCGGAAATCGGGGGCAAATCTTGGAATTTGTCTTCGGGCAAATTAGCGCTTCAAGCCAATGGTTCGGTTTTGGCCCGGGTCGGCGACACCATGGTGCTCGCGACAGCCGTGGCGGGAGACAAGCCCAGAGAGGGCATTGATTATCTGCCGCTTCTTGTTGATTATGAAGAAAAACTTTATGCCGCCGGCAAAATCAAAGGCAGCCGCTGGATTAAAAGAGAAGGCCGGCCTTCGGATGAGGCGATTCTTTCGGGGCGCGTGATTGACCGAAGTTTGCGGCCGATGTTTGACCAAAAGGTGCGAAACGACATCCAAGTGGTGGTCACCGTGCTTTCGGTTGACGGCTTAAACGATCCGGACATTATCGGGCTTAATGCGGCCTCCGCCGCCATTGAGATTTCCGATATCCCCTGGGACGGGCCGATTGCCGCGGTTAGAGTCGGAAAAATCGGCGGGAATTTTATGATAAACCCGTCTTTTGAGGAGACGCAAGAACAGAGCAGTCTGGATTTGATAGTCGCAGCAACCGCCGAGCACATCATTATGATAGAAGCGGGAGCTAAAGAAATTCCGGAAGAAGAAATGCTTGAGGCTGTCAAATTTGCCCAAGGGGAGATTAAGAAGCTTTTGGTTTTAATCCACGATCTCAAGGCCGGCGCCGGCAAACCAAAAATTACGCTTCAAACTTTTGAGCCCCGCCAAGAAACGAGGGAAAAAATCAAAGCTTATGAGGAGTATTTGAAGCAGGCTTTATTTCGGAAAGAGAAAGACGTCCGTGAACACGCGCTCAAATCTTTGCGCGAAAAAGCGATTGAAGAAATCGCCGGGGAAGACGAGCTTTTGAGGGTTGAAGTCAACTATATTTTTGACGAGCTTATCAAAAAGTTTATCCAGCAAACCGTTCTAGTCGAAGAAAAAAGAACTGACGGCAGGAAATTAGACGAAATCAGACCCATATCTTGCGAGGTCGGGCTTTTGCCGCGAGTGCACGGCAGCGGGCTTTTCCGCAGAGGCGAAACCCAGGTTTTGACCACGCTGACTTTGGGCGGCCCGGGAGACCAACAGCTTTTGGAGGACATTGAAACCGAGGAAGAAAGAAAAAAACGCTTTATGCATCATTACAACATGCCGGGATTTTCTTCCGGCGAAGTTGCCCCCATGCGCTCACCGGGACGGCGCGAGATCGGGCACGGGGCTTTGGCCGAGCGCGCGCTTTTGCCGATGATCCCGCCAAAAGAAAGTTTCCCTTATACCTTGCGTTTGGTATCAGAGGTGCTTTCCAGCAATGGTTCAACATCTATGGCTTCAACTTGCGGCTCAACTCTGGCTTTGATGGACGCCGGGGTTCCAGTCAAAGCGCCGGTTTCAGGAATCGCCATGGGACTGGTGCTTGACGAGAAAGCGCAAAGTTTCAAGGTCCTAAGTGACATTCAGGGCGTTGAGGACGGTAACGGACACATGGATTTCAAAGTCGCGGGCACGAAAGAGGGTATAACGGCCCTTCAGCTTGACATCAAAGTGAAAGGCCTAACCTTTGAGATTTTGCGGACAGCTTTGGCGCAGGCAAAAACGGGAAGGCTTTATATTTTGGAGCGCATGCTTGAGGTCATAGATAAGCCCCGGCCGGAGCTGTCGCCCTATGCTCCGCGCATTATTTCGCTTCAGATCAAGCCTGAAAAGATCCGCGAGGTCATAGGGCCGGGAGGGAAAACTATCAACGAGATTATCGCGGCCACAGGAGTCAAGATTGATATAGAGGACGACGGGATGGTCATGATTACTTCAACGAACGAGGAAAGCGCTAAAAAGGCTTTGGAGTGGGTTAAGAATCTTACCCGCGAGGTGGTGGCGGGCGAGGAATTTCAGGCCAAGATTACGAGAATCATGGATTTTGGCGCTTTTGCCGAGATTCTGCCCGGGCAAGAAGGACTCATCCATATCTCGGAGCTTGCCCCCTTTCGGGTAGATAAAGTTGCCGACGTAGTCAAAGTCGGGGATGTGGTGCCGGTAAAAGTGGTGAATATAGACGAATTGGGAAGGATTAATCTTTCGCGCAAAGCCCTCTTGCCTCAAGAAGATCAGTATAAACGTCTGCAAGATCATCGCCCTCATGGGCGGGGCAGGCCGAAATTCACTCGTCATTAATTTTGCATTTTGCACTTTGAATTTTGAATTGAATATAAAACCCCGGCACCATTGATCTGGTCCCTTTCAGTATTTTGGACGTTTTGAGCGATCATAGTGCCGGGGTTTTCTGCTCCTTGCTATCCATTAGTTAAAGTTAAATGCTAAAGATAGACATTTGTGTTTGCCGTCTTTGAGACGGCCACCCGGATTCGTTATTTATTTTGTAAGGAACTTTTTCCTGCTCTTCTTCCCTCCGCAGTTGGTTTCTGTGCTTCCGCCTTCGTTTAGATCCCTTAGGCGGTCTACAGCGGTATGACTTAAGCTTAAGCACTTATATTCTATTCCGAAGACGTTAATTGTCAAGAGGAAAATACCGACTCATACCTACTTTTAATTCCATGAGTTTTTTTGAGATTCTAAAAAAAGATGCCAAATCCCGCGCCAGATCGGGTGTTTTAAATACGGCTCACGGCCAGGTGCATACGCCGGCATTTTTGCCGATTGGCACCAGAGGAAGTGTCAAGGCCGTGACAGCCGAGGAGCTCAAATTCTGGGGGGCCGAGATGATTTTGGCCAATACTTACCATTTGTGGCTGCGGCCGGGGGATGCTTTGATCAATAAGGCCGGCGGGCTTCATAAGTTTATCGGCTGGGATGGGCCGATACTCACTGATTCGGGAGGTTTTCAGGTATTTAGTTTGGGGGAGAAGGCTAGGAAAAGGCCCATAAATGGGCGCGCTACAGATCCAACTAACGGTAGCATGCCGATTTATCGGCCAATATTGAAGAAAATCAGCGAAGCTGGTGTTGAGTTTCAAAACGAGCTTGACGGACGGTCGCATCTGCTGTCCCCTGAAATTTCGATTCAAATCCAATCCAATCTCGGTTCCGACATTGCTTTAGTACTGGACGACGTGCCGGGACTTCCCGCGACCAAATCGCGGATTCAAAAATCTTTGGATTTGACGATCAAATGGGCCAAACGCGCCAAGGCACATTTTGATAAAATTCGAGCGGGCAGTATTAATCCGGGACAGCGGCTTTTCGGCATTGTGCAAGGCGGGGATTTTGAAGATTTGCGTAAACAATCAATTAAAGCTTTGCAAGAGATCGGTTTTGACGGTTACGGAATCGGCGGATTGGCGGTGGGCGAGGAGGCAGAGGTTTTATACAAAGTTTTGGGTTTTACCGTCCCGCATCTTGAGGAAGAAAAACCCCGGCATCTTTTGGGGGTGGGGTATCCCGAGCAAATTATCAGAGCCGTAAGCTTGGGTATTGATATGTTTGATTGCGTCCTGCCAACGAGAAACGCCCGCCATGGCCAGCTGTTTGTGACGAAAAAGAATGCCCTCTCTTTTTCCAAAGAGGGGGAAGGGGGGAGTTCGAGTTATGAAATTATAACGATAACCAATAACAAATTTGTCGAGGATTTTACGCCTGTTGACAACACTTGCAACTGCTACGGTTGTCTGCATCACAACCGGGCTTACTTGCGGCATTTATTCATGACGAAAGAACCGTTGGCCTTGCGTCTGGCCACAATGCATAATTTGCGGTTTTATTTGAATTTGATGGAGAAGATAAGAAGGGCGATTGAGTATGGAGGCTTTGAGGAGCTGATGGGAATCCTCGGTAGCAGTTGATTTTTTGGGTGCGTCTATGTTAGTCTTTGATATTGCTCGCCGGAGAAATTAATCAAGGAGGTTGTATGATAGTAGAAGAAATCCTGGTGGAGTTACTCCAGGAACATAAGCAGGTTGAAGGAGCAATCGCGGTCCTCGAGCGGTTGGCTCGAGGCCGAGGGCCCGAGGTCGGTCGTCCATCAAAGCGTCTGACGACCGTGTCGAGGAAGCAAAATTGCAAGCCTCGTCGGCGGGAAAGGCCGGCCAGGGAGCGGCCGGCGGCAACCTAACCACCCGGGCCAAAGTCTGAACAGAAGCAGCAGACTGCGGCCCGGCTTTTCTTTTATTGTAAAAGATGAATAATTTGATATAATTTCTGTATGCAGCGAGAAAGACCACAACCAGAGCATTATAGTGAGCGGCCAAACGAAACCCCGGAGGGACAGAACGACCTCGAATTGGCCAGAGAATTTTTTCACAAAGAAGATTTCCAGTTGAACGGTCAGCAGGTTGAGATTCACGGTGTTTATCACAAGCCTGCCACTATCGAATTCCACCATAAAGAACTCGAGGATGCAATTAAAAGAGCGGAATTAGTGGTAGTGGAAATGGGGCCCGTTACTACTGACCTTTCAAACGCTCTTGAAAAATCAGATTTGAATCCGGTTGTCAAAGAAGAGATTAGGTCTTATTTTGATTTTTATAACTACATAAGCGAATTAGCCGGGCGTCAAAATAAAATGATAGTCAACGCTGATCCCGCAGAGAGTGGAGAGGGCGAGCAGTTTTTCAGGAATTTGGAGTCATTCAATGAAAAAGATGAAGATGTCCAAAGAGTGAAAACTCTTGTTGCAGCTGGTTTGCCGGCGGGTCTTGCTTTAACAATTTTGAGGAAAAAAATGGGTTCAGCAGAAGAGATGCGACAGACAAAAGTTGGGGAGGATACGAAAGAGGCGAATCAAAAGCTGCCTAAAAAAATGTCGAGAAGGCTTTTTATTCTGGCGTCGCTCGGCGCGGTAGCCGGCGGGAGTCTTGCATCTGTTTCTAAAGGCGCTGATTATTTCAACAGGCGAACGGACAGATTCGCGGGCAGAAAGGATAATCCGTTAGGCCCCTTTTTATACAATCTGGAGGATTATAGGGACCTAATTACCTCCGAAGCTTTAGATAAGCTAACAAAGAAAAGCATTAAAGGACCTGTCACCGTCATATACGGTGACACCCATCGTTCCGCGTTAAGGCATTATGCTCTTTCGCCTAGAGAAAGAGCAGCCAAGCGAAATTTATATGCCGCTTACGAAAATATCATGCCGCCGGAAATGAAGGTATATAAACCGGCCGTGGATGCTCGGAGCGGCATTTTAAGCTGGGATAAGGTAAAAAGCGAGAAATTGTAATCACCATGTCTTATAATAATTTAATGGAAAAGGTAGTAAGTTTGGCCAAGAGAAGGGGTTTTATTTATCCCGGAAGCGAAATTTACGGCGGGCTGGCCAATACTTATGACTTTGGGCCGGTTGGTACCGAGTTGAAAAACAATATCAAACAACTGTGGTGGAAGATGTTTGTGCAGGAGCGGGATGACGTTGTCGGGCTTGACGCCGCGATAATTATGAATTCAAAAGTGTGGGAAAAGAGCGGGCATTTGAAGAATTTCAATGACCAGCTGGTTGAGTGCAAGAAATGCCATGCCAGATACCGCGCCGATGAGTTAGATCCGAAGATTTGCCGCGAATGCGGAGGGAAAGAGTTTACGGAATCAAAAGCTTTCAATACAATGTTCAGGACGCACATAGGACCGGTCGAATCTACCCCCTCTTCATCTCCCCCTTATCAAGGGGGAGAAAGAGAGGGGGTGGTTTATCTCCGTCCCGAGACTGCCCAAGCCATGTTCGTAGATTTTAAGACAATAGTGGAGACGAACAGAGTTAAAATTCCTTTCGGTATAGCCCAAATCGGCAAGGCATTTAGAAATGAAATTACACCGGGCAATTTCATTTTCCGCACGCGCGAATTTGAGCAAATGGAAATAGAGTATTTTGTGCGCGAGAAAGACTGGGAAAAATATTTCGAGATTTGGGAGAAAGAAATGTGGGAATAGACAAAAAGAAGACCAAATTTGTCGAGGTGCCGGAAGCGGAACGGGCGCATTACAGCAAAAAAACCATTGACGTCGAGTTTCAATATCCGTTTGGTCAGGAAGAACTATACGGCCTGGCTTATCGCACCGATTTTGACCTGAAAGCGCACGGGCAGGAGTATCGCGGCCCAGATACGGGCGAAAAATTCGTCCCGCACGTAATCGAGCCCTCGCTGGGTGTCGAGCGAACGGTTTTGGCAGTTCTTCTTTCCGCTTACCACGAAGAAAAAGACCGTGTAGTTTTGAAATTGTCGTCAAAGCTCGCTCCCTACAAAGCGGCGGTATTTCCGCTTTTGGCCAACAAACCGGAGCTCGTCAAGCTCGCGCGGCAAATTTATGATGGTCTGAAGCCGCATTTCATGACTTCCTGGGACGACCGAGGAAACATCGGCAAGCGCTACTATGCCCAGGACGAGATCGGCACGCCTTTTTGCATCACGGTGGATTTTCAAAGCCTGGAGGACGGCACAGTCACAGTGCGAGACCGAGATACGACAAAGCAAGAGAGAGTAAAAATAACTGCAATCACCAAGCATCTTGAGGGAAAATTTGAGAATGCCTAGAATGCCGGAGAAAGAACCAGAGATAAATCAAGAGCCATTGGCAAGACTGGAATCACTCAACAAAAGACTTGAGCCATTGCTTGCCGAGCTTCCAAATCTGGAATCGCATGTCCGGGAAAATCCGAATTCAAAAGAGGCCGCAAGATATTCAGATTTAGTTGATCTAAAAAACGCCATCAGCGGTTGGCTTTATTTGATTCATCAGAAAGGCCAATTACCCCAAGACGCTAATCCCGAAAAAATAATAGGCGATTTGGAAATCGAATTGGAAAAGCTCGAAAAGAGTACGTGATAATTACAGTCACCCGGCCTGGATAGAGACATTTAAAAAATATCATGCCCAACATTAGACAGATGCAGAACAAACTTCGTTTACAACTGCTTCAATCACGGCTTAAATATCCCCTCCTCATCAAGAAAAAAGAAAACCTGTATTATCTCACAGGTCGTTTATTTATGAATGGGTGTCTGTTAGTCAAGAAAAACGATACGGTGTTCTTCGGCGACGGATTGGAAAAGGCGGAAGGCATCAAAAAAGTTGATCGGCTGAAGAATATCGGCAGATACCTGCGGCGCGGCAGTATGCTTGAGGTTGAGGATGCGTTGACGTTTGCCGAAGCGGCATATTTGAGAATTAAGAATAAAGAATTTGGAATCAAGATTAAGGCAGTGAAAAGCCCGGTAGATTTTTTGAGGATTATCAAAGAACCCGCGGAGACAAAAAATATCGCTCAAGCGATGCAAATTGTCCGGCGGGTTTTCGGGCAAGTGAAAAAAGTTATGCGGCAAAGGACCTGGACCGAAATTGCTTTGGCAAATTTTATAAAATCAACGGGATTAAAACTAGGCGCGGAGGACGTAAGTTTCCCGCCGATCGTGGCTTCTGGTGCAAACGCGGCCATCCCTCATCACGTTCCCTCAAATAAAAAACTTAAGGCCGGAGAAAGCATAATTATAGATTTTGGTTTTAAGTTCAGAGGATACTGCAGTGATTTTACGAGGACAATTTTTTTGAAGCGTGTCCCGGAAAGATTAGCAAAAGCGTATAATCAGGTGGAAAAAGCGTATAATGAGGCAATTGCCTTTCTGTCATCCTCGGGCAAGCGTAGCGAGACCCGGGGATCCAAATCCAGATCGAGAGTAATAAAAATGGATTCCCGCTTTCGCGGGAATGACAAAAAAATAATAGCTGGTCATGTGTATCAAAAATCCTTGGAGGTTTTGGCTGAAAAGAACTTGGATAAATATTTTATCCACAACTTGGGCCACGGCACGGGCCTTGAAATCCATGAACTGCCCAATCTTTCGCCGGATTCAAAAGACATTTTGCGGGAAGGAATGGTTTTCAGCATTGAGCCGGGAGTGTATATCCCAAAAGTCGGCGGCATTAGGATTGAGGATTTGATATACTTAGAGGGTAACCAGGCAAAAAAGTTTGTTTTCGTTCCAACATCCTTAGCGGACAATATTATAACAATTCCTAATTAACCCAATTGATCTAATTTTTAAACGTTAGGAATTGGGATTTGATTAGAGTCATTAGGTCAATTAGAAATTGGAAATTTACAAACATGTATATCAAAAAAACTTTGAAAAACGGTTTGACACTACTCAAGGTCCCAATTATCGGGGCCAAATCTGTCTTGGTTGATGTTTTCATCAAAACCGGGAGCCGGCACGAGCATAAAAGAATCAACGGCATTTCGCATTTTCTGGAGCATCTGTTTTTCAAGGGATCGAAAAAGTATCCAACAGCCCACGAGTTAAGCCACGCGCTGGACGCGATTGGCGCCGAGTACAATGCCAATACCGGAAAAGAGCATACCCAGTTTTACATCAAAGCCGCCAAAAAGCATCTCAAGTTTATTTTCAGCACCCTAACAGACGTCCTGCAGAATCCGATTTTCGATCCTGCCGCGATAGAACGCGAAAAAGGCGTTATTATGGAAGAGATCAATATGTACCAAGACACGCCAATGCGGCACGTGGAGGATTTGCTGGAAGAAGTGATGTGGCCTCATCACCCTTTGGGGCGCAATATCGCCGGAACCAAGAAAATTATAAAAAGAATTACCCGCCGCGATATTTTAAGTTACGTCAAGACTTTTTACCAGCCGAAAAACATGATTATCTCGGTAGGCGGGGCTTTTCCAGACAAAGTCTTAGATGAGCTTGTCAGCCGCCATTGGGAGGGTACCCTATCCAAACGATTCCCTGCTTGGGTGAAAGCCAGGCACGTTCAAAAATCACCTGCGCTCAAAATTGAGACAAAAAAGACGGAGCAATGCCATTTGGCTCTGGGTTTTCGTTCCTACCATCACAACCACCCAGATTATATACCCCAGATTGTCTTGGCCACAATCCTGGGAGGAGGCATGAGCTCCAGGCTTTTTACGGAGATCAGGGAGCGGAGGGGATGGGCCTATTATGTCAAAGCGGGGGCCACGAATTATCAGGATACCGGCAATTTTGTGATCCAAGCCGGGGTGAGGCTTGATGCCATAAATCAGGTGATTGAAACTTTGATGGCGGAACTTAAAAAAATAAAAAACCAAGCAATTCCGGATCGCGAACTGACCAAAGCCAAAGAGTATTTGAAAGGCACTCTGACTTTGTCTCTGGAAGCGTCGGAAAATCTTTTGTCCTGGTATTTGGAGCAGGTTGCTTTCCGCAAAAAAATGTTGGCGCCGGAGCAGGCGTTTGATCTGATTGACAAAGTTTCCGGCCAAGATGTCCAGCGGGTGGCCAAGGATGTTTTTCAAAGCCACAAAATGAATCTGGCAGTGATTTGTCCCAGAAGAAATTTTAGCACAACCTTGTTAACACGGGGGCTCAAGTAGTGTACAATAAGGAAAAAGATGCTTGAAACCACCCAAAAAGTCAGCATAAATGTCTCTACAGCAAGTCTGATCAAGCTTGTTATTTTTGGGCTTTTGCTGGTGGCCTTGTATCTTGTTCGCGATATTATTTTGACTTTGCTCATAGCCATGGTCATGGCGGCGGCCATGGATCCTCTTGTGGAATGGCTTTATCGCAAAGCCAAGTTTCCGCGGGGGCTTTCGGTGATTTTGGTTTATCTCGTGTTTATCGGGTTTGTAGCGATGATCATTTATTTTTTGATCCCGCCGATGGTGGTCCAATTTAATCAGTTGGCTCAAAGACTTGGGGATTTCCGGCAGGAATTGGACACCAAAACCGTGACTCTAGCCAGAGTTTTGAATCAATTGGGGATCACCCAAGGGCTTTCCAATCTTGGCGAGAATTTTGCCAAGATCACCGGCAATTTTTTTCAGACGACTTTGGGAGTATTCAGTGGCATTGTCCAAGTAATTTCCGTTCTGGCAATATCCTTTTATCTGATTTCTTCGGAATCCGGAATGAAAAATTTTGTTAAATCCCTGACGCCCTTCAAACACAAAGCTTACGCGGTTGCACTTACTGACAAAATCCAAAAGAAAATAAGCCATTGGGTGTTGGGGCAAATCATTCTTTCGGCTTTTATTTTTGTTTTGACTTTTATAGGTTTGACGATTCTGGGGGTAAAGTATGCGCTAGCCCTCTCACTTTTGGCGGGACTACTGGAAATCATTCCGTATTTAGGCCCTATCCTTTCGGCCATTCCGGCGATTTTCGTGGCTTTCGTGCAGTCTCCGCCTTTGGCGCTATTCGTTTTGATTTTGTATATCGTGGTCCAGCAGGTGGAAAATTACGTTTTGGTTCCCAAGATCATGGGCCGCACGGTTGGGGCAAATCCGGTTGTCATTTTGCTCGCGGTCTTGGTCGGCTTTAACATTGCCGGTATTTTGGGGATGCTTTTGGCTGTCCCTATCGTGGCTGCGGTTAGCGCATTTCTTTCTGATTTCAGAGAGTCCGCAAGTCAGGAACTAAAGGAAGCATGAGCGGCGCGCTTTATGTGGTGGCGACACCGATTGGCAACTTGGAGGATTTAAGCTTTCGGGCCTTGAAGGTTTTGCAGGAAGTTGACCTTATTGCATGCGAGGATACGCGCCATACCAAAATTTTGCTGGAAAGATACAGAGTTAAAAAGCCTTTGATTTCCTATCATCAGCACACGCGAGTGGAGAGGCTTGGGGAAATTATTTCGGTTCTCCTTCAGGGCAAAAATGTCGCCCTTGTTTCTGATGCGGGAACGCCGGGAATATCTGATCCTGGGAGTCTCCTGGTCGCAAAGGCGGTGGAACAAAATATTTCCGTCATCCCGATTCCCGGACCATCGGCCTTGATTTCGCTAGCTTCAGTTTCCGGTGTCCCGATGGATCGTTTTTTGTTTTTGGGTTTCTTGCCGCACAAAAAAGGACGGCAAACTTTGCTGAAAGAAATTCTGGAATCAGAAAGGCCCGTGATTTTTTATGAATCCCCGCACCGGATCTTGAAGACCTTAAGCGCGTTGAGTGATAGTAAGGGATATCTAATTGTTGGAAGGGAACTCACCAAGAAGTTTGAAGAAATAGTCAGAGGCGCCCCGAAAAAAATTTACGAATATCTTAAGGACAAAAAAATTCTGGGAGAATTTGTGATAATTTATGCTCCAAAGACCTGAAAAGTTCTATGTCACGACCCCAATTTACTATGTGAACGACAAACCCCACATAGGGTCGGCTTACACCACAATTGCGGCCGATGTTTTGGCGCGGTTTTATCGTTATGCGGGAATACAGACTTTTTTTCTCACGGGAACAGATGAGCACGGCTCCAAGATGGAACGGGCAGCCAAAGCTGCTGGCAAGACCCCTGAAGAATTCACCCGCGAGATGTCTGCTAAGTTTTCTTTTGCCTGGGACACCTTAGGAATTGCTTCGGATGATTTTATTCGCACCTCCGAGGATAGACATGTAAAAGCAGTTCAAGAGTTTCTTTTGGCCCTCAAAGATTCTGGCAAACTCTATGAGGGGGAGTATGAAGGGTTTTATTGTGTGGGACACGAAGCTTTTATAACCGAATCGGATTTGGATGATAAAGGTTTGTGTCCTGATCATAAGACCAAGCCTGAAAAACTTAAGGAAAAAAACTGGTTTTTCAAGCTTTCTGATTATCAAAACATTTTGCTCAAAAATATTGAAGAGAACGAATTCATCATTGAGCCGGAAAGCCGCAGAAACGAGGTTTTGGCTTTTGTTAACCAAGGGCTGCAGGATGTGGCGATCAGCCGGCCAAATGTCCGTTGGGGGATTCCTTTACCGTGGGACAAAAGCCAGACTGTATATGTTTGGGTAGACGCACTTTTTAATTATGCATCAGCCTTAGGTTATCCTCATGGTGAGAACTATCAAAAATTCTGGCCGGCTGATTTGCAACTAGTGGGCAAAGATATTATCCGTTTCCACTGCGTGATTTGGCCGGCACTCTTGGAAGCGGCGGGAATTCCTTTGCCGAAAAAAGTCTTCGCACACGGTTTTTTCACGGTGAACGGCCAGAAAATCAGCAAGTCTTTGGGCAACGTTATTGATCCGATGGAGCTGGCCAACAAATTCGGCCCTGATGCCGTGCGGTATTTTTTGCTGCGCGAGATTCCTTTCGGGCAAGACGGGGATTTTTCTTTGGAGAAGCTTAAGAATCGCTACGAAGCGGATTTGGCAAATGGGCTGGGCAATTTATTTAGCCGTCTGACCACATTGATTGCGACCAATCTGGATGGAAAAGTGCCGGATATTCTTGAGAGCCCGCGCAAGTTTGATGAAGTTGATGAGCTTGTTTCAAGTTTAAGGTTTCACGAGGCCTTGTCTCGTATCTGGGAAGAAGTTGCCTGGGCCAATAAATATATAGACGAAACCAAACCTTGGGAGACTGCCAAAAAAGACCCCAAACTTTTCAACGAAGTAATTTCCAATCTGGCTGCGCATCTTTTCGAGATTGCGAAAAAACTCTCACCTTTCATGCCGGAGACGAGCGAGAAAATCCGAAGTGCGCTATCAGCCGAAAGAATAGAAAAGGCAAAACCACTGTTTCCGCGATTGATTGAGTAAATTAAAATGTAAAATGCAAAAATCAAAATGACAAATCAAAATCTTAAAATTTTTAAACTTTACATTGTCATTTTACACTTTGATATTTAATTTTTGACATTTATGTCTAAGCTGGTCGACACCCATTCCCACCTCAACTTCCAGGCCTTTCGCGAAGATGCCGGTGAGGTAATCAGCCGTGCTCTGGATGCAGGCGTTTGGATGATCAATATTGGCACGCAGTTTGAAACCAGCAGACGCGCCGTTGAGCTTGCCGAAAACTATTCGGACGGCGTCTATGCCGCAGTCGGGCTTCATCCTATTCATCTTTTTGAGCATCACGTGGATGAGGAGGAGACGAGCTTCAATGCTAAAGGCGAAGAATTTGATGTAGTCAGTTATAAAGAATTGGTCCAGCGTAGCGTCAAAGTCGTGGCAATTGGCGAGTTTGGGCTTGACTATTACCGGATGCCGAAGGGCGAGAATCCGGAAAAAGTAAAACAATTGCAGAAAGAGGTTTTTGAAAAGCATTTGAATCTGGCAGTCAAATTAGACAAGGCCGCGATGATCCACTGCCGTTCCAGTCAGAGCAGTCAGGACGCGTATGAGGATATTTTGAGAATTTTGGACGAGTTTACCCCCTCTTTTCAAAAGAGGGGGGAGGGGGAGTTCAGATTTGAAATTCATTCTTTCACTGGCGATTGGTCTGTCGCTCAAGAATTTTTGAAGCGGGGAGCGCAAGTCGCGCTGAATGGGATAATAACTTTTGACAAAACCGGCCGAAGCGAGGAGGTCGTAAAAAATCTGCCGTTGGATCGCACACTTCTCGAAACCGACGCGCCGTATCTAACACCCGTGCCGCACCGCGGAAGACGTAACGAGCCTTCCTACGTGCGGCATGTTGCGGAGAAGATAGCGGAAATCAAAAATTTAAGCTACGATGAAGTGGCCGAGCAGACAACCAAAAACGCGAGAAAATTATTCAGGATTTAATTATGCCAAAAGACTGGTGGAAAAGTTTTTTTGATCAAAATTATCTCGAATTCCAGGAAACCGCTGGAACGTTCAAACATACCAAAAAGGAGGTAAATTTTTTGGTAAAAAATCTGCCGCTCAAGAAAAACCACAAAGTTTTGGATCTTTGCTGCGGGCACGGCAGGCATTCCCTTGAGCTTGCTCATCGAGGATATAGTGTGACAGGGCTTGATTATTCGAATTACGAGCTCGAGATTGCGAGGAAATTGGCAGTGAAAAAAGGTTTGAAAATTAAGTTACGCCAGGGAGATGCGCGCAACTTTAGATTCGCCCAAAAATTTGACGTGATTATAAATATGTTTACGGCTTTTGGCCATGGATCCGAAGAAGACGATGAAGATATCATAAAAAGCGTTAGTCGCAATGTAAAACGCCGAGGTAAATTTTTTATTGATTTGAGGAATCTGGCTTGGCTTTGGCGAAACTATCGGGCCAAGGATAAACTGATTTTCAAGAATTCCATGAGGGTCGAGATGGCGAGACGTTTTGATTTCCTGACAGGCATCAATCATGAGAAGAGAAGAATTTACACGAAAAAGGGAAACAAGCTCTACGAGTCCAGTTTAAGAATGTATTCCTTGAAGGAGATCGCAGGTCTGCTGTCCAGGCACGGTTTGAAAGTTGAGAATTACTGGGGATCTTACGATGGCCACCCTTTGGGATTAGACACAAAAAGAATGCTGGTTTTGGCCCAAAAAATTTGAAAACCGTTTCTAGTGTCATGAATGTTTTTTGTCCCAATTTACACGCAATTGCGTGTAAATTGGGAATACATTAAGATAGGGATAGGATAATATGGATAATGTAAGGGGAAAAGCGCAAACTAAAAAATGAAAAAATGGGAGGGAAAGGCAGATGGTAGATGGCGAAGAAAAAACAATTCAAAAAAGAGAGTAAAAGAATCGCGAGGGTCATAAAAAGCGCGCTTCCACCCGAGATGCCGCCTTTGCTAAATGAGCGACAGATAGAAAAGCTAAAGACTATAAGTAGCGCGATTTTGGCCGTATTGTCAGTAGCCGGCGCAGTTACTTTGTCGGCAGTGGCTCCAAATATGTTTACCGCCATCGACAAATTATTTCTAAAAAATCCCAAACCCCGCAAATACACTCGCAAAGAAAAAGAGAAGAAGCTAATTAGAAATTTTTATTACCTCAAAGATCATGGGCTGATTATCATGAAGCCGTCAGGAAAAGACTTCAAAATTTGGCTAACCAGTTTGGGGAAGAGGAGATTGAAGAAATTAAACTTGGATACCTTGTCGATACCCCAGCCGAAAAAATGGGATGGAAAATGGTGGCAGATAGCGGCTGATATTCCGACCGAAGATTATAAATGGGCTGCTGATCTGTTTCGTCAGAAATTGAGGGACATGAAGTTTTTCCCTTTGCAAAGGACCCTATGGTTTTATCCTTACAATCCCAGGAGAGAGATGGAATTTCTCATGAAATATTTTGGGATTGGCCGGTTTGTAACCGTAATGGAGGTGAGTCGCCTTGATTTGGACGACGAGAACAGGATGAGGGAATATTTTACGGAAGAAGGAATTCTGTAGGAAACCATCCGCCATATCTTATTTTGTTTATAGCTGTAATATTTTCCACATAATAATTTTGTTTAATAATATGACCCTGGTCCGCTCTTGCCCAAAATAATAATTAATGATAATTCCCATTTTACACGCAATTGCGTGTAAAATGGGAGAATAAGATTTGGGCTTTCGATTGTTCTTCTGGCTGGGGCAGAGGCGAGGATTGTGTCGAGACGATAGATTTGTTAAACTTGAGACACCATGGAAAACTTCATCAAAAATTTAGCAAGAGGGGCGGGGAAGATTTTGCGGGAGGGGTTTGGGACCGAGTTTAAAGTTAATCACAAGCTTGGTTACTGGGATTTGGTGACCGAATATGATCTGGCATCGGAAAAATTCATTATTGATAGAATAAGAAGGCGGTTTCCCGGTCACGGGGTTTTATCTGAAGAGATGGGGCAAATTGGATCCAGAAAAAACATTTGGGTAATTGACCCTTTGGACGGCACTATTCCTTTCAGCAGGGGTTATGCGCAATTCGGGGTTAGCATTGGATTCGCCAGCAATAATATTATCAAGCATGGGGTTGTTTACGACCCTGTTTTAGATGAGCTTTTTTATGCGCAAAAAGGAAAAGGCGCTTACCTCAACGGAAAAAGAATTAGGATTTTTGAACCGGAAGCTTTACATTTTGCAAATGCTTATTTTGTGCTCGGTACCGGTATGGCCAGCGATCACCAAAGAAGATATTTTTACAACAAACTCGTTATTCCATATCAACTTTGGCGAGCAGGGGTTCTGGCTGCGACATTAAGCTTGGCTCATACGGCTGCCGGCAGACTAGACCTTGCTATTTCCTATCTGCCTCCCTGGGATAATTGCGCGGGGGCTTTGCTTCTCAAGGAAGCGGGAGCGAAGGTTACGGATTTTAAAGGTCGGCCTTATCGGTGGGACGGGGAAGAACTGGTTGCGGCAAGCCCCAAAATTCATGGGGAGATTATAAAGGTTTTGATGAAGATGTAAGATACTGAACTAGAGAACTCCCCCTTCCCCTCTTTGGTCAAAGAGGGGAGGAGAGGGGAGTTCTATTCGTGGCATTCGTTTGGCCTTGGGCGGATCGCAAATTCGGATTATAATACTTTTATGAAGTACGATCATAAGAAGATAGAAAGCAAATGGCAGAAGGAGTGGGAGAAGAAAAAGCTTTACACTGTCAAAGACGAAGCCAAAGGCAAAGACAATTTCTACACCCTTGTTGAGTTTCCCTATCCTTCGGGCAATCTGCACGTCGGGCATTGGTACGCTTTTTCGGTGCCGGATATTTTTGTCCGCATGAAAAGAATGCAGGGACAAAATGTGCTTTTTCCAATTGGGTTTGATGCATTTGGGTTGCCTGCGGAAAACGCGGCTATTCAGCGCGGGATTAATCCCGGGAAATGGACATATTCAAATATTGCTTACATGCGTGGGCAATTGCGTACTATGGGAGCCTCATTTGACTGGTCGCGCGAAGTCGTGACGTGCGATTCTACATATTATAAATGGACCCAGTGGATTTTCCTGCAATTTTTCAAAAAAGGCTTGGCTTATCAGGCGGAAACGAACGTCAATTGGTGTCCAAAAGACAAAACCGTTTTGGCAAATGAACAGGTTGTGGGAGGCAGGTGTGAGCGTTGCGACAGTGTTGTGGAACAGCGGAAAATGAAGCAATGGATGCTAAAAATTACCGATTATGCGGAGAAATTATTAGCTGGCTTGGATAAACTCGATTGGCCGGAAGAAATAAAAGAGAGCCAGAGAAATTGGATTGGCAAGTCAGAAGGGGCAGAGCTCGAATTCCCGATTGTCGTTCCCGCGAAAGCGGGAATCCAATCAGGGATTAAGCGATTTGTACTTTTACACGGTAAGGGCGGTACTCCTCAAGGTGTATTTTTGCCGTGGTTAAAGAAAAATTTGGAAAGGCGCGGCTATGAGGTTCAAGTGCCGGCCATGCCAGGCGGCGACGCACCTAATGATTTAGAGCAGACCAAGGATGTGTTAAAGAATTGTGACCTAGACGAGCAGACTGTTCTCGTCGGCCATTCTTTTGGAGGAGTTGTAGCCATGCGTCTTTTGGAAAGCGGCATAATTGTCAATCAAGTAGTTTTAGTCGCCACTCCCTTTAGCGGGAAGTTTTTGGACGGAAAAGAAAGGCCCACTGTCAAAGCAGCCGTTGAGAGGGGCTTTGATTTTGCCAAAATAAAGAAAAATACCAGCTCATTTTTGGTACTTTCAGACACAAATGATTACGTAGTGCCGGTAGCGGACGGGAAAGAGCTTGCTAAGAAACTTGACGCTGATTTTAAGAAGGTTGCGGCGAATAAATCGCATTTTACTGGAACAAAAGAGCCATTAATCTTGAAAAATATAATTTCGACCTCACTTCTCCCACCCCCTCTTCATCTCCCCCTCGGGCAGGGGGAGAAAAAAAAGGGAGGCGAGGAGAGGGGGGAAGGGGGGGTAAAGGTTTTTACCACGAGGCCGGATACGATTTTTGGCGCGACTTATCTGGTGCTGACGCCGGAGCACCCACTCATAGAAAATTGCAAATTACAAATTGCAAATTACAAACAGGTGGGAAAATATATTGAACAGGCGATGAGAAAAACTGAATTAGAGAGATTGGAACAAGGGAAAGAAAAAACCGGAGTGGAATTGAAAGGAATTAAGGCGGTAAATCCGGCGACGGAAGAAGAAATTCCCATCTGGATAGCGGATTATGTTTTAGGCAGTTATGGTACGGGGGCAATTATGGCGGTGCCTGCGCACGACGAGCGGGATTGGGAGTTTGCGAAGAAATTCGGACTGCCTATCAAGGTTGTAATAAAACATGCTAAGGACTACCAAGATGTAAGTCAACAAGCACATAAGGCTTTAGTCAAGGAACTGTTTGCCTTCTCAAAGCTGAAGAATTTTTTACTGATACTCGTAGGAGGGATGGCCAATAGCATTTATCGTAAGCCCGAAGTATGGTTGCATTCTGACGTAGACATGTTTACAGACAAAAAAGGATATGGTGTTTTAGAAGAGTATCTAATAATTAGGGGGTATAAAAAGACTGATCCTGGTTTAGATTTTCCTTGGCAGAATATGCAGAGTTTTTATAGCACCGATGGAATGTGGGTAGATATTTTTTTGCTGGAAAAAGAGAACGATGGGTATTTTGATTCCGTCACTGGAAAAATTTTTTTTTGGGGGAAGAAAGAAATATTTTTGCGGAAGAATTTCGAAGGAACCGGAGTTGTTGTTCCAAAACTGGATTTATTACAGAAGATATATTTGAATCAATCAGGCTCAGTTAAGCGTTGTTTTACTGATTATGGAATCTTATCTAATTCAGAAAAATTTACTGGCATGAGATCTGAAGAAGCCATTCCAAAAATCGCAGGGGAATTAGGTAGAGTAGCAGTGCAGTATAAAATCCGTGACTGGGTTATCAGCAGGCAGCGTTACTGGGGGGTACCAATTCCGCTTGTCTTCTGCGAAGACTGTTCAGAAAGAATCAAGAACTCCCTAGTCCCCTCTTTTCCAAAGAGGGGAGAGGGAGGGGAGTTCTCAAAAGGAGAGTTAGAAAATCCGGGGTGGATTGCTGTTAAGGATCGCGATTTGCCCGTGGAATTGCCGGAAGTAAAGGATTATAAACCAAAAGGGGATGGGAAATCGCCTTTGGCGAAAGTTGAGAAATGGGTGAAAGTCAAATGTCCAAAGTGCGGGAATATTGCAGAGCGTGAGACTGATACTATGGACACGTTCGTGGATTCGTCCTGGTATTTTTTGCGCTACCTTGATCCTAAAAACAAAAAGAAGTTCGCGGATGAGGCCAAAATGCGCAAATGGATGCCGGTTGATATGTATTCGGGAGGCGCGGAACACACGACCATGCATGTGCTTTATTCTCGTTTTTGGATCAAAGCCATGTATGATTTGGGACTTTTGGAATGGGATGAGCCGTATGCGAAACGCTTAAATCGCGGGTTGATTTTGGGACCTGACGGACAGAAGATGAGCAAATCCAGAGGCAATGTCGTAGATCCGGACAATTACATCAAAGAGTTGGGAGCCGATACGGTGCGGATGTATTTGGCGTTCATCGGGCCATATAACGTTGTTGGCGCTTATCCGTGGGACCCCAAGGGGATTATGGGGGTGAGAAGGTTTCTTGAAAAAGTCTGGAGACTTTTTTCTGACGTCATTGCGAGGAGCGAAGCTCCGAAGCAATCTCGACGAAATATGGAGACTGCCACGCATCCTTCGGACGCTCGCAGTGACAATAATTTAGATCAATTACTACACCGCATAATCAAGAAGGTTGGGGATGACATTGAGAATTTCAAATTCAATACCGCGATTTCTGCGATGATGGTTCTATTGAACAAATTTAGCGAGATGAGATTATCAATTATCGATTATCAATTAGAGATTTTTCTAAAGCTTCTCGCTCCCTTTGCGCCGCATTTGGCAGAGGAGCTTTGGCATCAGCTTGGGCACAAAAAATCAATTCATCTGGAGCCTTGGCCGGAGTATGATAAGAGCTTGATAAAAGAAGAGGTGGTAAACATCGCGGTGCAGGTAAACGGCAAATTGCGGACGACCGTTGAGGCTGCGCCTGATGCATCAGAGGATGAGATTAAAGAACAAGCCTTGGCAGATGAGAATGTCAAAAAGCATTTGGCGGGAAAGCAAATAAAGAAAGTAATTTATGTGAAGGGGAAGATTTTGAATTTTGTTGTTTAATAAAGCATGTCATTGCGAGCGATAGCGAAGCAATCCCCGAGGTAGGAGAGATTGCTTCGTCGCTGACTCCTCGCAATGACAAATAGCTATGAGTTGAACAGAACTCTAGAAGCCATTGTACCATTGCCTTCTCCTCCTTTCCTTCTCCGTGAGTTGTTTGTGATTATAAATATACCATGAATTTATATTGAACTCAACATGTGTGTTAAAAATTGGGAATCGAGAATTCAAAACTCAAGACTGGATTCCCTATCGGGTTGGGGATGACAGAAAATGGATATGATTTATCAAAAATTTTTAACTGAAACTCTCAAAGAAGCTTCGAAGATCGCCAATCAGATGTTTGGCAAGGTTTCTACTAAAATTAAAAAAGACCTGTCCATGCTAACCGAGGCCGATTTAGAAATTGGAAAATTTATCATTTCCAGAATCCGGTCAGAATATTCGGCCTACAATATTATAGACGAAGAAGCTGGTGTAATTGATAAAAAATCCGAATATACATGGACAGTTGATCCGATAGACGGTACCTCAAATTTTGGCGCGGGAATTCCGCTTTACGGGATAATGATTGGTTTGCTAAAAGGTAAAATTCCGATGGCGGGCGGTTTTGCCCTGCCTTTCTTCAAGGAGTTTTATTTTGCTGAAAAGGGACAGGGTGCTTTTTGTAATGACAAGAAGATAGTTCTCACAGACCGAAGCGACTTTATGGCGATCTCCATAGCTTATGGTGTGGATAAGTTTGGAGGCGATAAGGATTTTACAAGACGACAAGCAAGTTACTTGGCCGATTTGGCTCTTATGTTCCAGGCAGTAAAGAATTCTGGTTCAGTCTACGACACAGCAGAGTTGTTAAAAAACGGCTATGGGGCCGCGCTTTATCAAACCGGAAAAATTTGGGATAATGTGCCACAACACGTTCTCGTGCAGGAAGCTGGTGGCATTTACACCGATTTTTACGGGAAGCCTATGGATTATTCAAATCCTTTGATGAAGACAGAACAAAATTATACTTATTGCGCAGCAGCGCCAGCAGTACACAAAAAATTGCAGGAGATAATTCATTCAGTCGATTCTGGATTCCCGCTTTCGCGGGAATGACAAGAAGAGCCGATAAATCGGCTGACTACAATTCGTAAAAATTCGTATTTCGTAAATTTATGCAAGCAGTAATTCTGGCGGCGGGTTTAGGAACCAGGATGGGGGAGATGATTCGCGACACTCCCAAGCCGCTTTTGAAAATCGGAGAAGAGACGATTTTGGAGCATAATCTTAAGGCATTGCCTCAAGAAACTGACGAGGTGATTTTGGTGGTGGGGTATTTGGGGGAGAAGATAAGGGAGAAGATAGGGGAGAAATATGTTTCGACCTCTCCTCCAACTCCTCCCCTCGCCAGGGGAGGAGGGAAAGCGCGAGAATTTAAGATCACCTACGTTGAGCAGAAAGAACTTAAAGGGACGGCGCATGCGCTGTGGCAGTGCAAAGATTTGCTAAGAAATAAATTCCTGGTCCTGATGGGCGATGATTTTTACGACAGAGGAGATTTGGAAAAACTTGTTGAGTATAATTTGGCGATTTTGGGTTGGGAACTCAAAGAGGATCAATCAAAAGAAGACCGACAGGCTGTTATAAAAATTGATGAGGAGGGGAATTTGCTGGATATTATAGAGCGACAACCGGCAACAAAGGGATCGTTAGTCAATGCCGGCGCTTATGTTTTGAATACGGCATTATTCAATTACCCTATGGTTCCGGCGGGCAAGCCGGCCAATGAGTATGGCCTGCCCCAGACTTTCATGCAGATGGTAAAGGATGGAGCCAAGTTTAGCGTGGTGAAAGCAAAAAGATGGCATAAAGTGGCAAGTCCCTCGGACTTGAAAATAACGTAAAGTGTAAAACGTAAAGCGAAAAATTATGGAAAGTTTTAAATTTTAAGTTGTGGTTTTGCGTTTTGCGCTTTGAGTTTTACGTTATGAAGATAGTCAAGGCTGATGCAAAAAGTGTAAATTTAGCGCTTCAATATCTAAAATCCGGCAAAGCAGTCGTCTATCCCACTGACACCGCCTACGGTTTGGGCGTGGACGCGACGAATGTTGCGGCGGTTAAAAGATTATATAAGATTAAAGGCCGAAGTTTTCGAAAGCCGATGCATGTGATTGTTTCTGGTTTTCAAATGGCGAAGAAATATGCGAAGTTTGATAAAACGGCGGAGAGGATGTTTAAGAAGTTTATGCCGGGACCGCTGACGCTGATTTTGGATTTTAGATTTAAGATTTTAGATTTAGGAATGAAGCTTCTGTCTGCGGGGACAGAGACGATTGGGGTGAGGATGCCAGATAATAGAATTGCTTTGAGCTTGGTCAAAAAATTAGGAAAACCAATAACGACAACCAGTGCGAATTTAGCAGGCGGGCAGACGCCGTATTCTGTGGAAGAATCACTCAAGCAATTCCGAAACAAAAAATACCAGCCCGATTTATATTTGGATGCAGGGGAATTGCCAAAAGTCCAACCATCAACTATGGTGAGAGTAGAGAATGGGAAGATCGAAATTTTAAGACAAGGGCCAGTAAAAAAGAAACAAATACTATCTGTCATTGCGAGCGACCGGAGGGAGCGCGGCAATCTCAAAAAATAGATGAGATTGCTTCGGCCTTCAGCCTCGCAGTGACTCCTCGATACAAATGTTTCATTTCAAACACCACCCTCATTACTTTTCTTACCATCTTAACCGTGAAGTTGAGGAGGTTTATTGGCATTCGGTACTTTGGAATCTCGCTTTATCCATAGTTTTTATTTTTGAACCGATTTATCTCTTTAGCCTCGGCTATTCGCCGACCAAAATTTTATGGTTTTACGCGCTGGTTTATTTTTGGTACGCGATTCTCATTTCTTTTGGCGCCAAATTTGCAAGCCGCATGGGCTACAAGCACGCAATTTTCGTGTCAAATGTTTTCTATGTCATTTATTGGCTGATTTTGTTTTCGATCAGAAACGTTCCCGAGCTTTTTTACGTCGCTCCCATATTTTTTGCCCTGCAAAAATCCTTATTTTGGCCGGCTTACGATGCCGACATCGCGCTGGCTTCGGTTAAAAGTCAGCGAGGGCGGGAGGTGGGGGCGCTTTTTTCACTTATCCAATTTGCATTTATTTTGGGCCCTTTCATCGGCGGTTTTCTTTCGCATAATTTCGGTTTTTTCGCCATGTTCGGTACAGCTTCGGCGCTTATGCTTTTTTCCGTATATCCGCTTTTTAGAAGTAGCGAGATCTATTCCAGACATGAGTTTAGTTTAAAAAACTTATGGCACGTCGTGCGCGCTCATATCCGGAATTTCTTTGGCTATTGGGGATATGCGGAAGATTTGATGGTTATGAGTTTATGGCCGGTGTATATGTTTATTGTCATCCCAAGTTTTCTAAATGTAGGGGTAGTATCAACGATTGCTACCATCCTCGGGGCTGTGTTAATGTTGTATATAGGCAAGCTTATTGACAAAAGAACTGATAAGCGTTCTTTGATAGAGGCAAGCTCAATTTTTTACGCTGTCACATGGCTTTTCCGGGCCTTGGGCAAAAATGTGCCGACCGTTTTGGCTTTTGATGTTTTGACCAAGACAGCCAAAGATGCGGTAAATGTACCGATGATGTCTTTGACTTATGAGAAAGCGGCAAGCAAAAGCCCTGATCATGCCATTGCCTACAGCGTTTTTTACGAATTTAGCCTTTCCATCGGCAAGATTGTCACAGCGCTATTAGGTATTGCGATTCTCTCGGCCGGCGGGAGTATATTTATGGTATTTGCGATGGCTGGAATTTTGACGATGTTTTACGCATTATTAAGATAACATGAATTTACAACAGCGAGACCCCGTGGTCTACAACATAATCGAAAAAGAAAAGCGCCGGCAGAAAGAAGGCCTGGAGATGATTCCTTCCGAAAATTACGCCTCATCTGCGGTGCTGGAAGCATCGGCAAGTATTTTGAATGATAAATATGCCGAAGGGTATCCTGGTAGACGTTACTACGGCGGCAATATACATATTGATGAAATAGAACGACTTGCCCAAAAAAGAGCGAAGGAAGTTTTTGGTGCATCGGATTATCATGTTAATGTTCAGCCCTATTCCGGCTCACCAGCTAATATCGCCGTATATGTCGGACTTTTGGAGTTCGGTGATAAGATAATGTCGCTCAAGCTTGCCCACGGCGGACACCTAACTCATGGAGATCCGGTAAGCCTTTCTGGCCGAGCATTTAATTTTGTGCATTATGAAGTGGATGTGGAGTCTGAAACATTGAATTATGACAAAATCGCAGAAATGGCCGAGCGAGAAAAACCAAAACTAATTCTTTCCGGTTTTACCGCTTATCCGCGCCAGATTGATTTTAAGAAATTTCACGAGATTGCCAAATCGGTCGGGGCGATCTCTATGGCCGATATCTCGCATATTTCCGGTTTGATTATTGGCGGTGTTCATCCTTCTCCATTGCCATTTACCGATGTAGTCACGACAACTACTCACAAGACTTTGCGCGGCCCCAGAGCGGCGATAATTTTTTGCAAAGAGGAATATAAAGAAAAAATTGATAAAGCCGTTTTTCCTGGTATGCAGGGAGGGCCCCATGAGCACACGATTGCGGGAGTTGCAGTTGCCTTGGGGGAGGCTATGAATCCAGAGTTCAAAGAGTATGCCGAGCAAATCGTAAAAAACGCCAAAGCTTTGGCCGAGAATTTGATGAAGGAAGGATTAAAATTAATCTCAGGCGGCACTGATAATCACTTGATGCTTGTTGACTTGCGTCCATTTGGGCCGGGGCGCGGGATTTTTATCGAAAAAGCTCTGGAGGCGGCAAATATCACAGTCAACAAAAATCCCATTCCAAACGATCCTTCGCCGCCATATTATCCGTCAGGGATTAGACTCGGCACTCCGGCTCTAACTTCGCGCGGGATGAAAGAGGGGGATATGAAAAAAATTTCCAAGCTTATTGCAAAAATAGTGAAAGAATTCGCAAATACTGAAATGCCCGAGGAGAAAGAAAAAAGAAGCCAGGCGGTAAAAGAGTTTACAATAAAGCTGGATGGGCACCCGATAGTTGAGGCAGTTAAATCCGAGGTTGTGAAGCTGGCAAATGGATTTCCAGTTCCAGGTATTGACTAGCTGTAGGAGTATAGGATACTATATTACTAGACCGAAATATAGTAGATTTTTATGACTAAAGTGTCAAGGAAACCCCTCTCGCCAGAGGAGCTTAAAGAGATAGAGGATCAATTTTGGCAGGTGGTTGCAAATCTTAAATCACCCCGAGAAGCCAAAGTATTTTTCGGAGATCTTCTAACCCATACGGAAAGAAAAATGTTGTCCAAGCGGTTGCAAATCGCCCGCATGCTTTTAGAGAAAAAGAGTTATATCGTGATTGGTAAAAGATTACGTGTTACAGATGTGACAATTGCCAAGATAAATAATTGGCTGAATATTTTTGGAGAGGGATATCGGTTGGCTGTGGAAAAGTTAAAGAGATAGCCTTCTTCATTACTAGACCGTAATAAAGAACATATGTATGCTTTTAGACATCGTAATTTTGCCGCCGAAAGTACTTCGGCAGAGAATTGGCAAAAAAATCAAAGACGCCACAAAAGATGTTAAAGCTGTATTTGTTGTTAATAACAAAAAGTTAATTCTGCATTTGAGCTTATTTCATATCAGGACGTCCAAAGCAAGATTGTCTAGGCTGTCTGGGATAGTCAAAGGAATTGTAAAAAAGCATAAGGTCATGAACATGAGATCGGCTGGATTGGAAATTTCGAAAAGCGGGAGCGGCATCGTATATGTAAATGTCTCTTATCCGTTGAAATTGGTCAGGTTGCGTGAAGAGGTTTTTAACTCGTGCTATCCATTACGAACCGGCCCGATGCCCTGGATGATCAAGAGCCGCCCACCCACAAGACAAGAAAAATTGGCTCGGAAAAAATTTGGCACTTATTTGAAATTTCATCCCCATTTTACTCTTGCAATGTTTCAAAACCATCGGGATGCTGAAAGGGTGATTGAAAGAATGGGGCGAATAAAGTTTGATTTTACGGCTGATACAGTAGCCGTCACCGAAGTGAATTCTTGGCATCAAGTCACGGGGATTATTAAGAAGTTTAAATTGAAAAGATCAAGAATTGGATTCCCGATCAGGTCGGGAATGACGAAGAGACAACATGCTTGAGTTGGATATCAAAATTTTTCGCATAATCAACAATCTTGCCGAAAAGTCGGGATTTTGGGATAAGTTTTTTATATACGGGACAAGGTATTCTATACTGATTTTTTCGGTCATCTTGGTTCTATATCTTTTCAAAAGACGCCGTGTTTTTTGGACAGCGCTTTTGTCAGCCGCCCTCTCGCGGGGGATTTTCACCGAGCTTATCCGATATTTCTATCATAGGAAGCGGCCGTTTGTGGCACTTCCTGATGTCAAACTTCTGATTGAAAAAAACGGGCTTGAAGCATCATTTCCTTCAGGACACGCGGCGTATATGTTTGCCATCGCTTTTGCCGTCTGGTTGTTTAACAGAAAAATCGGTGCTATCTTGATAATAGCCGCTTTGATTTTAAGCTTTGGCCGTGTTTATGTGGGCGTGCATTATCCGGGAGATATCTTGGGCGGAATAGCAGTTGCGGCGATTTCGGTTTTGGCGGTAAGATCATTTCGAAGACGAGCATAATTCCCTCACCCCAGCCCTCTCCCCATTAGGGGAGAGGGAGAAGAGAAACAAAATGAATCAAAATTTAGCCGTTACTTTTTTACACTGGTTTGTGATAAGGGCCCCTTTGGAGATTCTTCGCATCGGCGAGAATTTCTGGATTTTTGGCTGGCAGTTTTTTTCAGTCGGCTTTTTCATACCCCGATTCTTCGCTCCCTGGCATCGCGATATCACGCCATACGGCCGCGGCTTTGATCTCAAACGAATTTTACGAGCTTTGCTTTGGAATCTCATCTCTCGCTTGATCGGCGCGGTTTTGCGTTTATTTGTAATGTTGTCCGGGCTTGCTTTTGAGCTTTTTGTTATGCTTGCGACTATGTTGGCCTTTGTGTTTTGGTTTTTATCGCCAATTATCAGCACCGTCTTGATTATTCAGGGTTTAATCGGCCTATTTTGATGCCAAAAACAGAAATAAAAAATTCGTATCTAGAGCAGTCCGGCTATTTGCCTGCCCTTACGGTTGAAAAGTTTTTGCCAAAAGCCAAGGCGGGGGTGCTTGCCTGGTGGTTTCTGATTTTTGGTTTGATTTTCGGATTTTTATCAGCGGCATTCTTTGAGGCAAAGTCTTTGCAAAAGATTTTTTTGGGTGCAACTGAAATTTCTTTGGGCGTCTTTCTTTTGTCCCTGGTTTATTGGCTGTTCTTAAGTTATCTGCAAAGCGATCATGAATTTACGGCTGATGAGCTAAGGAGCGCTTTGGCTCAAGAGGCGTTCGGTAAAAATCTTTCTTTCTTTGCCGCCCAAATTCTGGATGCGGCCGCAAGCCGTCAGGAACTTCTACTGCAGGATTTTTTTAATTTTCTCTTGAGCGACCAAAGGTTTATATGGATTTTACGAAGGCTCAATATCAAGCCCGAAACTTTCGCTCAAGAAGTCAAAACCCGTTACGGCAAAAAATCATCGGTGTCTTTGGAGGAAGTTTTAAGGCTGGCTTGGCAGAAGGCGATTTCCGGCAATCATCTGGAGGTTGATTACGCCGATTTGATTGTGGCGATTTACGGGCTTGACGAGATTTTTCAGAAATTGATGTTTGATTTGGAGATAGAGCAGGCCGATCTTGCCGAAGTCGTCTATTGGCAGCGCAGAAGAGAGCTTGCTAGAAAGTTTGCCGGGCGTTTTTGGGACAGGGAGAATTTGCTTGATATCAAAGGGATCGGGAAAGACTGGGAAGGCGGTTATACGGTTCATTTGGACCGGTATGCCCGCGAGCTTACCGAAGAGGTGAGATACCGTAAAATTCCCGTCCGTTTGACAGGCAGAGTTAATGAGGTTGATCTTTTGGAAAGGATGCTCTTGCGCGGAGCGGGTGCCAGCAATGTTGTTTTGGTCGGACCGCCCGGTGTGGGCAGACACACGGTTCTGCTTTCTTTTGCGTCCCGCGTCAACACTGGCCGAACCTTGGGCCCGCTTCGCTACCAGCGGATTTTGGAAATAGACACTGGCGCCATTCTTTCGGGGACGGCTTCTTTGAACGAGGTCGTGGAGAAAATCAATTTACTCTTCGGCGAGGCGTATCTAGCAAGAAATGTGATTCTGGCAGTCAAAGACATCGACGCGCTTTTCGATCCAAGCGCCGAAGCCGGGCGAGTCAACGCCACCGAAGCGCTGCTTCCATTTTTGCAATCGCCTTTGCGGATCATCGGCACAACCACGCAAAGCGGCTACCAGCAGACCATCGGCAAAAACCCGCAGCTTGCGAGGCTTTTTTCCAAGCTTGAGATAAATGAACCAAGCCCGGCTGGAACACTTCTTATTTTGCAGGATGCGGTGGCTGGCCTGGAACGGCAGGGCGGCCTTTTTTTCTCACACGCGGCACTCAAGGAGATCGTGAAGCTGGCGACCAAGCTCATCCAAAATTTGCCAAATCCCGAAAAATCTTTGGAGGTTTTGGAGGAAACCGCAACTTATGTCTCTGCCAAAACTTCTGATGCCATAGTTCTGCCAGAACACGTTCAGCATGTTTTAACGCAGCGCACAAAGGTGCCGGTGGGGAAACTAGCCAGAGAAGAAAAACAAGTGCTCATTGATTTGGAAAACATCTTGCACAACCGGATTGTCGGCCAAGATCATGCGATAACAGAGGTTGCCAACGCTCTGCGCCGCGCGCGTTCCGGCATACGTTCGGAGAAACGGCCTATAGGAAGCTTTCTTTTCTTGGGCCCCACGGGGGTAGGGAAGACTGAAACTTGCAAGGCGTTGGCTGCGGTTTATTTCGGCAGCGAGGCAAGGATTATTCGCTTTGATATGTCAGAATTTCAAGAGATTCACGCCATCAATCGTCTGATTGGCGATGCCGATGCGCGCAGCGGGGGCCTTTTGACGGAAGCGGTGCTGGCTAGCCCCTTCTCGCTGGTTTTGCTTGACGAGATTGACAAAGCGCATCCCAAGATTTTGGATTTGTTTTTACAAGTTTTTGACGAGGGAAGATTGACAGACGCTTTGGGGCGAACAGTCAGTTTTGTCAATGCCTTGATCATTGCCACTTCCAATGCCGGGGCCGAGCTGATCCGCGAAATGGCGAAAGCCGGCAAAAATCCGGCGCTTGAACGAGAGCAGATTTTAGACCATCTTCAGAAAGAAGGCATTTTCCGCCCCGAGTTTTTGAACCGGTTTGACGCCGTAATTGTTTTTGAACCTCTATCTCAAGAAGAGCTTGCCTATGTTGCGGAACTTCTTTTGCGGGAGTTAAACGGCAGGCTCAATGAAAAGGATATCCAAATTATGATCACGCCGGAATTGGCCCGGCTTATCGCGCAAAAAGGCTATAGCGCGGAATTCGGCGCCAGGCCGCTGCGGCGATTTATTCAGGAAAATATTGAAAATTACATTGCCAAGGGGCTGATTTCTGGAAGTATTAAGAGGGGACAAATGGTCGAAATTGACCCCGCTATGTTATAATATGCCCATGCGAGACAAATATATTTTTTTCTTAGCATTACTCATCATCTTTGCGGCTGGGCTGATTTTACACGGGAAGGCGGAAGCAAGCGGTGTCTCGGGTTATCCCATTCTTGCGCCGGACGGCACGGTTTACCAAATTGCCGAAGGTGCTAAGAGGGGATATCGGACGGCCGAGGTTTTTTTCTCGCACGGCTACAAGTTTAGCGACGCATTACAGGCAAAGCCTGAAGAACTCGCCCTGCCAATGGAGCAGGATATGGGCTATGCCGAAGGAACACTGGTCAAAGGAAGCAGTCCCACGGTTTTTGTCATCTCAAACGGAAAGAAAAGGCCTTTTACTTCCGCGCAAGTTTTTAGAGCTTTGGAGTATTCATTTGGAAACGTGGTGTATGACGGGGCAGATCTTCTTCTCCGTTATCAAACTGCTCCCGCCATAGATTCGGCTTTGGTTGCCCACACTCCGGGTTCTTTGATCAACATTCAAGGCGCGGTCTTTCTCGTCACCCTAAACGGCAAAAAAGGGATTGCGTCAGTAGAGATTTTCAGTTCCTATAGGTATGATTTCAAAAACGTCTTGCCGGCTAATCAGGCCGATAAAGCTTTGCCCGATGAGGGTCTCATAAGCCTGCGGCAAATTGAGTCTCCCTCCGGTTCCTCCACCTCGCCGCAACCGTCTCCGGAACCGGTTCCTTCGAGCAACGCGCCCAACCCCCCAACCATCAGCGGTTACAGCGCAGCTTTTCCCTCAACTACGGCAAGTTATGAATTGTCGGCGACGGATCCTGACGGCGACAATCTGACCTTGACCGTGGAGTGGGGGGACGGGAGTACTAAACAAAGTACTACTTTGGCTTCCGGCGGGACATGGAGTGTTTCTCACAGTTGGAGTTACAGCGGCGATTACGCGCTTGCTGTCACGGCCGAGGATCCGGCGGGAAACCTTGTTCAGGCCACTAAAAACATCAAAGTCAGCACCGACGCTTCCACTTTCGGGCCGGCCATCACGGTGCTTTCCCCCAACGGCGGAGAGAGTTTTTCTAAAACGAGCGTTGTAAAAATTGCTTGGCGGCGCAATTGGGAACCGCAGCAATCGTTCCGCCGGGCGGACGTGTATTTCAGCCGCAGCGGCATTAACAGTTTGATAAAAGCGGATATAAATGACGTCAGTTACAACTGGGTGCCAAAAGACACGACGGGCATCGTGGCGGCCGATAACTATAAAATCGTTGTCATCTCCCAAGGCTCGGCAAGCGCCGGCGTTATTTTGAGCGACCAGAGCGACGCCGAGTTTAGGATTACGGAATAAATAGAAATTGTCAAAAAAAGAGTCCATACAAGGCAAGACGTTCGCCTTGTATGGACCAAAGACTATACCCTCCGGCGCATCACTGCCGTGAAAATGGCAACATTGAACCGGACCGAGTAATAGAACTCGGAGATTGCGGCCAGTAGCATCTGGGCGTGCCAGTGCAGCTTATGTGGCATAACCAATCGCCACTTGAGCTGGGCATAGCTTCTCCAGAACGAGTCCAGCCACGCGCGGTGCGCGGCGTGGCCGAAAGTCCGGCCGAACCATCCGGCTCGCTGAACGTTTGCCGAGTATACCCGGAGATGGGCCCTCATGGCGTAACGGACGGCGCGGAGCCGCCGATTCATATCAGCCATGTGCGCCGTACGCTTACGAATCACCGGCATCCATCTGGTTTGCAAGTACACGCCCTGGAAAAAACGGTACTCGCGCGCGAGCGAGCCAAGGTAGTGCAGGTGTCGCAGGACTTCGTCCCTCCAAAACGAAAGGCGGGATTCTTTTGACAAACCTGGACGGCGATCGTGGAACCTGCGGCGCCGCCAGAAGCCGCCGAGCATGGGGTGTACCCCCTCGCGCAGGGCTGACCAGCGGTACCACAAAAAAATACCCATGGTACCCCAGTAATTGTCGGGGTTGACCCGAGCAAGAACTTGGACCAAATGTTCCTCGGTGTAGAACTGTCTCCAGGCGTTGTCGTAAGCCCCTTGCCACTCCTCCGGACTCATGCGCGAATGACGCATTGCCGGCTGGAAGGAATCGTAGCGATTAAAGTCAGGGTCCATCCACTTGCCGGCCGCGTGCATTTGCGCATGGTCTCTCGAACCCGCAAGCGGGGTCAGCATATAGAACGATGCCTGGTCAAAGCCGAGGCTTTTCAGGGTCTCCACGTCCTGGGCTACGGTTTCCGGCGTGTCATCCGGAAAGCCGATGATGAAACTGGCGTGGCAGATGATTCCGAGCTTATGGTAAAGCTCAACCATCTGCCGGTAGGTCTCCACCCGGTTTTGTGGCTTGCCGGTATCCAGAAGTGTCTCTTGGCGAACTGACTCGACTCCAAGGAAGACTTGGGAACAGCCGGCCTCTGCCAGGAGTTCTACAAAAGGACGACCGGACTGCTTGCCTTTAAGGCGCCAGGCCGCTAGATCTGACTGGATCATGAATTTAAACTTCAGACCCTCGGCTTTCAGCTTGATACAGGCCAGCAGGATGTCCTCCCAACGGGGATTCCTGCAGAAATTGTCGTCGGTGAAGAACCAATAAAGACGGCCCCCAGCGCACATGTTACGAATCCAGGATTCGATGGCGTTGACCGCCCTAAAGCGCATGGTGCGGCCCTGGACGTTGATAATAGTGCAGAAGCTGCAGTCAAAGGGGCAGCCTCGTCCAGAGTCCATGGTCAGCCGGGCCGCCAAAAACCCTTCGAAGTAGTTTTTCGGGTAACTAGGCAAGGGCGCATTTGCTAGGTCGGGCCGTCCGCCGCGGTACAAGGGCTTTGGCGCGCCTCTGCAGATGTCGGCTAACACGGTCGGCCAAAGGTCTTCCGCTTCGCCGTGAAAAATAATCACGCCTTGGCGCATAATTTCGGCGCACTCCGGCGGCATAAGCGGGCAGTCGAAAGGCTTTTCATGCGGGCACGAGCCAACCGGATGCTGGTTGTCGTGTAGCATGGTAATGCTTCCACTGACGTGAAAGCCGCCCATAACCACAGTCGCTCCCTCTGCCATAAACTCACGCGCCAAATCGCAAGCGCGCGTGAACATGTTTGTCTGCACGCCGACCAGACCCACCACTACGGTGGCGCCTTTGCGGGCGTGTTGCCTCATGAGCTTCTGCGGATTGATCCGGCCGCTGCGGGTCAGCTCGTCGTAGGCGTGGACTTCCTTCTCCCCGTCCGCAATGTGGGAAAGTTGCGGATCCGCAAAAGCGCTTTTGGTCAAAGCGTTCATGACGGCCAAGCTATTGCTTGGCAACGCGGCAAGTTGCCACTGCAGCAAATAGCCATCGTCGGCATACTTACTGGGGCGAATGAGCAGAACCACCAGACTTTTTATCGTAGCGTTCATACAGTTTTCCTCCTTGTACGATATTACGATTATTATGCCTGTTTGAACTGGCGAGCGCAACAGGTTGTTTGGGCAAAGGAGGCGCCGAATCAGATGTTATGTGAAAGTGCTAGCAAAATTAAGGGTTAAACATTAGTTTTTAGATGACCTCTTCATATGTTTTTTTAGACTCCTTGACTCTTGAATTGACGAGCCCGCTGAATCAGTTCATCGCGAATTTGCTCGGCTGTTTCTCGAGAGAGTGCTGGCAATCGGCCTTCTGCGCCAACACCCATGATACCATAGCGGCTCAATGTCACGCTTGCCCCTGCCGTTTGAATGTTCAGGTCAGAGAGGCCAAGAATGCGAGCCAAGATGCCCCGGTAGATGTCCACGTTCTGAATGCGATCGTAAGGAATGGTGACATACTTTTTATAGATCACTCCAAGTTCCTTTCGAAAACCAGCATCGGTGAGTTCGTAGCGGTAGAAGTGATAGGTGAGTTGTGCCCAAATATAGCATAGACCGATAAAGGCCAGAATGATAACCCATAACCACTTAAGAAAGATGAAAGAAAACTGGCCGCCATTATTAAAATTCTCACTGAGACGACTCAAGAATGCCAAACCAAAAAGGCCCAAACCTACAACTACAATGAACCAACGCAAAACAAAACTAATGAAGAAAAACCAAACTGCTTTTGGATCAAGTTGTTTCATAAATTTACAAACAAATTAAGATTCAAGTTGAAAGTCGACCAGCCTTTCATGATTAAACCTTATCACACATTTTGCCTTTTTTCGAGTATGCCGGCGGTCGGAGTCGAACCGACACGGTATTGCTACCACTGGATTTTGCCCGCCCGCCTGCCAGCGCCAAATGCCGATGGTGGGAGCCCAGTACAAGTGGTGCCCGGGGAGGGAGTCGAACCCTCATGATCTTGCGATCGCAGGATTTTGAGTCCTGTGCGTCTGCCAGTTCCGCCACCCGGGCACCATCTATACTGGGTAAATCGAACCTAAGTATGTGCTTGTCCCGTAGGGAACGCAGAGCGTTCTCCGACTGGGGTTTGCCAGCCCGCCCCGTAGTCTCCGACCTTGCGTCGGAGCACTTCCGGGGTTTCACCACATCGGCGATGCGAACTTTTTGATTATATAATTTTTTATTTGTGCTGGCAAATCAGATTTGTTATGATTAAAAACCAAAACCAAACAGGAGGACCAACATGAACAGTACGAAAATTGCACTGAACATGTTTTTACCCGGAAATATCAGGTACCAGCCCAACCAACTCATTCCTTTCTTCGGCTATGACTTCTTGTACAGAGCTGTTTGGGATGTCGAACTTGCCACTCTGCAGGTTCTGCAGGAGATCGGATTGGTACCAGACGAGGTATTCGCCACCCTGACGCCGGATGTCGTAGAAAAGGTCAGGCGGATTATCACAACAGAAGTTGACGAGATTGAGAGAACCGTCACCAAGCACGACATCCGGGCATGGATATTAGCGGCTCAGAGAATTCTGGGTCCACGGTTGGGACGTTGGCTGCATGTTCCACTTACGAGCTACGATCCTTTGGATACGGCTCGAACGTTGCAGTTTGTCAGGACCCATCGTGGCGGGGTGCGGCCGGCCGCAAAGGATACTATCAGGATTCTCGCTGGGCTTGTAAGGAAACACGCTGAGACCCTACAGATTGGTCGGACTCATGGCCAGCATGCATTGCCTATTACCGTAGGCTTTTGGCTGGCAACTATCTTGAGCCGTATTCTCTACAATTTTGAGAAGCTTGAGGAGCATGCTTCTGGACTTGTGGGCAAAATTTCGGGTGCGGTGGGAGCATACAATGCCCAAGTCGGATTAGGGATTGCGGCAAGGTGTGGTGCGAGAAGCTTTGAAGAGCGAGTCTTGGAAAAGCTCGGCCTCAAGCCAGCCAGGATTAGTACCCAGATCATGCCGCCGGAGCCGCTGGCGTATTTTCTTTTCTCGTGCTGCATGTTTTCCGCAAGCCTTGCTCAATTGGGCCGAGATTGTCGGCATCTGATGCGCAGTGAGATCTCCGAAGTCACCGAAGCTTTTGGTGAGACCCAGGTGGGATCTTCTACTATGGCTCACAAGCGCAACCCTATCAATTTTGAGAATCTTGAGGGGATGTGGATTCGCACCAAAAACGAGTTCGGCAAAGTTCTGGACACCCTTATCAGCGAGCATCAAAGGGACTTGGTCGGCAGCAGCGTAGCTAGAGACTTTCCAATTATCCTGGTCAACCTCATGACCCAGTTCAACACTCTCCTTCGGAGGGACAAGGGAGGATTTACTTTTTTGGAGCGCATCAGCATTGATGTGGAGGCTTGCCGCAAGAACTTCGAAAAGAACGCGCATGTCATCCTGGCCGAACCGCTTTACATTGCGCTTGTGATGGCTGGGTACGAGGGAGACGCACACAATCTCGTCAATCACACTCTAGTTCCCATAGCCCAGCGCGAGGGGATCCTCCTCGTGCAAGCAATCCACCGGGTAGCACCAAAGGATGACGAGCTGGCAGCAGTGGTAGAGCGAATACCAGATGAGATCTGGCAGCTCCTGCACCACCCAGAGAATTACAGGGGACGGGCGCGGGAGAAGGCTTTGGAAATCGCCGAGCTGGCGGAAACAGCCATCGCGAGAATGTAAGCGCTATTAGTTTCCATCGCGGGCAGGTAGGCCAAAACCTTTCTGTCCGATTTTTTTATTTGTCTTGCGGGGCTGGATTTGATATGATGAAAAACCAAACTCAAAGGGAGGAAAAGCAATGAGTGCTGTATTACCCAAAAAGGTTGCGGAATTGGAAGTTAGCAGGCGGCTTCTCACCAAGGGTCTATCCCGGATCAGTCAAGGCAAAGTTCGGGACATCTTCAGGGTTGTCTCGGATAAGCTTTTGATGGTGGCAACAGACCGAATCAGCATTTTTGACTTCGTTCTGCCCGCCACCGTACCGAAGAAAGGCGAAGTGCTCAACGCACTGACCCATTTCTGGATTACCGGACCCCTTTCCCAATTCGTAAGTCATTTCGTGTTCCAAATGACCACCAGCTCCAATGCAAATGCAATCACCGACTGGAAATTCGTGGACCAAGACGTGTATCCCGAGTTGGTCAAGAGGGGGATGCTGGTTCACCGATGTCAAATCCCTCCGTGGGAGATAGTCTTTCGTCTACATCTCGGCGGTTCGGTTTACAAAGAGTACCTTGAAACTGGCAAAGTTGCCGGGGTGAGGCTCAAGGTGGGCATTCCCAAATGGGCGAAGCTTAGGCGGCCGCTGTTTACACCGGCTACCAAGGCGGAAAGTGGTCATGACGAGAACATCAGCCAACAGAAATTCCGGCAGGGGTACAAGGACTGGTCGCCGACCGGTGATGATCCCCAGCTCGTCATTGATTTTTTCCGTTCCGCCTATAATACTGCCTATGACTACGCTTGCTCACACGGCATCCTGATTCTCGATACCAAGTTCGAGGGGAACGCGTTACTGGCGGATGAAGTGCTGACTCCGGACTCCTCGCGATTCACGACATCGAAGGACTGGGAGGCGGCAATGAAGGAAAAGCGTGATCCGATCTTCTACGATAAGGAATTCGTCCGTCAGTGGGGGCGGGCCGTGGAGACGCGGTTCGGGGTCACCGGCATCAACAAGTTGAATCCTGGGAACCCTGAACATGTCGCATTCGTTCATGGGCTTCAGGTGCCCAATGATGTGATCCTGGCGACCACACAAAGGTACTTGGAAATTTTCAGGATTCTCACCGGCGAGGAGCTTGGGAACTATCAGAAGAGGGCGATGGGCGTGCCGTGAGAATTAACTCGAGGGTGAGATGGACCTTGAAGCTGGTCCCTCCACCCTTCTTTTTTTTTGCCGAATTCGCCTAATTTTGCAATGGTTTGCCAGAAGCTGAATTTTGTGCTACACTTGCTCGCTAAAACCCCATTAGAATTTTTTTCTGACGGGATTACAGTGCCAATATTGTTTAATTTTTAAGCATAGGGATTTCTAACGGGGTAAAAGTAAAATATGATTGCGACTATGACGCAAAAACAAGAACAGGAGAATAAGCCAATCAAAACCATTTACGAGCTTTTGGGGATTGAGCCTCAAGTCGTGGTTTTGCCGCAACCTTCAAGAGCCGTTCCGCAAGCCCCGAATTTGCCGGTTGCGGCGGAGCAGGCAAGCCTTGAGGAAATTCCGGCACGCGAACCTGAAGTCATGACTTTGCAAGAAGGGGGCTCTCTGGTAACGCGTGTTCTCGCGCGGGATTGGGTGAAATATCCGGCGATTTTTTTGGTCGCTTTGGGATTTTTCTATTTGCTTTTGAATTTTCGCGCAGTTTCCTCTTTGATTGCTGGTAAATTCAAGGCCGAAGTTTCCGATGCTAAAGCGGCCCAAGAAGCGCCGGCTGATTACCAAGCGTGGTTTGGCAAGTATTATTTTTTCGTGAATGATAAAGAACTTCTATTTTCCAAGTTTGACGCCGATGGCGACGGGCTTACTAACCTGCAGGAATATTATTTGGGGACCAATCCTCTAAAGAAAGACACTGATGAGGACGGCTATGACGACGGCCGTGAAGTGCTGAACGGTTACAATCCTTTGTATTCAGGCAAATTAACTTCTAAGCAGCAAGATATTGTTGCAAAACAGATTGATTTGGCAGCGCTTGCTTCTCGCAAAAATTATTCCGAAGTGGCGGGGCGGGGGATTTTTGCTGAAAGTTTTATTGTTGATACTTCAAAGCCGGGCAATATCAGTATTCCGAAACTAGAGGTGGACGCGCCTATCATCTGGAGCAAAAATTTTTCTGATATGGAAAACGATTTGAAATATGGGACAGTAAATCATCCGGAAACTCCTTATCCGGGGCAG
>CAYNFS010000007.1:0-57070 GCA_964396685.1 uncultured Candidatus Saccharibacteria bacterium | reverse complement strand
GTCTGGCAATCCTTGGGACGGAAATTACAAGACGGTTTTTACGAAACTTAATTTTTTGGAACCGGGAGACGAGATTGTGGTGACTGTGTACGGGACAGACGGCGCTGTCAAACATTATCGCTATGTGGTGCGTTCCAAGAAAGTCTATGCCAAAAATGATCCCGAGCAGTTTGCCCAAAAAGACGGATACTTCTTGAATCTGTCGACCAGCTGGCCGGTGGGCACTGCTCTTCAACGTTATGTGGTGACGACAGAATTGATCGGTCTTTAAGACAGCTTATAGCTTACAGTTTCCAGGTTTTAAAATATCTTGTGACAAACTTCTGACGATCGTCAGAAGTTTGTTTTAATTATTTTTTGGTAACTATTTTCTGATTATTTTTTTGAAATGATGCCTTAGCTCCCTGTCGATGTCTATGTAATCCGCCTGGGCGTAGGTTGTGTATTTGTATAAATTGAAATAGTTTGAAATAAATGCCAATTCGTTGCGGCAATCATAAGGATAAACAAAAACGCTGCGCTGGGCATTGTAAAGTCCTAATTCTTTCAATTTGTCGCGCAAAAGATCTCTGACGTATCTTTTTTCTTCGGGTATGTCGAAAACGAACAGGCGCCATTTGCCGTCCCAGGCTTGATTTGTCGGCAGTCGGATATTTTCTATTTTATCTTTCGCTTCTATCTGCTTTTTATATCGTTCTCCCTTTTTGAGCAACCGAATCATCCAGCCATCGGGAGTCTTAGTCAAAGCAATATACTTCTTCTTTTCCAAGCGTTTGATCTCCCTGTGGAAGTCGCTTTTGTGAAAATAATAGGCTAGACTTCCGCGAACCAGATTGTATAATCCAAACGGCGATAAGAAAAAAGCCGGGACCGCGAGCCCAAAAAGCAAAATTTTAAGGATTTTTTCGGCAATTTTCACCCCCTCCGGTTCATAGGGAGGCAACTCGTTTGGTTTGTGTTTCATTATTGTCTGATTTAAGTTTTTTGGTTAATTTGGCCATTTCGCAGTTTAAGTCTAACAGATAAAGAGTTTTATGACAAACTTCTGACGATCGTCAGAAGTTTGTCATGGGTTGGTGAGGGGGGTGGAAGGGGGCTGATTGAGTGGCAAAAGTGGGCGAAGAGGCGGTTCTAAAAAAGTTGACATGGATTGGGTTTTGTGATAAGTTTGAGGGTCTTTTGCCCTTCGACTAGCTCAGGGTAAAAGAGTCGCAATAAATTTTGCATGGAGGGAACGATGAAAAAGTTTTTCACGGTAATTTTTTTGACGCTGTTTGCGATGGTAGCGACAGCGTCTGGACAGGTGGCGTCGCGCGAAGCGCGCCACGCTGCGCGGATGCGCGCCGAGGCGCAGGACAACGAGCGGCCGGTTTTGCGGCGGGCGAATGGTGGTCTGCCGCCGCGAGCCGAGCGGAATGAGCGGCAGGACTCGCAGCAGGTTCAGCGGGAATTGCCGCCAGCAGAGGCGCCTCCGCGGTTTCACTCCCTCACCGATGTGCGAGTCTTCATCGGCTCCCGCCGGGTGGCTGTTGCCCCGGTAGAGCCTGTGGACGAATCCGAGGTTCAGACCCGGTATGGACTGACAGCCGGATGGTGGGGGACTTACAATCCTTGCGTCTATGGTGCAGGATTTGGATATGGCCCCATTTTGTTCGGCGGTTATGACTTTCCGGTTTTTGCAAGTCCGTACCCCAAGGCCTCTATGGGATATCTCCTTAGGGTTAAAGTAACCGCCGCTTTGAATCGCCTCGGTGTTAAGGCGCTTGTACCAGCGGATCGGTTGCAAGACCATGATCGAGAAGCGAACACCGGCAAGAATGCTGGGCTCTACGGCGATCATACGCAGGAAACCGCACGGTTTATAGTGAAGGGAACCTACGAGATCGTCGGGGAGGACGCAGATTGTAGCGGCTTCGATGGGACAAGCCTTGGCGTTATCGCATACCAAGTCGGCTGGAGGCTTGGTAACGAAACAATGCGAGATGCTGCCTATGCGGCCGGTTATATTCTGCCGCACTTCCGGATTTTGAGGCAGTACCGGAACGTGACGGCTAGGCTGACTTTGCAGTTTGAGGATCTCGCGACCCGCGATATCCTCCACATTGCAGGCGGAACTGGCAAAGCGAAAACCAAGGAGTTTTCCATTAGTGAGTTTGCCGGTTTTCGCAAGGTCGGCATCGGTCATAGCAGCGCCAGCAAGCTCACAGACGAGATGGTGGCCGCTGTTTTTGCCGAAAGGCCGCAGACAGAGGCAGATCGCGATCTCCTCGCCGCGCAACAGGAGCTGGCTTCCCTTGAAACCGAGGCAGAGGTGCTGGAGCAGCGCCGTAAGCTTGAAGGGAAACTTCAAAAGGCGCGGGAGCGCCTTAAGAAGGCTCAACAGAAGGCAGGTCGGCCGTGAAGAGGACCATGAGGGCGGGGCTGGTACGTGGAAACACGTGCCGGACCTGCCCTCTTTTTGTTGACAAGGTCTGTAAAAAAAAGTTATGCTGTGCTGTCATCATAGATGACGAAATGAAAATATAGAGGAGGGTGCTATGCGGCGAGTAGTTTCTGCGCGGTTGTTTGCAGTTTTTTCCTGCGCGTTGTTTGTTCTTACAGTCGCGCAGGAATTGCGGGGCCAGGCTGACCCGGCGGAATTTATCACTGACGGGGAAGGGTTTCTTGTCATGATGAAGCCCCCCAATCAGGAGGCTTGGGAGTGGACTCACGTGGGAGGACTCCCCCTTGTTCCAGGGGGGGTCAAGACGACTGACGAGCTTTTGAAGTTTGTCCGGAGCGACCTTTTCCGACAGGTTCTTCTGGACAATTTCAATCATGAGCAAATCGCCAAAATTATCGAACAGATTGAAGAAGGTGTGAGGCTCATGGATCAAAAGCGGGTCAGAAGAGTCATGATCGCGCCGGATTCTTCCGAAGCCTACTTCTTGGATATGTACTTTGGAGTGCATGGCAAGGATGGCAGGCCGATTCCTGGTCGGTTTCAGAAGAAAGAGGCGGTCATCTGGAGGGGCAGCCATGATCTTGACTCCTGGTTTCTGGACATTGAATACGGGCCGGAGCAATTGGTCCAGTTCGTGATACCGGTTGGGTGCGGGAATATCGGGCTGCGACGCCCCGTGTTTCAGGTAGAAAAGACTGCGCAGCCTCCGCCGGTGGTGATTGAGAAGGAAAAACCGGTCGAGGTGATCAAGGAGGTGGTGAAGGAGCGAACCATCGAGAAGCCGTGTCCGTCGTGTCCCGAATGTCCGCCCTGCGAGCCTGACGAGTCCTGGGGGATAATCGGAGAGTACTATCCCAAAAGCTCCAAGGCCAAGAAGGTCAGGGTTGACCCTAAAACCTTCATCATCTATCCGCCAGACCAGGCGGTGCGACAACAGTTGGCTGGGATGATTGCCACCGTAGACCCGGAATTCTTCACTAGGAAGGTTCAATTCGCGCTGGCGCTTTTCAACTTCTGCCAGCCGAGAGTGAGGCTCTACTGGTATCGCGAAGGCTGGCACTGGAAAGAGTTCTTCGTGGGGTATGTGTTAGGTGTAGGCACTGGCATACCCATTGGACGACTCCTTAAGGAATGTCCGACGGGGGTTAAGCAGCCTTGGGAGCAGATCCCTAACCCTGGTAGGCCGACGGTGCCGTAGTTTGTTCAATTTCGCGCCCGGCGTGCGTCTCTAGAAATAGAGGAACGCGCCGGGCTCATTTTTTTGCTTAAAAAATTGCTCTTGACAAGAGGGAAAAAGTTGTGATAAAGTGGGGAGTCAAATAATTAAGGTTTAAATACGACCTCTCCCTAACCCTCCCCTCGCCAGGGGGAGGGCACAAGAAGAGGAAAGATGGAGACAATTATGGCGATTTTGATTCACAAACTCAAAAGTCTAAATCCAAAAAAAGCAATCGCGGTCGTATCTTTGGCAGGGCTGATTGCCTTGGCATTAAGTTATATCCCGGCTTTGGCGCAAGGCCCGGCTTTTAACATTTTTCCCATAAGCTATACCGGGGAGCTAAACAAGGATCTCCCGCTTCTGGACGGGCGCAATGCCAGCCAGTTTGAGGGATGGAGCGCTTCGCAGGCTGATCACGACGCAGGCGTCCAGGCCAGCGCCGGTCAGATTCTGGAATTTTCAGTTTATTACCACAATGGCGCGGCGGATGCTGACGAGAACGTGGCGATCAACACAATCATCAAGGCTTTTGCCAATCCGACTTTGGGCCAAACTGCTCTGACCCATACGATCTCCGCAACTATTGGCGCGGATAATGCCACGACAGTTTCCAGCTCTGATCCGTTCCGCGGCGGGAACATGACCGTGCACATTCAAGGCGGCACTCCTCTCTCATTGAGCCTGGTGCCCGGAAGTGTTACGCTCTTCCGCGATCAAGGACTGGTACCCAAACCCGGTCCGGTCACTTTGCCCGATACGGTTTTTACCACAGGAGTCAACATCGGCAATGTGCGGGGGTGTTTCCAGTACCACGGGTTTGTCAACTTCAAGCTTAGAGTCCAAGAGGCGGCTTTGGGCGCGCTTCAGGTCCAAAAGCAAGTTAAAAACATCACCAAAGGCATACCGTTTAACGATACGGAAGTGGCCGCAGATCCGGGGAACACAGTGGAGTACCAGATTGTTGTTAACGCCGTAACTAACCCTGTGCCAAGCGTTGTTATCAAAGACGCTTTGGATTCAAGGCTTTCGCTTTTGGGTTCGGTCACGGTTGACGGCGTAATCGTTAGCGGTTCGCAATTTTTCGGAAGTGGTGTCAATGTCGGCACTATCACCCCGGGTGTTGCAAAAATCATTAGATTCCAGGCGCTGGTTGCTTCCGCCAGCCAATTTACGGTGGGCACTCATATCCTCACAAACGTTGCCACGGCCACAAGCGGGCAAGTGAGCGCGCAGGACGGGGCAAATGTCAAAGTGATAATCCAGCCGCAGGTTGTTACCTGCAATTACACTTGGGATCCGCCTTTGGTTGCCGATGGCAGCTTGAGAGGCCTACGCCGAGTGGGAGATTTGTTTAACGTCAGAGAACAAATAAGCGGTCTCTCTTCATTTCAGAGTTTCAATAAAGTCTTCCAGCACGTGTCCGGAAGTCCCACTTTTAGATTTCTGGCCACGGCTGACGCAAACGGAAATTATGACGTGAAAGACACTTCATTTATCCATTCGGCTTTCACCACCGGCGACTATAGTGCTTTCATTGAAGTCAATAACGCTCAAGTTGCCACCTGCAAAGGCATGCGCATTGAGCCGCCGGTTGTCCAGCAAATTGATCTGGATAAAACCGTGAAAAACGAAACTAATCCAACTGCGTTCCTGGATCAGGTGGATGCCCAGCCTTCCCAGCAGGTCAGCTTCAAAATCGTAATCAGCCCGCAAAACAGCAATATGACGCTGGAGAATGTGACAGTAAGAGACGCCTTGCCTGCCAAAATGACTTTCGTTTCGAGCAGTTTCAACGTGGATGGCGTATTTATGTCAGAAGGCAACTTCTTTACTACAGGAATCAATCTGGGCTCAATGCAGCCCAGCCAGCAGAAGGTCATCACTTTCAAGGCCAATATCTTCGGCCCCAGCGATTTTGTAACCGGCAGCTGTGAGAATTTGACCAACAGCGCCACGGTAACCTCCGGCAGTTTGAGCGATACTGACACAGCCGTTGTCAGGGTCTGCAAAGAAGCGCCCACCAAGCAGCCGGGCAGTCCTGGGCCGAGACCGTTGAATTAGAGGAATCAGGGATCAAGAATTAGGAATGTTACCCCCTCTGTTTTCTCCCCCTTAGCAAGGGGGAGATGAAGAGGGGGTAGAATTAAGTAGATGCCGAAGATCAGCAAAATATTAAATGTAACAGTTACAGCGAGTCTTATCTTTACGGGTATTGCCGGGCTGTCTTCGCGCGCCCAAGCGGCGGTGGCATTCAACATTTTTGAAATCAGCTATACCCAGGAAACAAATCGGGATTATCCTTTGATTGACGCTCGGAATGTTACGGCTGGCGGAAGTTTTAGCACTTCCCAAGCCGATCACAACAACGGGGTTGCCGCCAACGCGGGAGACGAGATAGAATTTCAAATTTATTACCACAACGGCGGCATTACGGAAGATGAGGCGACCAACGTGATTATCAAGGCGAGTCTGCCCGGCGGCACCAGGCAGACTCATGAGGTTTCCGCCACAATTGATTCTGATCAAACGAGCCCGGTTTCAAGCAGTGATTCTGCTCGGGGCGGCAACATAACGATCCACGTTAATGGCGATCCTCAAACTCTGGAATTGATTTCCGGTTCGGTCCGGCACTTCCCAAACCGTTCAACTGTTGGGCAGACCGTTTCGGGCGGAGACAATATCGTGAGTTCCGGCATTAACATCGGCACGGTCAAAGGCTGTTTTGATTTTTCGGGTATCGTGACTTTTCGGGCCAGAGTGGGACAGGTGGCAGTGCTTACCCGGGATTTGAGCATAAATAAGAAAGTTTTGAACGTCACCAAGAGCGAGACGAGTTTTAGAGACTCAACCACGGCCAACCCGCAAGACAGAATAAAATTTGAAATCCGATTTGACACTACCGGCACAGCTTCGCAAAGCAATGTCATAGTCCGCGATCTTCTGCCTACTAGGCTTTTGTTTGTAAGCGGCAGTTTGCGTATAGACGGCGTGAGCGTGTCTAATGAGTCCGAGTTTTTTGGCAGCGGGAAAAATTTGGGGACATTGTCCCAGAATATCAACAAAATTATTACTTTTGAAGCTGATGTTGCAGGTGCGGGATCATTTTCCGGAACTACGACCCTGACCAACACCTCAAATGTCAGAAGCGATCAGGTTGGGACAAGGCAGGACAACGCCGACGTGGTGGTACAGCTTGTGGCGGGAGCGCAGTTTTCTCTGCGCAAGACCGCCTTTAATCTGACCAAAGGGGCGGATGCGGCAAGTGTTGCGGCTGACCCGGGCGACATTATCACATATACGTTGTATGTCAAAAACAGCGGCGGCACTACTCTCACAAACTTTACTATTGAGGATAACATCAGTGATATTCTGGAACTGGCAGAGATTACCAATCAAGGCGGTGCTGTATCGGTAAACAGCGTAATAAGATTTTCTCCGGTGGATGTTCCGGCCGGGATTGAGATTAGTCGGACTTTTCAGGTGCGTGTTAGAGCGGCAAATTTTTTCCCTGCCAGTTCGGATCTGGTAATGGTTAATATTTACGGAAACGAGATCAGAGTGCCGGTGCGCAAGCCGCAGGTTCAAGGGGTGGTGACGCCGCCCAGAACGGGACCTGCGGAGTGGCTGGCTGTCTTGATGGCGGCTGTTGTGACTGCAGGGTATTGGATATACCGCCGCCGGGAAGATATAAGATTTACGATTTAAGATTTGAGACACCCCCTCTGAAGAGGGGGCGGTCTTTATGTTTGATAAAATTTGGGCTATAATAAGATGAAAACCATGCTCAATCCCAAGATTTTAAGCGATTTAAATAACGAATTTTTAAGCTCCCCGCAAGGTTTTGTCGTGGTTGATTCGGGGCAACCAAAATTTGTGGTAATGCCTTATCCTGCTTATCAAAGTTTGCGCCAGCAAAAATCTGTTCCCAAAAAGTCAAAAAAAATTTTAGTAACAGGCGGCGCCGGCTATATTGGTTCGATCACAACCAGACTTCTGCAGAAGCAAGGCTACGACGTAGTGGTTTTTGACAATCTTTCAACCGGCAAGCAAGAGCGAGTGCGCAATTGCAAGCTTATCGCAGCTGACCTTGCTGACCGGTTTACCCTCGATAAGGTTTTCAGCGAAGAAAAAATTGACGCAGTGCTTCATTTTGCGGCATCGGTGGAGGTTGAGGAATCGGTTGCCAACCCGGCGAAATATTTTCAAAACAATGTGACAAATTCTCTCAACTTGCTGGATGCCATGGTTTCGGCCGGTGTTGCCAAGCTTGTTTTTTCTTCCAGCGCGGCGGTTTACGGCGAGCCAGCAACGTTGCCGATTAGCGAGGGTACGCCGTGCAATCCCTCAAACCCGTATGGCGAGACCAAGCTTTTGTTTGAAAAAATTTTGTGCTGGTATGAGCGGGCTTACGGCATTCGTTCGGTAAGCCTTCGGTATTTTAATGCCGCAGGAGCGTGGCCAGAGGAGAATTTGGGATTCGACAATGGGGGCGAGACCGGCACTCATTTAATTCCCCGCGTTCTGGAGGTTGCCGCCGGCAGAAGGCCGCAAATAGAAGTTTATGGGCAAGATTACGAAACTCCTGACGGAACTTGCGTTAGAGATTATATCCATGTTTTGGACTTGGCCGAGGCGCATATCATGGCTCTTGAGAGATTGGATTTGAGCAATGGAGCTTATGTCTACAATGTCGGGACGGGGCTCGGTAATTCTGTACTGGAAGTGGTTGATGAAGCCGTGGAAATAACGGACCGGATGATCCCGATTGCAGTTGCGCCGCGCCGCGCCGGAGATCCCGCCAGGCTTGTGGCGGATAGTGCCAAACTTCAAAAAGAACTCGGCTGGAAGCCGAAATATGACCTTCACTCCATTCTTGAGACCTCATGGCAGTGGCAGAAAAAAAGACGGTGATAGGTTATAGCTTTTACTTATATGATTATTCCAAACAAAAAAGCGGGTGATTTTGAGTTGCCGGCCATTGGTTTTGGGACTTGGCGGGTGGGGGGCGTTTATGAGCCTAATACAAGCAATGATGAAAAAGAAATTGCGGCGATCAAGGCAGCTTTAGAAATGGGTATTACTCATATAGATACTGCCGAACTTTATGGCGCGGGGCATGCTGAAGAATTGATAAGGCTGGCAATAAAAGCCGTTGACCGCAAGAAGCTTTTTATCACAAGCAAAGTGATGCCGCAGCATTTGCGATACGATGGTCTAATTGCCTCATGCAGAGCAAGTCTTAAAAGACTAGGGATCAAACAGCTTGATCTTTATTTGATCCATGCTCCCAATCCTGACATTCCGCTCAAAGAAACGATGAAAGCTTTGGATTTTTTGGTTGAGGAAGGATTGGTTTTCCACATTGGCGTAAGCAATTTCAGCAAAGAGCTGATTGAACAAGCGCAGTCGCACGCTAAACACAGGATTGTTAATAACCAGATTCATTACAGCCTTTCCGCGCGGGAATTTGATGAGGAGGGGACCCTTGAGTATTGTGAAAAGCACCAAATTTTGGTGACGGCTTACCGGCCTCTTGGCTTGGGTCTTTTTGGCGGGGTGGATATTGGAGCGGATATTTTGAAACAACTTTCGCAAAAGTACCAAAAAACTCCGGCGCAAATTGCGATTAACTGGGTGATAAACAAACCAAATGTCGTGGCGTTAATCAAAGCCTCAAATCCAGAACATCTTAGGGAAGACCTTGGCGCTTTGGGCTGGCGGCTTGAAATAGAAGACGAGCTAAGGCTCGATCACGAATTCCCGCAGGGGACGATGGTGTACGGGCCGAGAAGGTAAATGGTTGAGATTGCCACGCCCCGACCACGCGTCGGGGCTCGCAATGACGTTTTTTTGGTGCTATAATTTTCATATATGCAAGATATCAAATTGTCGGTCGTGATCCCGGCCTATAACGAAGGAAGCCGCATAGGCCAGACGCTTGAGGAAACAGACAGATATCTCAAAAGCCAGAAATACGGCTACGAAATTATTGTCGTTGACAACGGCAGTAAGGATAACACCTGCGACGTCGTCAAAGAATATCAGGAAAAAGGAGTGAAAAATGTCGTGCGCTTGTGTTTGAGCAAAAGCATCGGCGCCAAAGGGAGCGCCGTGAAACTCGGGATAATGGATTATGCTCAAGGGCAATACATTATGTTCATGGATGCGGATAATGCCACGCCGGTTTCTGAAATTGAAAAGTTTTGGTCTTATTTGGAATCTGGCGAATTTCAAGCCGTAATCGGCTCGCGCTATGTCAGCGAGTCCAACGTGACCCGCAAACAGCCTCTTTATCGGGTCGTCTTGAGCCGGTTCTCAAATCTTTTAATCCAAATTCTGGCGGTTCCCGGGATCAAAGACACCCAGCTCGGATTCAAGGCATTTACGTATCAAGCGGCAAAAGACATTTTTTCGCGGGTTACAATTCCCGGATGGGGATTTGATATGGAGGTTTTGACAATTGCGAGAATCCATGGATACAAAATTAAAGAAATCGGGGTCAAATGGCACGAGCGTGGAGGAAGCCACGTGCCGCTTTTTGCGTATATTGAAAGCCTTCGCGATCTTCTCAAAATCAAACTCAATGCGATTCTTGGAAAATACAATATATAGAGGCATTGTATCTTTTTTTGTTTTTTTTGTTTTTGTTTTGAGCTTGTATCCCGGGATAACTAACGGTTCGCCCCCCGGAGTTTTAGTCGTTAAACTAAAAGATGAAAGGTTTTTAAGCAAACTTACAGCTTATGATAGTCAAGCAGAGCTTCTTTTTGACCGAATTTATCGGATCAGAGTGGACGATGTTGAGGATGCTTTAGCCTCTTTGCGCGGTTGGGGCGGGATAGAATACGTGGAGAGCGATCAAAGACTTAAATCCTCGCTCAATGCTTCTGACCCCTGGTTTGTGCTGGATACGGCGGAACTTAAAAGGCAGTGGTATCTGCCGAAGATGCAGGTTCACAAAGCGTGGGAAGCAGCGACCGGATCCGGCATCACCGTTGCGGTGATTGACACAGGCATTGACGGCAAGCATGAGGATTTATCGGACGGGAGAGTCGGCAGCGGCTTTTTAAGTTACTGCCAGGTTGCAAGTGTTGCTTCTCCAAGCGATTGTTTGATACGGGCATCCGGCGAACTGCAAGCCGGAGTTAATTCTGATGACAATGGACACGGCACCATTGTTGCCGGAATAATTGGCGCCCAGGCAAATAACAACAAAGGAATAGCCGGAATCAACTGGAGCGTCAGGCTCATGCCTGTTAAAGTTTTTGATTCCACCGGCTCGGGGTTTGCCTCGGATGCGGCCAAGGGGATCAGGTGGGCCGCCGATAACGGCGCTAAAGTAATCAATCTTTCCATAGTCGGTCAAGGCACAGATAGTTCGCAAGTTTTGCAGGATGCCATAATTTATGCTTTCAACAAAGGGATTTTAGTGGTGGCTGCTTCCGGCAATGACTCTGTGGAAAGCGGCATAAACTTAAATACCAGCCCGATTTTGCCGGTCTGCGCGGACAGCGGGCAAAACATGATTGTCGGGGTGGCGGCGACTGACATTGACGACAAAAAAGCGCGTTTTTCCAACTACGGCAGTAATTGTGTGGACATTTCAGCTCCTGGAACCGGAACTTTTATTGACAGACAGCAGAAACAAGGGCTTCTTTCGACGTACTTTGATCCCTCAAGGCCCGGTGAGCACAATTTATATGTTTATGCTGTCGGCACGTCTGTCGCCACACCTATGGTGAGCGGGGTCGCGGCGCTTATGATGAGTGTTTTTCCTGATTTGGATGTCAAAGCCATCCGGGACCGGCTGATCGGCAGCGTGGACAACATAGACGAGCTTAATCTTACAGGGTGTAGCGGAGGAAGTTGTGTCGGCCAAATCGGCAAAGGGCGCATAAACGCTTACAAGGCGGTATCACAGGTCACGAGTTTCTCTTCCGGCACGGTAATTCGCTATCCCGAAGGTTTTAACTATCTTGTTGAGCGCGGGCTTAAAAGGCCGGTTTCTGAATTTGTGCTTAAACAACGTTTTGCCGGTGTTCCAGTTCAAATAGCGACTTTGGAACAGATTGAAAGCTTTCCCACAGGACAGCCTGTGCCGCCTGTTGACAGCACGATTTTTAAGGAGCCTCAAGATCCGACAGTTTATCTGATTGAAGACGGAGAAAGACACGCGCTCTCTTATCTTGCGTTTGTTTCCCGGGGACTGCGGTTTGAAGACATTGCAACTCTGCCTTCCCCAGAAGTCGCAAGTTATCCCAAAAATGCAGACGCGCCGGTTTTGGACGGAGTCTTGATGAAAACGGCCGACCATCCGGCGGTGTTTATTTTGAACAACGGGATGAGACAACTGCTTTCTTTCTTCGTCTTTAAGGACAGAGGGTTTGAGAACAAGACCATAGCCATAGTGCCGCCGGAAGAGCTTGCGAAATTTGACTCGCATCCCCAAGGCTATCTTTATCCCCCTGTGGACGGCATACTTTTGCGCGGCGATTCCAATTTAACCGTGTATCTTGTTGAAAACGGCAAGCGGCGGGGACTGAATCTTGCGGCTTTTCAAAATCGGAACTTGAACTTTGAGAACGTCCACGTCCTGCCGCAAAGCGAAGTGGACGGGTATGAAAAGGGAGAAGACATAATTGAGTAAATTTCTAATATCTAAATCCTAAACAAACCCCAAATCCCAATGACCAAAATAGCGACGGCCATTGTTTTGCTAGGAATAATTTTATGGAGCCCGTTAGTTGTCGTTGCCAGCGAGTTTGATCCGAATAATCTCATCGCGGATGAGAGGTTTGCGGACACGGCAACACTGGGAGGGGTGGAAGGCATTCAAAGATTTTTGGAGAGCAAAGGAAGCGTTTTGGCAAATACGTCTACGGATTTTTTGCTTAAGCTGCGCGAGCCGGGAGACACCGCGCTCAAAAGCCGTCTGCCCGATCCTCGCCCAAACCTGGGAAGAGCAAGGACGGCGGCCGAGCTTATTTACGATGCCGCAACTTCGGCGGGACTCAACCCGCAAGTCATCCTGGTGACTCTTCAAAAAGAGCAATCGCTCATCACGGGAACGTATGATACGGAAACCCGGCTGCAGCGGGCGCTGGATAAGGCTTTGGGTTTCGGCTGTCCGGATGAGGGGGGATGCAGTGAGATTTTTTTGGGTTTTTATTTCCAGCTTTTCGGCAATTTTGACGCTCAAGATAACCGGTACATTGGCATGCCGGCATCATTGATCAGGAGTTTTTATTATCAGGTGAACGGCACCCGGGTAGGCCGGGGCCCGATGGTTGACATCAATAACAATGCCTACGGCAATGGCAATCGTGTCAGGACTTCGCGGATGGGCGATACTATCACTTTAGAAAATACCCAAGGGCCGCCGAATAACGCGCCACAGTACCAGACAGTGACTTTGTCAAACTTTGCGACCACGGCGCTGTACCGCTACACGCCGCACGTCTATAACGGCAATTATAACTTTTGGAGATTTTTCAACCAGTGGTTCAGGTACCCAAACGGGACTTTGATTCAGACCTCGCAAGACCCCAAGATTTATGTGATTGACAACGGCCTTCGGCGTCAAATTTCAACGTTTGTCATGAGTCAGCGGGGGCTTGTTCCGACAAACGTGGTAGCAGTCTCAAGCCTTGAATTTTCCGAATTTCCGGCGGGTGACGTGATGCCGCCAAACGACGGGACGATATTGAAAGACTCTTTGAACAAGCATTATCTCGTTGAGCAGGGTGCGCGCAAATCCCTCTCAAGTTTCGTGGCGGTTCAGCGGAAAATTGACCTGGCAGGCGCGCAAGTCCTGCCGGACGATGAAATCCAAAGCTATAAAGACGGCGGAGTGGCGCTTCCCGCCGAAGGAACGTTGGTCAAATCCAAAGACAATCCGGCAGTCTATATTATTACCAATAATCAAAAACGCCTGCTGTCCGCGTTTGTCTTCAAGCAAAGGGGTTTGAAGTTTGCCGATGTTTTGTCTGCTGAACCGGGCGAGCTTGATACTTATCCGGCTGGCGCTTTGATGCCGCCTGTGGATGGCACTTTGATCAAGGCGAAAGAGGAACCGGTCGTGTATCATGTGGGCAACGGCAAGCTTGAGCCTTTGACTTTGTTTGTATTTCAAGCGCGAGAGTTTAGTTTCAAAGACGTGGTGGCAGTACCAAAGGCCGAGCTTTCCGGATGGGAGACGGGCAAGCCCATGCCGCCGCCCACGGGCCTTTTGGTCAAAAGCAAAGAAGAAGCCGTGGTTTACTATATGGAAGCCGGGGTCAGAAGAGCCGTGTCTTATGCAGTGTTTTTGAAAAACGTTTGGAGCTTCAAAGACGTTGTGGTGACAGACAAAGCCCAGCTTGAGATTTTTGAGCTTGGCGAAGATTTGCCGCTTCCGGACAGAACCCTTGCCAAACTCAAAGACAGTCCGACCGTGTATTATCTCGTGGACGGCGTTTGGCGGCCGCTGACTTTCACGGCTTTTCAAAATCGCAGATTGCTTTTCGCGCACGTGGTAGAAGTTTCTCCTGAAGAGTTCGCCAAGTTCCCCGTGGGCGCTGTGGTGGAGAATTGAGGAGATATGATTTCGAGAAAGCCCGAAGGATATAAGGATCTTTTGGTCTATAAAAAGGCGGCGGAAATTCAGTCGTTGACTTTGAAGTTGACTGATCTTTTTCCAAAAACCAAAACCTTGCTTAGTCTGAAAGACCAGATGGATAGGTCAGCAAGAAGCGGGACCAAAAATATTATTGAAGGCTGGAAGAGAAATACGACCCGGGAGTATTTTCAGTTCTTGGGTTTTTCTATCGGCTCATTAGAGGAGCTAAAAGATGATTGCAAAGATATTTCATTGGGGCTATATCGGGAATTAATGGGTGTAAGGGGAGTAATGGGGAAAATAGGCGAAGCGGCTGATCCCTTTATTCCCATTGTTTCCTTTTCTGAATTTGAATTGAATAAATTAAGTTTCTATCCTCTCGACGAAACATTGCCGCCGGCAGTACAACTTTATCTTCGGTGCAAAGAAGTCTTAATGTTTCTGGACAAACTGCAAAAATCTTTAGATTTAAAAATGGACAAAGAAGGAACGAAATCTGTAACCGAAAAATATCGCCAAAGACTTGCCGAAACTAAAAACTACAACAAATGGCTTTTGGAAGAAACAAAAAAGCTGGGATTGGTCCGGCTCGAAGATGGAAGGTTCATGAAAAAAGAAAAAAACAATAATGCTTGAATACCGGCCTATCAGGCACCAATCATTGTTTGAGCGGAGCGCGTGGAAAGCGTTTCGCTTCTTTTTTTGGTATAATCAATCCATGCGCCAGATTGGACGCAATATCTTCTCGCTCGGATTATCGCGGATTGTCTCCGGGATAATTATTTTTGTTGTTTACATCAGGCTGGTTACTTATTTGGGTCCGACTGATTTCGGCAAGTTTTCCCTGGTGCTGGCGTACTACACGATTTTTTTGCTTTTGGTTGATCTCGGCGTTCAGCGGTATGTCGTCAAGAAAATCAGCGAAGACGAGAATCGTGCTTCTTTGTATCTTGGCAATTTTTTTATAGCGCAAATTTTGATATCGTCCGTCGTTCTTTTGGCCTTTATTATTATCCCCAAGTTTTTGCATTATGAACCTCTCGTTGGCCAGGCCATGTTTGTCGCGGGAGTCGGCCTTCTGGTCGGTTCTTTGTCCAATCCTTTTTCCGCGTTGGTCCAGGCGCAACAGAGAATCCACATCGTGGCCGCAGTAAATTTTGTTAATACCATCATAAACGCCGCTTGGCTTCTCTATGCGGTTTTTAGCGGTCAAAACATCGTTTTTATTTTTTGGGTCTACACCCTCGTTGGGATGTCTGGATTGATAATTTACCGATTGAACACTCGCGCTGCACCTCTTAAGCTTGAGCTTGATTGGCCGCTTGTCAGGAGAATGCTCCTGTTTGGTTTGCCTTTTGCTTTTATTTCCGGCTTTGAAATGCTGGTTGCCAAGCTTGACATTGTTTTGCAAAAGTTCTTTTTGCCGTTCGCGCAGGTCGGCCTATACAGCGGCGCATACCGGTTCATTGACGCTTTGACTTTTATCCCCGCGGTAGTGGCGATTTCGCTTTTCCCGTACCTTGCAAGCAAGTCTGATTTGAAAACACCTGAAGTCAGAGAAGTCATGAACCGCTGGAATCGCTACATGATGGCGCTGGCCATACCTTTGGGGGTGGGGGGGACGATTCTGGCCGATAAAATTATTTTGGGCCTTTTTGACGAGCGTTACCTGGGATCCGTCCTGCCTTTTCAAATTTTGATTTGGTCCTCGGTTTTGACTTTTATTTATGCGGTGCCAAATGTAATGATGATTGTCAAGCAAGTGAGAAAATCAGTCGCGATATTGGCTGTCGCGACAATTTTTAATTTTGCGGCCAATCTGATTTTTATTCCCAAATTCGGGATCTTAGCTTCAGCCTGGATTACAGTCGCATCTTACTTGTTCGTCGCTTTGGCTTATATTTTTTACGCCGGACGCATAGCCGATTTTAAGCTTTGGAAATTCGGCTTATGGCCGGTCATTGCGTCGGCCGTCATGGGTTTTGTCGTGTGGCAGATTCGGGAGATAAATCCCGTGGTTTCAATTGGGGCGGGGATTATGGTGTATTTGGCAGTTTTGGCCATAGCAAGGTTTCTTAAAAGAGAAGATTTGGAGTTTGCAAAAAGTATTTTCTCGAGAAAATCTTCTCGCTTCCCGCTCCCCGATCAGATCGAGGACAAGTTCCGCGGGAATGACGATCCATCATGAAACTATCTATTCTAATCGTCAACTGGAATACGCGGGAGCTGGTTTTGCGTTGCATAGACTCAATCCAAAAAAACGCGCCGAATTTTGACTTTGAAATTATCGTTGTTGACAATAACTCTGCTGACGGAAGCTTTGAAGCCTTGCAGAAAACTTATGGGACAAGTCCGCGAATTAAAATTTTTAAGTCCACCGCCAATCTTGGCTTTGCCAAAGGGAATAATCTCGCCTACAAGAATTCGTCAGGCGATTATATCCTGATGCTCAATCCCGATACGGAAGTCCGTCCTCAAGCTTTACAAACATTGGCAAATTATCTTAAGGCGCATGCCGATGTCGGGATTGTGGGGCCAAAGATTGTCAATCCTGACGGCTCGGTTCAGCCTTCGGTCAGAAGATTTCCCGGTATTTGGTCTTCGGTTTTGGTTTTTTCCGGCCTGCATCGTTTCTTGAGACCCAAAAAATATCTAATGGCCGATTTTGACTATGAAGAGATTCAAGAAGTTGAGCAGGTGATGGGCGCGGCTCTTCTGACCAAACGGGATATAATAGAAAAGCTGGGATTTTTGGACGAAAAGTTTTGGCTTTGGTACGAAGAGGTAGATTTTTGCAGGCGCGTCAAAAACGCGGGCTACAGGGTTATTTTTTATCCGGGAGCAGTTGTGATGCACAAAGGAGGAGAAAGCTTTGCGCAATTTAATATCTATGCGCGCAAAAAGACCTTGGCCCGAAGTCTGATTTACTATTTTGAAAAAAACGGGAAGTGGTGGGAAGTTTTAGCTCTGCGAGTGATAATGCCATTAGTTTTGACTATGGCTTGGATTTTAGATTTGTCTTCTACCCCCTCTTCCTCTCCCCCTTCGCATGGGGGAGAAAGAGAGGGCATGCTCAAAAAAACCTTGATTTTGATGCTGGCGGCGGAGGCTCTGTCTCTCGTTGTTTTCGTTTATAACGGGCTCAATCTGCCCCTTTTAATCGTAATCGGGCTTGTCACTTTTTGGCTTGCGTTAAAGCGGCCGGAACTCGGAATTTATCTTCTGTTTGGCGAGCTTTTTGTAGGCTCCAGAGGCCGAATGTTCGAGTACGGGATAGTTTCTTTGCGGATAGTGGTTTTTGGGGCGGTGTTTTTGGGATGGGTGATTAATTTAATTCAAAAATCAAAAATCAAAAATCAAAACGACAATGCAAAATTCAAAATTTTTAGGGATGTGCCAAAAACTTATTGGTTGTTATTATTGATAATTGTGGTCGGCGCATTAAAGGGATTTTTAACAAGCAACGGTTTGGGTAACGTTTTTCAGGATGCCAATGGCTATTTGTATTTGCTGATTTTGCCGGCGGTCTTAATCGCAGTGAAGTCCCGAGCGGTCTTGGAAAATATTTTTCCAATTTTAGGCGCGGCAATTGTGGTAATTGCGATCAAAAGCTTGGCTTTGTTTTTGTGGTTTGGACTTGATCTGCCGGGTGTGGCAACCGCCTATCATTGGGTCATAGAAAGCAAGGCCGGCGAGATTACCGGCTTTGTAGGATCGGCTTCTCGCATATTTCTGGCCAGCCAGTTTTGGTCGCTTGTGGGGGTGTTTGTTTTTGGCGTTGCTTGGATCGATCCGTCATTGCGAGGAGTCCGCTTTGGGCGGACGGCGAAGCAATCTCAAGAATCGTCCGAGATTGCTTTCCCCTCAACTTCGTTCGGGGTCGCAACGACAAAAAATGTGAGATTTATAATTTTAGGAGCCGCAGTCCTTTCAATCATCCTAAGCCTTTCGCGCAGTTTCTGGCTGGGCGGAATCGCGGGGGCAATCTTTGCCGCGCTTGTTTTGTTATTTTACCTGAAGGTCGGAATTGGACGTGTAGCGAGATTGGCAGGCATTGTAATTTTAATTGCGGTGCTTGAAATTGGCGTCTTATATGGACTAATGAGCTTGGGGGGCGGGGAAGTAAGCTCGACAATCGCAAGCCGAATTGAGAATCCGGCTCAAGAAGCGGCCGGCAGTGCCAGGCTCCTGCTTTTGCCGCAGCTGCTTTCGGCCCTCAAGCAATCGCCGGTTTTGGGAGCGGGTTTTGGCAAAGAATTAAGCTATGAAAGTTTTCTGCCAGACCGGATTACGCCTCAAAATCCGACTGGTAAAATAACAAGCTATGCTTTCGAGTGGGGATACTTGGACACGCTATTGAAGATTGGCGCTTTAGGATTATTAATTTATCTTTTATTCATTGCTCATATCTTTAGGCTGGGTTTTTCAAAATTACAAATTACAAATTACAAATTACAAATTCTGGGAATTTTGGCAGGATTAGCTGCGCTTTTAGTTTTAAATATCACCACGCCATATCTCAATCATCCCCTTGGGATCGGATATCTGATTTTCGTATATTCGTATTTATTCGTAATTCGTAAAGACAATGAAACAGCTGGTTAGCGTAATAATCCTCTCCTACAACAGCCGCCGATATATCGACAAATGCCTGGATTCGGTTTTGGCGCAGGATTACCCAAACACTGAAATTTTAGTCGTGATAAACGGCTCCGAAGACGGCTCGGCCGAGCTTATCCAGTCAAAATACGGCCGTTTCAAAAAAATAAGAGGCTTGATACCCGGAGAAAATCTCTGGTTTAGCAGAGGCAATAACTACGGCATTAAGCAATCAAGGGGCGAATATATTTTGACGCTTAATCAAGATACGATACTTGAACGGAATTTTATAAGCCTTTTGGTTAAAGCTTTGGAAAGTGATAACTCTTTGGGGTCTGTTTCGGGAAAGCTTTTGCACTATAAATTTGACATTGACTCCAAAACCAAGATTTTGGATAGTAGCGGCATGGAGATTTTCAAAACCCGGCGGGTGATTGACCGGGGACAATGGGAGGTGGATCGGCATCAGTACGATTTGTATACCGAGATTTTTGGAGCGTCAGGTGCGGCGGCAGTATACCGGCGGGAAGCGCTGGAAGCCGTAAAAATAGCCAAGCCGGATGGCACTTTTGAGTATTTTGACGAGGATTTTGTGGCTTACAAAGAAGACGTTGATTTGGCCTGGCGTCTGCAGTTAGCAGGATACAAATGCCGTTATATCCCGCAAGCCGTAGTTTATCATGGACGCACGATTGGACGCTCTTGGCCGTCACAGGTAATCAGGTTTGTCTTGAACCGCTTTCGACAGCCCCGAGAGGTGCGAAGAATGTCCTTCAAAAATCATTATCTGATGATGGTGAAAAACGAGGTGGAAGCGGTTTTTTGGCGGCATTTTGCGTATATTCTGGCGCGGGAGATTTTGCTTTTGATTTATACGCTTCTTTTTGAGCAGTTCCAGGTTTTCGCGCTGGTGGATTTTTTCAAGCAGCTCCCCGAGGCAAAACGGAAGCGAAAATTAATAATGCAGAAAGTAAAAGTAAGCCCCCGCGATCTTCGTAGACTTTTTCATTAGGGTTTGATAGGATTAGATTTCTGAAGGAGGAAAAATCATGCAGTCAGAGTACGCCCAATCGGGAGTAGATTACCGATTAATTCATGGCTTCAAGGAAGCCATGGTGGAGATGGGAAAAAGAACACACCAATTCCCAAATACTCGTAGTGTGGTAATTGGGAAAGGTGGGGTTTACGAATATATCGGGACTTTATCACATCAGTGGAAACAGGTCACCGAAGGGTTAGGCAACAAAAACTGGATAGCTTCATGGATGGAACGCAATGCCGGCACCGGTCTTTCGTATCATCACGGGATTGGGATAGACACTATCCGAATGGCGACTAATGACCTGTTGACTTTTCGTGCCCTGCCTGTCACGTATACGGACGAAGTTGCCGCTGGCCTCGACCGCTGGTATAGCGAAAGGCCTCAGAGGGCCGCTGATCTGGTGGAGTCCTACTACCGCGGTTGTCTTGAGGATGGTATGGCTTTGACCCAAGGAGAGTCGCCGGCATTGAAGTTTTTGATCAATACCTGGATTCCCGAAGGGGAAGCTCCTTTCCATTGCCCGTCTTTCAGCGGAACTGCTACTGGGATCATCGCTCCCAAATCGCGCTGGCTTCGTGTTCAGAATGTCCGAGTCGGGGATATCATCATTGGCGCTACTTCTTCCGAGTGGCACTGCAATGGCGCGTCTCTGATCATCAGTCGTGCTATGCGACTCAAAGAGAATTTTTTGACGAAGCTGCCCAATGGCAGGACCCTGGGAGAACAGGCACTCACAGTTACAAGATCCTATGTTCCGCTGGCAGAAAAGCTTTTTGAATTCTTCGGTCCCGACATCGAGATTCATCACATTCAGCCGATTACGGGAGGCGGTATCACGAAGCTGACAACATACGAATTGCCATTCCGTTACCGAATTCATACCTGGGTCGAAGCTCCTCCGGTGTGCGAGTTCATGCGGGAACTGGGAGTTTCAGTCGAGGATTGTTATACAACATTCAACATGGGCATCGGGCTGGTATTGATCGTAGCCCCGGATGAGCTCGAGCGTGTTATGTTTGCTGGCCGCCTTGCCGAGTATGAACTGGTGGAAATCGGCCGGGTAGAAGAAGGGAACCGCGAGGTGATCTTTGAGCCCGAGGGCGGACTCGTCCTTCACTATCCTGAGGACTGACTTGGCTTTCTAAACCAGGTCCCCGAGCAAGATTCTATAGTCTTTGCTCGGGATTTTTTTGTGGTATAATTCCTACGCTTATGAATTTATCAATAGTCATTGTCAGTTTTAATACCAAAGATTTTTTGCGGCGCTGTTTGAGCGCGGTTTTTGCATCACTTGCAAGATTCAAATTTCAAGTTTGGGTGGTGGACAATGCAAGTGCCGACGGTTCGGCAGAAATGGTCAGGCGCGAATTTCCGCAAGTTAAATTGATTGAAAACAAAGAGAATTTGGGATTTTCAAGGGCGAATAATTTGGCGATAAGAAATTTGATTCATAACTCCCCCTTAACCCCCTCTTATCTTAAGAGGGGGGAGGGGGAGTTGCCAAGATATGTTCTTCTTCTTAATTCTGACGTTGAGGTAAGTCTCGAAACTTTTGACAAGATGATAAATTACATGGATAATAATCCTGCGGTTGGGATTGCCGGATGCAAAGTCTTAAAGCCCGGTGGCAAACTTGACCTAGCTTGCCGTCGGAGCTTTCCCAATCCGGTCAATGCACTCTGGCGTATCTTGGGCCTTTCTTTTTTGTTCCCGAAATCCCGAGTTGCTTCTTACAATCTGACTTATCTTTCCGAAGATGAGATTGCCGAGGTGGATAGTGTCATGGGAGCATTTCTTATGATTCGCCGCGAAGTGATTGAAAAAATCGGACTTTTGGATGAGGATTTTTTCATGTATGGGGAGGATTTGGACTGGTGTTATCGGGCGAAACAAGCCGGCTACAAAGTAATGTATGCGCCGATCACGAGCGTTGTTCACTATAAAGGCTCTTCCTCCCGCAAGGCTTCAAGACTGGCCCTTTACGAGTTCCACCGGGCGATGCAGATTTTTTACGACAAGCACTATCGTGAGCAATATAATTTTTTGGTTAATTTTTTTGTAAGAGTAGGGATTTGGATAAGATATCTGGTAAAATTAATCGCAAACACTCTGCGAAGTGAGAAGTACGTGAGCAAGTGATATTCATAGGCGGGAATGACAGAATAGTTTATGGAAATACAAACTTCCGAAATCAATCCGGAATATAAACCACCCAAGACTTACAAAAAAATCTTTTTGGTGTTTTTGCTGGTGATCGTTTTTTTCCTGGGCGTGCAGTTTGGGCAGGTGCAAAATCCGGTCACCGAGAGCCTCCCCAAAATTTTTACCGAATCCGGCCGGGAGGCAGCGCCAGTGGGGGTCAACTGGCAGCTTTTGTGGGACGCGATTGACCAAATTAATCAAAAGTATGTCAATCGGCCGGCAGATTTGCAGAAAATTTTGTATGGCGCGGTCAGCGGGGCCGTTTCTTCGCTTGACGACCCGTACAGCGTTTTCCTGCCGCCCAAAGAGGCCGAAGATTTCAAAAAAGAACTTAAGGGCAGTTTTGAAGGAATTGGCGCGGAAATTGCCATCAAAAATCAGCAGCTCGTGGTGGTTTCACCCTTGGAAGGTTCGCCTGCCATAAGAGCCGGGATAAGGGCTGGTGATTTCATCTACGAAATTGACGGCGAGGAAAGCCGGGGGTTGAGTTTGGAAGAAGCGGTAAGCAAAATCCGGGGTCCTGCGGGCACGCAAGTGACATTGACGATTTTTCACAAGGGCGAGACCAAGCCCGCGGAATTAAAAATCACGAGAGCCAAAATTGAGGTCAAAAGCGCAAGTTCTGAAATCAGGGAAGTGAACGGCAAGAAAATCGGGATTTTGAAATTGCGCCGGTTTGGCGAGGAGACTCAAGACGAGCTTTTGCCGATTATTAATCAATTTTTGACGCAAAATGTCGCGGGGATAGTGCTGGATGTGCGCAATAATCCGGGAGGATTTTTGGAGACGGCGGTGGATGTGGCAAGCAACTGGGTGGCTCAAGAGCAAGTTGTCGTGATTCAGCAGTTTGGCGACGGCACCAAAGACGAGTTTAAGGCCAAAGGACAGGCGAAATTGAAGAATATCCCGACCGTGGTATTGATAAACGGCGGAAGCGCCTCGGCTTCCGAGATTGTCGCCGGCGCGCTCAAGGACCACGGGATTGCCAAGCTTGTGGGAGAGAAAACTTTTGGCAAAGGTTCGGTGCAGGAGCTAATCAGGCTTCGTGATGAAGCGGAAATCAAGATTACCATTGCCAAGTGGTTGACGCCCCAAGGACATGATCTAAACAAAGAAGGAATTGAGCCGGACGAAAAAGTTGAGCTGACTGATGAGGATTTCCAAAACGACAGAGATCCGCAACTGGACAGGGCTTTAGAGATTTTGGCTCCGTAGGTCCTAGCTTATTACCAAAATAAAGAGCCGTATTTGACAATTTTATAGCGTTTCTATAAAATAGCAATATGGCTAAATTAGTGAATTGGTATGAATTTAATAGAAAATTGAAGGATAAAATGGTCCTTCTTTTTTCCGCTGACGATATCAGACGGCTTTTTGGTGTGAGCCGGGTAGCGGCCGGTTTTCTGGTTCATCGCTACGCCGCAAAGGGTTATATCGCGCGAGTAAAACGCGGACTTTACGTATTTCCCGATGCTCTGCCGCCGGAGTTTTATCTTGCGAATAAAATCTATGAACCTTCGTATGTTTCGCGCGAATTTGCCCTGTCGTATCACCGCGTCATACCGGAGACTGTATACGAGGTTACTTCCGTAACCGTCAAAGCAACGCGGCGCTTTGAGAAACTGGGAAAAATATATTCCTACCGCCGGATCAAGAAACCTGCCTTTGCCGGCTATACCACGGAAAAACAAAAAGGATTTAGCTTTCAGATCGCCGATCCGGAAAAAGCGTTTGTAGACACAAATTACTTTCGTATGCTTGACGGGTTGAAGCCGCTTTCCCGTTTTGATAAGGAAAAACTTAATCCGTCCAAAGCTCTGCGTTATGCTTCGCTATTCGGCAACGGAAAATTAGCAAGCATTATGAAAACTACTCTAAAATGATTTCAAGAGAAGCATTGGAAAAATTGGCAACCCAATATCAAACCGGTGTTTTCCCTAATATCGTGCGGGAGTATTTTCAGCATATTTTTTTAAGCAAGCTGTACAAACTCCCGGAAGCGGAAAAAGTGCTCTTTAAGGGCGGAACGGCCCTGCGCACGGTCTATGGCAGTCCGCGTTTCTCCGAGGACTTGGATTTTTCCGTTTTTGGGATGGCCCAACATGATTTGAAAAAATTCGTCGAGGATTTATTCGTTAAAGTGTTCGCGAAAATAGAACAACTGGGAATTAACGTCGAAATAGGAGAAAAATCGGATGAAACCAGCGGCGGATATTTCGGGGTAGCGACATTTGAAGTCTTGGATTTTCAGCCGGTTGGCGTGGAAATCAACATTTCAGCGCGTAACGGCAGGAGCATGAACGGCGAGGTGGATAGCGTCGCCAACGACTTTGTGCCGACATACACCTTGATCCATCTGTCGCAGGATGAGTTGGTGGAAGAAAAGGTTTTTGGAGCGCTGCTGGAGCGCAAAAAACCACGTGATTTTTATGATTTATATTTTATCATGCGGAAAGGAATGCTCACTCCGGGCCAAAAGAAGCGACTTGCGGGGTTGAAAAATGAAATTCTTGCGGACGCAAAGAACATAAACTTTCGAGGGGAGCTCGGCGCATTTTTGCCGGCCGACCAGCAAGCCATCATCCGTGATTTCCACCGCGCGCTGGAAGATGAGATCAAAAGGCAGATCGTATAGGCTCTTACGGCCGTTGGTTAGAGCGTGGCGAGATGACGGATCCAAAGGCTCAACCGTGCGGTTGAGCCTTTGATTTTATTTGCCGAAAATTCGGAAATTTGATTAAATAGTGATACTGGATTCCCGCCGTAGCAGGGAATGACATTTATGATCATTGCAACAGAACTGCGCAAAAAATATCTCGTGTCTTGAATTTTAAAAACCGCGACGATATATCGGCTTTCTGTGACAACTACCCCACGATCGTGGGGTAGTTGTCTTGTTTATGCATAACCCGCGGCAAAACGTTTAGAGGTCCCGTGCTGTCTAGCTTAATTGCTTTTATTTGCCCAAAATTGGAAATTCTGATTTAATGAAATGTTCAAGGAGAGAAGGAGGATTACAGGATGTGTGGAATCTTAGCCGTATCCAATTACGAGGCTGACGCCGTTTATGATATCTACGTTGGGCTGGGCGGTCTGCAACACCGGGGCAAAGAAAGCGCTGCAATGGTCGTGGGGAGCCCAAAGGGATATGTGTGGGCCGGCGGCATGGGAGAGGTGCCACAGGCTTTTCAGAATGTGGATTTGCGTACACTGGGGGGATGCATTGGCCTTGGCCATGTTCGTTATGGAACAGCTGGTTCGAGTTCCCATGAGAACATCCAGCCAATCAGGGGGTTGTTTCACGGGCGTGAATTCTATGTCGTGCACAACGGCAATTTGGTCAACACGCGCGATCTGCGCAAACAAGTAAGCGTCTCGGATGACTGCTCGGATACGAGAGTCATTGCCGAGCTTGTGGCATGCTCGAGCCGACGAGACTTTGATCGTGCCGTATCCGAGGTAATCACGAAACTTCAGGGAGCTTTCAATCTCGTTTTTCTCTTTGAGGGTGAACTTCACGCCTTTCGTGATCCGTTCGGTTTTCACCCCTTGCAGGTGGGGAGACGCCAGCATGACATTATCATCGCTTCTGAAAGCTGCGTGTGTGACGACTTGGGAGCATCTATCCTGCGGGATATGAGACCAGGCGAGTCCTTGTTAATTCGGGGAAATAGGACCATATCAGTTCATTGGACTATCGGGTCTTTGAAGTATGATCTTTTTGAGAAAATCTACTTTGAAAGGCCAGACAGCGTCATTCACGGAGTGGAGGCAGGAACAGCTCGAGAGTGTATGGGACTTTATTTGGCTAAAGAAGCGCCTGTCGATGCTGATGTAGTGGTCCCAGTCCCGGATTCTGGAAACCAAGCCGCACTAGGGTATTGGAGCGGTTTGGTCGAGCAGCGCTTCAGGCCCAGATTTGATCCTTGGGCGCTTTTCCGAAGGCACGGGATCAGCCGGACTTTCATCGAACCCATGCAGGAGCGGCGGCAGCAGTATCTGCGCTTGAAGTTCAATCCGCGCCCTGCCTCTCTCAAGGGGAAACGCGTGGTTTTGGTGGACGATTCCATTGTCAGGGGCAATACTGCAAAGCGCGTGGTGCAAGCAGTGAGAGATGCGGGCGCCAGAGAAGTCCATATGCGCGTGGCTTCCCCAATGTATCTTTACCCTGATTTCTACGGGATAGATACGTACCGGATAACGGGCGAGCTCGTTGCCCGGCGTCTTAACGAAAACCTGGCCAAGATTTGCCAAGAGATCGGATCAGACTCCCTTGTCTATCTGGGTCTTGATTCCACGATTGCCTCTGTGCTCAAAGCTGGGGGATTGAATTCCGAGTTCAGAGATGACCAAAGTTTTTACACGGGTCCTTTCACCGGCGAATATCCGGCGGGTGCTGGAGATTTTGCCTCGTTGCTTTGAAGCCGCGGTTTGTTTTTGAGACCGCGGTCTTTTTTTGATATAATCCAGTCATGACTGCTAAAGAACTGCGCAGAAAATATCTTCAATTTTTCAAAGACCGCGGGCATACCGTGATTCCATCGGCTTCGCTTGTGCCCGAAAACGACCCGACCGTGCTTTTTACCACGGCCGGCATGCATCCCTTGGTCCCTTATCTTTTGGGGCAGGAGCATCCGGGAGGCAAAAGGCTGGTGTCAGTGCAAAAATCTTTGCGCACGGATGACATTGATGAGGTGGGCGACGAGGTTCACAACACTTTTTTTGAAATGCTGGGAAACTGGTCCCTGGGAGATTACTGGAAAAAAGAAGCGATCGAGTGGAGTTTTGAATTTTTAACCAATAAAAAGTGGTTAGGAATAAATCCCAAAAATCTGGCCGTGAGCGTTTTTGCGGGAGATAGCGATGCGCCGCGCGATGAAGAATCAGCCCAGATCTGGAAATCTTTGGATATTCCTTCCCGGCGCATCGCCTATTTGCCGAAAAAAGACAATTGGTGGGGACCGGCGGGTATCGCCGGGCCGTGTGGACCCGATACGGAGATGTTTTACTGGATAGGCAAGGGAGAAGCGCCGGAAAAATTTGATCCTTCTGATTCCCGCTGGGTTGAGATCTGGAACGATGTCTTTATGCAGTATAACAAGACCATTGAGGGCAAGTATGAGCCGCTGAAGCAAAAGAACGTGGATACGGGGATGGGATTAGAGAGAACTTTGGCGGTGCTTCAGGGCAAGGAAAGTGTTTATGAAACAGAATTGTTCGCGCCGATTATAAAGAAGATCGAAGGGATGGCTCCCACCCCCTCTTCATCTCCCCCTCAGGCAGGGGGAGAAAAGCCAGTGAGAATCATTGCCGATCACTTGCGCGCGGCGACATTTATAATGGCGGACGGCATAGCCCCTTCAAATAAAGATCGGGGTTATATCTTGCGCAGGCTGATCAGACGAGCGGTAACCCATGGCAGAAAACTCGGGATAAAACAGGAATTCTCTACGGAAATTGCCGCAGTCGTAATCGAAGAGTATCAGAGTGTTTATCCGGAACTGAAACGGCATGCCGAGAGAATCATTGATGAACTGGGGAAAGAAGATTTGAGATTCAGAAAAACGCTGGACCGGGGGCTCAAGGAGTTTGAAAAACTGAAAAAAATAAGCGGCAAGGATGCGTTTGATCTTTTTCAGACCTACGGGTTTCCTTTGGAACTCACGGAGGAGCTGGCCCGCAATCAAGGCATCAAAATCAACAAATCTGAATTCGAAGCCGAGTTTAAAAAACATCAGGAACTGTCCCGGACCTCGTCAGCCGGGGTTTTTAAGGGCGGCCTGGCCGATCATTCAGAGAAAACCACCAGGCTCCATACGGCGACCCATCTTTTACAGGCCGGGTTGCGCCACGTGCTCGGCAAACATCTTTTTCAAAAGGGCAGTCATGTGACCGCCGAGCGGACGCGATTTGATTTCAATCATCGGCAAAAAGTAAGTCCAGAGGAGCTCAAAAGAATTGAGGACTGGGTAAATGAGCAGGTCAGACGCGACCTAAAAGTCAAAAGAGAGGTAATGACTGTATCGCAAGCGCGCCAGCTTGGCGCCATCGGGCTTTTTGACGAGAAATACGAGGACAAAGTCTCTATTTACACAATTTGGGATCCTGCGACCCATGAGGTTGTAAGCCGCGAGTTTTGCGGCGGACCGCATGTTGAGCACACCGGCCAAATTGGAAAGTTTAAAATCGTTAAAGAAGAGGCTGTTGCCGCCGGCATCCGCCGGATAAAGGCTGTGGTTGAGTAGTTGCTCCAAAAAATGATAGAATTAGCTCATGTTGAACCTGGAAAAAACATCCGGTTTGCCGATTGAGATTCGCGAGGATTATTCTTTGGTTTTCGGGAAAGCGCTTCCTCCTGTGAAGCCTCAAATCCGCGATTTCACCTCAATGAAAAATTACCTGCAAAACCCGCTCTCCTCTTATTGGCGAAAAGACGTTTATCACATGTATAGAGATGTTGCCTTACCGGAACACAAAGACTTGATCCACGAAGCCGGCCTGGAGTATGACATTACAATCATCCCCCCCGGCCGTATTGGCGATGAGCTCGTCAAAACCATTGGTCATTATCATCCATATAAACGCGGGCTCCAAATTCGCTACCCAGAAGTTTACGAGGTAATCCACGGCAAGGCATTTTTGCTCTTGCAAAGCGCGTCACCTGATTTGGACCGTTTGGAAGACGTTTATCTGGTGGAGGCAAGCAGAGGAGAGAAGATTGTCATCCCACCGGGCTTTGGCCACGTGAGCGTAAATCCGTCGGATGACGTTCTGGTGCTTTCCAATTGGCAGCCCTTGGGAAATAAAGGGATTTACGAGCCTTATGAAGCGCACAATGGGGGAGCGTATTACGTTATCCGACAAGAGCATCTTTCGGTGGGGGGCAAGATGCAGGCAGAGTTTGAATTTGCTCCAAATTTAAGCTATAACCTCGTGCCGCCGCTTCGAAAGGTTCAAGCCCGAGAGCTCCCCCAGTATGATTTAAGAAGCGCTTTGCCGATGTATTTTACCGGGACTCAAAATCTAAAAAGTTTGGATTTTGTGATAAACCCCGAGAATTACGTGGACGAATTAACACCCGAAAAGCTGTTTAAATAAATTCTAATGAAAAGTTTTGACATAAGGCCGAAGAAAAAGATTGTAAAGCCCAAGATTAAGCTTGGACCCCCATCGCCGTTTGAAGTGCCAAGGAGGCGCGCTTGGCCGGTTATTTTGATTCTTTCGGTTTCGGTCATTATCATTGCCGCCGGTTTTTTAGTTTTTTTGGTTTTGCCCGAGGCCAAAATTGAGATTTTGGCGCGCACCGAACCCGTGACTCGCGATTTTGAGATAAGGATTGATAAAAACCAGCAAGAACCAAACGCCTCCGAGCTTGCAGCACCAGCCAAAATTTTGGAAAAAGAAGTGACAGGCACCAAAACTTTTCCGGCAACCGGCACCAGAAACATCGGCCGCAAAGCTTCGGGTTTTGTTACCCTTTATAACTTTTCCAAAACGACGCTTATTCTCAAAGCGCAAACCACGGTCCTTGAAGCAGGCAGCCGGCAATACGCGTTTACGCAGGATGTCGGCAGCATCCGGCCAACGGCCTTTATCGGCTTGGAAGATCAGGAAATTGACGAGTCCAGCCTGATTCCGCCGGTTCCTGTTGCGGCTTTGGGCCCGGGGACTGAATACAATTTGCCCAAAGGAACCAGGCTCGAGATCAAAAATGAAGTTTTTGGTTACCAACCCCAAGCTTTGTATGCGGTTGTTTCCGATAGTATCAGTGGGGGAACTGACGAAATCATCAAGGTAATAACAGAACAGGATTTGTTGAATGCCGGCCCTGCTTTGGCCCAGGAGCTTCTGGCAAATGCTCGCAGCGAACTTACAGCTCAAAACCCAGGGTTGAGGATTGCCGACAATGCAGTGTCCTACGAGGTGCTGGAACAAAAGACTTCTTTTGCCGCAGGCAAGGAAGTACCAGAATTTGAGGCGGCCATGAAGCTTAAGTTTGAGGCGATAGCCTACGACGAAAAGCAGATTTTGGAAATTATAATCGAACGGATCAAAAGACTTTTGCCGCAAAATAAAATTCTGCAGGAAGATAAAGACGCACGTTTGACTACCCAACTTTTGACCGCAAGTTTTGAGGCGGGCGGCGGCATTTTAGGAAGCCATTACGAAGGACGGCTTTTTTATGCAATTAACGAGCAGGACCTTTTGACGAAGCTTAAGGGCAAGTCCATTGAAGAAATTAGAGAAATCCTGCTATCGCGGCCCGAAATCGAAGAAGTGACTATCAACTTTTATCCCTTTTGGGTAAAAAAAGCGCCAAAATTTGGCAACAAGGTTCACATAAACGTCAGAATTGACTAATTTGGAGCTCTTTGTTATTATTTGCCTGTTACCATAATTTTGTTTCAAATTATTGAATAATTCCACAGTTTCACCCGACTTAGGGCAGAGCAGCACCACTTTCAATAAGAAGACTCTTGAACTTGAGGGTAAAGTAATCGACGCTTTGCCCAATGCTGTTTTTCGCGTAAAATTGGATCCGGGACAAGAGGTTTTGGCCCATATTGCGGGCAGGCTCCGGGTCAATCATATCCGGATTTTGCCGGGCGATCGGGTGCGGGTGGAGCTGACTCCATATGATTTGAAGCGGGGCAGAATTGTCCGGAGATTGTAGTCCTTTTATGAAAGTCCGTGCGTCAGTCAAACCAATCTGTAAAAAATGCAAAATCGTGCGCAGAGGCGGACGGATCTATGTGATTTGCGCCAATCCCAAACATAAGCAGCGCCAAGGATAGTATTATGCCAACAGTTCGCATTGCGGGAGTTGTCCTTCCCCAGCAAAAAAGAATAGAAGCCGCCCTGCCGTATCTCTACGGGATTGGCTGGCCGCGTTCGAAAAAGATACTCGAGGCCGTAAAAATAGACGCAAACAAGAGAACCCACCAGCTTTCTGAATCCGAGATTAATAGGCTTAAGGAATACATCGAAAGCAATTTCAAGGTGGAAGGCGCTTTGCGGCAGGAAATCGTTCAAAATATCAAAAGACTGAAGGAGACCGGTACCTATCGCGGACTCCGGCACATCAGAGGACTTCCCGTCCGCGGCCAGCGCACGAAGACCAACTCCCGCACGGTAAGGGGCAATGTAAGAAAGACCGCTGGGTCGGGTCGCCGGCCAGCGGCGGAAAAAACCTAGCGGAACTTCACTTCTCAATGTTTCCAGTTCCTTCTCGCCTTAATGCGAATCACACTTCTTACTGCACTATGACTCTATGAATGCGAATGCTACGAATAAGATCAAGCAGACGAACGAGGTGATTAGGATTAAGGGGAAGACGGGTTCAATATTAAATAGAACGCAATTGACCAATGGGTGAACAAAAAGTCAAAACCATATCCGGCCTTGAAGAAAAGGGGGTAAAGCTTTCTACTCCCGCTGTCTCCGCCAAAAAAATCAAGCGAAAGGTGGCGCACGGCCGAATCTATGTTCAGTCCACTTACAACAATACGATCATCACCGTGACCGACCAGCAGGGGAATGTTTTAGGCTGGGGAAGTTCGGGACTCACGGGATTTAAGGGCAGCAAGAAATCCACCCCTTATGCCGCCCAGCGCACTATGGAAGAAACCATGGCGAAACTTAAAAATTTGGGACTTAAGGAAGTTGATATTTTCATCAAGGGCATCGGTTCCGGACGCGATTCGGCCATCCGGGCGCTTCAGGGCACGGACATCGCGGTTTTGTCAATTAAGGACTTTACTCCGATAAAGCACGGCGGGGTGAGGCCAAAAAAGGTGAGGAGAGTCTAAAAAATGCGCATCACTGGCCCAAAAACTAGGCTTGCCAGGAGAATAGGAGAAGCATTGCGTGAGAAAGATGTCAAGTATTTGGTTAAGCGCAATTATCCGCCGGGCATGCACGGCCAGAACCGGGTCCGCAAGTCCGAGTACGGACTTGCCCTTGCGGAAAAGCAGAAAGCCCGGTGGACGTATGATATAGGTGAACGGCAATTCCGAAGATATGTGGAATCAAGCGTCAAGCACCCTGGGATGACGCATGATATTTTGTTGCAGTTTTTGGAGTTGCGTCTTGACAATGCGGTTTACCGTTTGGGTTTTGCCGCAAGCCGCGCGCAGGCCAGGCAGCTTGTAACCCACGGTTTTTTTACGGTCAACGGCAAAAAGGTTGACATTCCCTCCTATGAACTCAAACCCGGTGACGAAATTGCGGTTTCCGAATCAAAGAGAGCTACGAGCTATATTGAGCATTTGATGCCCGGTCTCAAAGAATTTAAGCCCCAAGAGTGGCTAAGCTTGGACCCGAAAGAATTGAAGGGAAAGGTTTTGGGCAAGCCCACTGCAGAGCTTGTAGGCTCCACAATACAGATGGATTTAATAGTCGAGCACTATAGCAGGTAAATCATAATCGATAATTAATAATCGATAACAAATTATGAACTCAACTATTCCTCTTCCCAACAAAATTTATTTTGCCAAAGAGGAAAAATTCAAATCCGTCATCGTGATTGAACCGCTTTACCCCGGCTACGGCATGACTGTCGGCAATGCGTTGCGGCGGGTATTGCTCTCGTCACTTCCCGGGGCTGCCGTGATAGCAGTGAAAATTAAAGGGGTGGATCATGAATTTTCCACCATTCCCAATGTCAAAGAAGATGTAGTTGATATTATCCTCAATCTTAAACAATTGCACCTCAAGGTTGATTCAGAAGAAGTGGTCAAACTTGAACTCAAAGCAAAAGGGGAAAAAGTGGTCAAAGCCTCTGATATCAAGCCGGACTCGCGGGTAAAAATTATTAACCAAGATTTGGTAATTGCCACTTTGGATAACAAAAATACGGAATTTTCAATGGAAATAGTCGTTCAGCAGGGGCGGGGTTACGTGCCGGTGGAGATGGGGGAGTCTGAAAAATTGGAAATCGGCATGATTGCAGTGGACGCGATTTATACTCCTATGAGGAACGTCAATTTCGAAGTGGAAAACGTCCGGGTGGGACAGATCACTAACTTTGACAAACTCACCATTACCATGGAGACTGACGGCACGATTGGCGGCCGCGAGGCCCTGGATATCGCCTCCCAGATTTTGGTTGATCATTTTGCTCTGCTAAAGACTTCGCAGATGGCTGAAGCGGCCAAAATTCCAGAAGCTCCGCCCGAAGAAGCGGAACTTAAACCCGAAATGCTCACGGAAGGCGATTTAGATTCGCTGAATTTGCCCAACCGCGCGTATAACGCGCTAATTCGCAACAATATCCGGACAATTGAGCAGCTAGAAAAGATGGCGCCAGAGGATTTGGAAAAACTGGAAGGCTTGGGGGCCAAATCTATTCAAGAGATCATAAAAGCTTTGGAGAAAGTGAAATAATGCGCCACCGCAAGAAACGGCATTTGAGAGGATCGCCTGACCGGCAGAAAAAAGAGTTGCGGGCTTTGGCAGCGGCCTTGATTCTATACGAGCGTATTCAGACAACCGCAGCGCGAGCCAAAATCGCTCGTCCTGTTGTTGAAAAAATGATCACAGCCGGAAAAAAATCCGGCGTTACGACTATTCGCCGATTGCGTCGGGAATTGCCGCCCAACGCAGTCAAAAAGATTATGGAGGTTTTAGGGCCGCGCTATGCCGCAAGATCCGGCGGATATACCAGAATTTTGCATGCAGGAAGATTTAAGGACGGAACCAAAAAAGTTTTGCTGGAGCTTGTGAAATGAAGACGACCACTACATATTTACCAAAAATTTCGGAAATAAGGCGAATCTGGTATGAAATTGATGCTTCCAAATACGTCTTGGGGCGTTTGGCTTCGCGGGTTGCGACCCTCTTACGCGGCAAGCACAAGCCGATTTTTACCCCATTCATGGATCTTGGCGATTTTGTGGTAATCATAAATGCCGGTAAAGTTAATGTTACCGGCCGCAAACTTGTCCAAAAAAAATACTTTCGAGCATCCGGTTATCCGGGGGGGATCAGGCAAGTATTATTGCGTGATTTGCTCCTCAAATCTCCGGAGAAAGTTATTCGCTTGGCGGTTTCCCGAATGCTTCCGGCCAATCGCTTGCGCAAGCTGGCGCTTCGAAGACTCAAGGTCGTATCGGATGACAAACATAAATTTAGGATAGACAAGAAAGTCTAGTTATATGACAGAAAAAAAGACGGCACCAAAAAAAGTGACTAAAATGTCTCGGCCAAGTAAATATTTTTTGGGAATTGGCAGACGCAAAACCGCTGTTGCCGGAGTAAAGCTGTCTCTTGAAGGGAACGGAGAATTTGCTTTGAACGGGAGAACACTCGCCAATTATTTCCCTACGATTTATCTGCAAAAACTGGCAACTGATCCCCTGAATATTGCCGGATTAGAGAAGAAAGTCAGTGTTGTGGCAAAACTTCAAGGCGGCGGAGTAGTCTCGCAGGCCCAAGCGGTAAGCTTGGGGATAGCTAGGGCCTTGGTTGCGGCAAACCCGGAAATAAAGGCAACTCTTAAAAAACACGGTTTTTTGACGCGCGACGCCCGAAAGAAAGAGCGGAAGAAGCCGGGCTTAAAGCGCGCGCGCCGCGCCCCGCAGTGGCAGAAGCGGTAAAAACTCGCATTTCTCGCAAAACGCCCGGAGATGGGCGTTTTGATTCTTTTGGAGTATAATAATCTTGACCGGGTGTGGAAAATTAATATATACTTGGATTTCAAAGGCATGCCAAGATTTATTCAACGAATACAATCTTATCTGGCCGATCCACTACAAGCCCAGGAGAAAGTCAGTGATTTACTTATTGAACTGCGTCATCGTGGGCTGAATTTTGTTGTTCGTTTGATGGAAGAAGATGGACAAAAATACTATTACGCACAATCCGTGGATAATCCCCGCGGCTATATTTCTGCCACTGGTCAAACCACGGACGAACTAGAGCGAGAATTGAAAGATGCTATCTTTACTGCATTTAGCATCCCCCCTCGTTATTGCAATCCCGACCTAATTATTTTTAATCCTCCACTGACCCAAGCAGCAAACGCCGGCAAAAAAGTGTATGCTACCACCTAGTCTTCCTTCTGATGTTTCGCAAAGAAGACTAGCTAAAGCATTTGAAAAAGTCGGGTTCATCATTGATTACACGGGCGGGAAGGGCGGACATTATAAACTTGTTGATCCGAAAAGCAAAAAGTTTATCACGTTGCAATCCAAAATCTGGAAGCAAGTGCTCAAGGACAAGCTTAAACAGGCGGAAGAATTGGGTTATGATGCAAGCAAGATAATGCATTTTTATTAACAATAAAGGGGAAAGCCGTGCCGAAATCACCAGAATCTGGGGGGCCTCTCGCCAGAGGGGAAAAACAAGGAGGGGCATGTATTTTGGATAAAATGGTATAGCAAGAAAACGACAGGTAGCGGTTATACTCAATATCGTTGTAATACTAAAGAAGAAGCATTGCATATACGTGCAGAGTTGAGGCAGAAAAATTCAGATAATCTATATTATATTCAGGAGATGGATGAAAAAAATCACAAAATTATCACAGAAGACTGGGACTGAATTGCAGGTTGGTTTTTCAGGAACGCCTCTAACGCCAGAATTTTGTGGCCTAAAACGTGTGCGTCGCGCCCCGCAGTGGCAAAAGCGGTGAAATTTATGAAAGATAAACCGGAAGAATACTGGAAAGAAAGGCTGACACCGGAGCAGTATGCGGTTTGCCGCACGGGCGGAACTGAAGCGCCTTTTAGCGGCGAATATGTCAGTCTCAAAGACGACGGGATGTATCATTGCGTGGCGTGTGGAGCTCCGCTTTTTTCGTCAACAACGAAATTTGATTCCGGCACAGGCTGGCCAAGCTTTTATGACGCCGCGAACCGGCAGAGTATCGAATTGCGTTCTGATGACAGTCAAGGCATGACGCGAACCGAAGTTGTTTGCGCCCAATGCGGCTCGCATTTGGGGCACGTGTTTGACGATGGCCCCAAGCCAACCGGCAAGCGCTACTGTATCAATTCGGTGGCTTTGAGATTTGAGCCAAAGAATTAAGGAATAAGTTAATTAAAGACATGGAGCCTTTGGCGTCAAAAATCAGGCCCAAAGACCTTGATGAGTTTGTGGGACAAGGGCACTTGGTCGGCATAGGCAAGCCTTTGCGGGCGGCGATTGAGCAGAAGCATTTGTTTTCTTTCATCCTCTGGGGGTCGCCGGGTTGCGGCAAAACCACTCTGGCGAAAATCTATGCCAAGAGCCTCAATGCCAAATTGTATGAACTCTCCGCCGTAGTTGCGGGAAAGGATGATATAAAGAAGATTTTGAGAGATGATTCTCAAGGCTCTCCTAAAATTTTGTTTCTTGACGAAATTCATCGTTTTAATAAAGCCCAGCAGGATTTCCTGCTGCCTTATGTGGAACGCGGAGAATTGACCCTGATTGGCGCGACCACCGAAAATCCAAGTTTTGAGGTTATCTCGCCGCTTCTCTCTAGATGTCAGGTGTTTGTATTGAATGAATTGTCATCTGAGGAAATGTCGCGAATTATTGATCATGCAGTCAATGTTCTTGAGAACTCCGCCTTTACCCCCTCTTTAGCAAAGAGGGGGGAGGGGGAGTTCCTCCCCAAGGAAGCCAGAGACTGGCTCATCGGAATGGCCAACGGCGATGCCCGGCAGGCGATTAACCTTTTGGAAAGCACGGTCAAGCTTTACAAAGTGATTACTCTGGAAAATCTCAAAAACGCCCTGCAGTCCAAATTTTTGCGCTATGATAAGAAAGGCGAGGAGCATTATAATACCATCAGCGCCTTTATCAAATCCATGCGGGCTTCCCAGCCGGATGCGGCGCTTTATTATCTGGCGCGCATGATTGAGGCCGGCGAGGATCCCAAATTTATTGCGCGCCGCATGGTGATTTTCGCGAGCGAAGACATCGGTATGGCCCAGCCGACTGCCCTGGTCGTGGCTAATGAGGTTTTTCGGGCCGTGGAAACCGTCGGGCTTCCGGAATGCGCCATAAATTTGGCGCATGGTGCGGTTTATCTCTGCCTGGCCCAAAAAGACCGTAATGCTTACGAGGGCTTGATGCGCGCGATGGCTGACGTCAAAGAATACGGCAACCTGCCCATTCCTCTTAAGATTCGCAATGCGCCAACTCGGCTCATGAAAGAGCTGGGCTATGGCAAAGGCTATGAAAAATACACCAAAGATGATTTGCTGCCAGAGGAACTTAAGGGACGCGGGTACCTTGGGAAGCTTGATTAGTCCCAAGGTGTTGCTATACTAGAAGCAGAAAGGAGGTGAAGTTTTATGGCCGAAGAAAAAAATATCGGCAAAGTTACCCACTATTACAGCAAGGCCCAAGTGGCAATTATTGAATTAGTTGAGGGCTTGAAGGTCGGACAGGTCGTGCATTTCAAGGGGGCGCATGATGATTTCAGCCAGGAAGTCAAAGAAATGCAGTACGAACATCAGCAGATTTCCGAAGGCAAGTCGGGACAGCAGGTGGGAGTCAAGGTTGAACAGAAAGTTCACGAAAATGACCAGGTATTTGTGGAGTCATAAACATGCCGGAAAAATTAAGACCATCAATTGAAGAGGCGAGATATTCAAAAGAGGGTGCGGAAGAAGCCTCTCGTTCCAGCATAATAGATGCACACGCAAAACAAGACGCAGTGGCTTTTTTGCGGCGAATTGGGATTGAAGAATGGGCCGGTGAGGGCAGAAGTAGGAGAGTGCAACCAAGCCATTATCCCAATAAAGGCGATATCGCAGAGTATCTAAGCAGTGCCGCGACAAAACTGAATTTGACTTCGGCGGAGAGACAGCAATATTTATTATGTTTTAGTCAAGAATTCAAAAAAGGCTGGCCGCCGGTTGAGGCGTAATTTTATGCGAAATGGGCTTCAAATAGCCATTTTTGGCGGCGGGTGCTTTTGGTGCACCGAGGCGGTGTTTCAAAACTTAAAAGGGGTAGAAGGCGTTACGTCGGGATATGCCGGGGGAAATACGGCAAATCCAAGCTATGAGGAAGTAAGCAGTGGGCGCACGGGACACGCCGAAGTCATAAAAATCGAATTTGACCCTTCGCAAATTTCCTACCGCGAGCTTCTGGAAGTATTTTTTGCAACGCATGACCCGACAACGCCAAACCGGCAGGGTGGGGATGTCGGCGAGCAGTATCGTTCAATAATTTTTTACACTAACTCCATGCAAAAACGGGAAGCGGAAAAATTCATTGAGGAGTTGGCGAATAATGACACATTTGATGCGCCTATATTAACCCAACTTCAGCTGTTTGATAAATTTTACGAAGCCGAGGATTATCACAAAAATTATTATTTGAAAAATCCCGATAAGCCATACTGTCAGACGGTGATCAGTCCAAAACTTGCCAAGATGCGCCAGAAGTTTGCAAGACTATGCCGGATATAAAAATCAAAAGTGAAACCAAAACCAATGAGGGCTGGGTGTACGAAGTTGAGATTCAGGACTTTCAATTTACAGTTAGCCTTGATGAGGGATATTGGCAGAGACTTACTGATGGCGTAGGAAAGCCATCTGATTTGGTCAAAAATTCTTTTGAGTTTCTTTTAAGCCATGAGCCGGTTGAATCCATTTTGCCCCGGTTTGATCTGCGCGATATCCAGAATTTTTTCCCTCAATTTGAGCAAGAAATGAGACCGCAAATATATTGAGTGAGGGGTTTACCCCCACACCAAATGTCCTTTTCTAGGTGACTTAAGTTAAGTTATAAAATTGCTCGTCATTAACAAACATTTGGTGTGGGGGTAAAAATCACCGCCTCCCTTGGGGCAGGGGGCGGTGTGCGAGCAGGGACGGGGCATGTTTTATTCATTTTTTTGTTTTCTTTGGAAAGACCGGTGGATTTTCGATCAGGTCTTTCCAGAGCTCCTCGAGCTCGCGGTTTACGACCTCCCTTTCGATCGCTGTCCCGATGCCGGGCGCAGCGGTGGCGCCTCTGCGCCTATCTATAATGACAAGCGTACGGAACCCGCTTTCGAGACGCCTTTTCAGCTCTTCGCAGGTCATCACACGCCTCCTTTTAAGCCCATTATCATCCTGTCATATCCACTTGTCAAGCTTTGACTGCCTTTGCGGTCAATTTTCTGTTATAATGTTGGAAATAGGAGGTTGGTATGGTTAAGAGAGAAAAACCGCCATCAGGTAATGTAATATGCAAAAATTGCGGAGCAGTCCAAAGGGCGGGAAAAGCTCTTTGCGACTACTGCAAGAAACACCAAGATTTTAGGGATGATGCCATCCCCGTCTGTCAGCCACTTCCGGTACATCTCCGCCGATGAATGGCCGTAGGTAGCAAAAACCTGCGGCCGTCATTTTATCCGCAAGGAAAAAGTGCTAAAATAGCGGTATGAAGGTCCTTTTGCATTGGTTTTTAGTTACTTTAGCCATCATAATCGCGGCATATATCCTACCGGGCGTTGAGGTTACGAGTTTCTTAGCGGCGCTTGCGACAGCCGTGGTTTTGGGTTTGATCAATGCCGTGATTCGGCCAATGTTCTTTCTTTTGACTTTGCCCATAAATATTTTGACTCTGGGCTTGTTCAGTCTCGTCATCAACGCGCTTTTGATCATGCTTACCGGTGTTATTGTCCCGGGTTTTGAGGTGGCCGGTTTTGGCTGGGCTTTGCTTTTCAGCATTTTGCTTTCGCTTCTTAACTGGGTTTTGCGCGTCAAAAAAGCGGATCTTACCTAAATGGAGAACAAGGTTGCGGTTGTAATTCCCACCTACAACGAGCGCGAGAATATCAGAGCGCTTCTTGTGCACCTTCTTAAGCTTTACCCAGGTCTGCGAATTTTTGTGGTGGATGATAATTCGCCGGACGGGACGGCCGAACTTGTTCAAGATATAGCCAAAAACTATGACAGTGTCCGGCTAATCTGGCGGGATCAAAAGCTGGGCCTGGCCTCGGCTTACCTGGACGCGTTCGCCAGGATCATTCCCGATCCGGAGCTTGAATATATTGTGACTATGGACGCGGATTTCTCGCATCATCCGGGAGATTTGGGCGAGCTTCTGCGCCACGCGCTTTCTCATGACGTGGTAGTAGGCTCAAGATACGTTGGAGGCGGCGCTGTTGAAAACTGGAACTTTTGGCGGAAGTTTTTGAGCAAATGGGCCAATATGTACGCCGAGCTTATAACCGGCGTTCCGGTTGCGGATCTAACGGCCGGCTTTGTCGTGTATCGGAGGGATATTTTAGGGCAGATTTTGACCCGCTTTGAGAAAAGCGAGGGATACGCTTATCAGATTGAGATGAAATATCTGGCGCACAAGCTTGGAGCGAAAATCAAAGAGGTACCGATCACGTTCCGGGAAAGAAATTCCGGGAAATCCAAATTTACCGGAACCGTTATCTGGGAGGGGGTTTTTATACCATGGTATCTTCGTTTTTTCAAATGAAATGACCAATCAGGAAATTGCCAAAATTTTATACGCGATGGCGGATTACTACGAAATGTTTGACGTGGCTTTTAAGCCAAGAGCTTATCAGAAAGCGGCACTTGCGGTGGAGTCGCTTGACAAGCCAGTTTTGGATATTTACCGCGAGCAAGGCTTTGGGGGCTTTTTGAAAATTCCGGGAGTCGGGCGGGGGATTGCGGAGCATCTTGAGGAGCTTCTAAAAAGCGGCAGATTAAAAATTTACGAAAAGTTTCGCAAAAAGATCCCGGTTGATCTGGAGGAACTTACAGCCGTTGAAGGAGTGGGCCCAAAAACCGTCAAGGTGCTCTACGAAAAATTGAAAATACGCACACTTAAAGATTTACAAAAAGCAGTCCAGGCGCGCAAGCTAAGAAATCTGTCGGGTTTCGGACAGCGCAGCGAGGAGCGGATCCTGGAAGGGTTGCAATTCGCAACTGCGCAGGGTAAGCGCTATGTTTTGGGCTTTGTGGAACCGATTGTGGAAAATTTAGTTGGCAGACTTAAATCGTCTGGATTTTTTGACCGGCTTGAGGTAGGCGGCTCGTATCGCAGACGCCAGGAAACTGTCGGCGATATCGATATTCTGGGGATTGCTGAAAACCCGAAGGCCGCCATGGACTACTTTGTGCATTTGCCGGATGCAACACACATAATCGCGCACGGCGAGGACAAGTCGGAAATAAAGCTTGAGAACGGAATCCAAGTTGACCTGCGTTTGATTAGAAAAGAAAGCTGGGGGGCGGCTTTGCAGTATTTTACGGGAAATAAGGCGCATAATATCAAATTGCGAAAGATAGCGATAGAGAAGGGCTATAAACTTTCCGAATATGGCTTGACCCCCCATAGTCCCCCCTCAAGAGGGGGGAAGAAAAGAGGGGTCATAGTTGACAACGAAGAAAAGATTTATCAGGCTCTGGGCTTAGACTATATTCCTCCCGAATTGCGCAATGACATTGGAGAGATAGAAGCGGCGCGGAAACACGAGCTTCCCAGATTGATCAATTACGGCGATGTGCGTGGGGATTTGCAGGTGCAGACCGACTGGACAGACGGCACTGCCGGTATTGAGCAGATGGCCGAGGCCGCGCGTAGATTGGGACGCGAATATATCGCTATCACGGATCACACGAAATTTTTGGCCATGACCGGCGGGTTGGATGAGAAGAAACTTCTCAAACAAATGGCCGAGATTGACAAGCTAAATGCCAAAGCCCCCTCTTTTCCAAAGAGGGGGAAGGGGGAGTTCAGAATTCTCAAAGGCGCCGAAGTTAATATCCTCAAAGACGGCAGTCTGGATATCAAAGACGAAGTTTTAGCCAAGCTGGACATAGTCGGAGTTTCCGTGCATTCAAACTTCAAAATGAGCCGCGCTGACATGACCAAGCGCATTGTTCGCGCTCTTTCCAATCCAAATGTTGATATATTTTTTCATCCCACAACTCGCATCATCAATCGGCGCGCGCCGATTGACTTTGATTTTGACGAAATTTTGAAAGTTTGCCGCAAAAACAAGGTGGCTCTCGAGATCGATGCTTATCCGGATCGCATGGATATTCACGACACGTTGATAAGAAAAGCAGTTGGGGCCGGGGTTAAGCTGGTCATTGATACTGACGCGCACAATCCAGCGCATCTGAATTTTATTTATCTGGGCGAAGCGCAGGCCCGCCGCGGCTGGGCTACAAAGAATGATGTGCTCAATACCAGAAGCTGGCGGGAGTTATTGAAATATTTTCCGAAGTGAGAAGGTTTTTGTGTTATAATGATTTTGACGACTTAAATCACGAAAGGAAATAAAAACAATGCCAAAATTTGCGCCAAAAGATACGATGCACGGCCGGCTTCCGCCGATCTCGGATCATCATCAGGATCGCGAGTGGGATTATAGCTCCGAGCCTTTTGATTTCGAGCATAATCCCTCCTGGCGGATTTTCCGCATTATGGCCGAGTTTGTGGACGGTTTTCATTTCATTTCCAAATTTCCCAAAAGCGTGACTTTTTTCGGCTCGGCCCGGTTTGACGAAAAAAATCCGCACTACAAAGCCGCGCAAAAATTATCAAGAATGCTGGCCAGGGCAGGATACGTTATCATCTCCGGCGGGGGGCCTGGAATCATGGAGGCCGCTAATAAAGGTGCGGTGGAAGGAAAGGGGCAGTCAATCGGGCTTAATATCCAGCTGCCATTTGAGCAGCGCATCAATCCGTACGTCAAAAAAAGCATGGCTTTTAACTATTTCTTCACGCGCAAAGTCATGCTGGCTTTTTCCGCTTCGGCCTATGTGTTTTTCCCCGGCGGCTACGGCACGCTGGATGAGGCTTTTGAGCTAATCACATTGCGTCAGACGCACAAAATCAATCCCCGCATCCCCATTATTCTGATAGGCAAGGACTATTGGGGTCCTTTGTGTCAGTGGTTGCGCGAGAACGCGCACGAGAAGCACGCGACAATTGATGCCGAAGAGCTCAAGCTTTGGCAACTTACAGACACGCCAGAAGAGACATTTGAAATAATCAAAAAAACAAAGCTTGGGTCCTCACAAAAGTAAGGTCGCAAGTCCCAAAAAAGCAAAAAAGCCGCAAACATCGGTCAAGGTCGTAACAAAAACGGTTGAAGCAAGCGCCGGGTCAAAACCCAAGCCCCTCATGACAAGGGGAATGACCGCGCCCCCGAGGCCGGCGATGAACAAATTAAAGGTCATCGCGACAAAAATCACGAGTCCCAGAGTCAAGTTTTGGGTATAAAGAAAGGCGATCAGGCCCATGATAACACCGGTCGCCATGCCATTTGTCATGCCCGTAAAAACTTCTTTGAAAATTACTCGCCAGGTGTTAAACTGATTGATTTCATCAAGCGCTATGGCTCTGACTGTAACCCCCAAGGTTTGGGTCGCGGCATTGCCCCCCATGCCCGCGATGATGGGCATAAAGGCGGCCAGAATTACGAAACGGCCGATGGTGTCGGTAAACAGGCTTACCACGAGCGCGGCCAGAATGGCGGTTACGAGATTTATGACAAGCCAGGGCAGCCTTCTTTTGACCTTGACGGAATAAGGGTCGGTTGCGCGCTCATTTGGGGTGGCGCCAACCAAACGAGTGATGTCTTCGGAAAATTCCGTACGGAGCACGTCAATAATGTCATCGGCAGAGATTCGTCCGACCAGCGCTCCGGTTTTGTCAACCACCGGCAGCTCCAAAGCATCCTGGGTTGTAAAGCTTGAGGCCACTGCCTCTTGGTCTTCGTCAACATATACCGGATTTTTGGTGGAATGCATGAGATCGGAAAGTTTTCCCTGCGGGTCGGCAAGATAAAGTCTGTTGAAATTCACAGCGCCCAAGAGTTTGCCGTGGTCATCAACAATGTATATATAGCTGGTTTTGGGAACGGTTTTTGGGTAGGTCGCCTTAAGCTTGGTGATGAATTCGGTTACTGTATCTTTCGGTTTTCCCACCACGATTTCGGTTTTCATGAGCCCCCCCGCGGTTTCCTCCGGCAACCTCGCAAGTTCCAGCACTTTTTTCGGGTCATATTGCTTCAGTTCCGCAATCACCGCATCTCGGGTCGGCATTGGTAAAATTTTTATTAGGTCGGCAATTTCGTCAGATTCCAAAAAATTCATCACGGCCAGCACTTTGGAAGCCCCCAAGTCTTTGAGGACATATTGGCGGACATATGGGGAGAGTCCGCGCAGGACTTTGGCGGCCCTTTCCGGATGCAAGAGCCCAAACATTTTTTTGCGCCCGTGCGGCAAACCTTCCAAAATTTTTACCAAGCTCTCAACGTCAGCCGCATTGGCAAATTCCTGCAGCACTTTGTCCTCTCGGCGGAAAAGCAGCTCATCGATTTTCTTGAACATTTTTTTAAAATTCAGTACATCGAGGATAACCATATCTATTAAATAAAAGAAAAAAATATACCAAAAGCGTTTTTGGTATACGTTATTCCAGGAAATAGTCCAGAATCATGTTAGATGTTTGTCGACCACTTTGACTAATTCGCCGTAGGGCAGCGCTCCGATAATTTCATCAATTACTTGTCCGGCCTTAAAGAGTTTGAGATTGGGAATGCTTCTTATCTGATACCTTTCCGCGACCCCGGGGTGTTCGTCAACGTTTAGTTTTCCCACTTTGAGACGGCCTTGGTAGTCTTGAGCGATTTTTGCCACGGACGGCGCTATCATATGGCAAGGGCCGCACCACTCTGCCCAAAAATCAACCAAAACGGGGAGGGGTGAGCGGACCACTTCTGGCTCAAAATTTTGTGAATTTAAAATCAATTCCATATCGAATTTTAGTTTTCCAAAAGTCAGTATAATCCAAATTTGCGGATTTGTCAATTTATCGGCAAAAGGTTATTATGGTTTTGTGGAAAACAAAACAAAAAATCACCTGTTGGCTTCGTTTTTTTTGTCATTGGCGGCTACAGGGGCGCTTTTAATGCTTTCTTCCAAGCCCGGCCAGGTTGGGGGAATATCGATCAAGGCCTCAAATCCCCAGCTGGCTGCAGTCCAGAGGAATGCTGCGCAGATAGACTTTGAAATATCGGCCAAGTCGGCGTTGATCAAAGATTTGCGCACAAATCTTACGCTTTACGCCAAGGATCCGGGACAGAAACTGCCTATAGCAAGCCTAACCAAGCTTATGACAGCTGTCGTGGCAGCGGAGAAGTTATCTTTTGATGAGGCCGTAGAAATATCTCGGGAAGACATCAAAACCGTTCCGTTTGTCGCCAGACTCGTGCCGGGGGAGGAGCTCGCAGTGGCCGATCTTTTGCGAGCCATGCTTGTAGCTTCAGCTAATGACGCCGCTTTGGCTCTCGCCCGAAAGGCCGGCGGAGATATTCAGAAATTTGTTCAGGAGATGAATCACCGAGCTCGCGCCATGGGGATGAGCGGAACTTCATTTACAAACCCTGTGGGCTTTGATGACCCGAATCACTATTCGACGGCTTCGGACCTGGCCAAGCTGGTGGAGGAGTTTTTAACTGACCCAAATCTTTCCGAGATTGTTTCGACAAAAGAAGCTGTGATTATTTCTTTGGACAAGAAGCTCAAACACAAGCTTATCACCACCAATAAACTCATGGTTGAGCATCCGGAAATTACGGGAATTAAAACCGGCTACACCGAAGGCGCGAAAGGCAATCTCATAATTTCAACAGGTCCGTATTATTCAATAATATTGGGGAGCGAGGATCGCGAGGCTGATACCCTAAAAATTTTGGATTGGGTGAGAAGAAATTTCCCAAATTAAATGTGGCTGTATGGAGCTTGAAACTTCCAATTTGGTCAGAGTGTTTTCTTTGACGACGCTCGGTTTTTTGGCGGCAATTTTGTGGACACCCGTGCTCACAAATTTTTTGTATAAACGCAAAATTGTCAAGCAGTTGCGCGACAGCACTTGGGACGGCCAGCCGGCGAAAATTTTTCGGAAGATGCATAAGAAAAAGAGCGGCACCCCGACCATGGGCGGGATCCTGGTTTGGGTCACGGTCGCGGTTATTACCCTGCTTTTCAACCTTTCCCGTTCCCAGACTTGGCTTCCTTTGTTTGCGCTTGTCTCATCCGGGGCTTTGGGATTGATTGATGATTGGCTAAATGTTACGGGTTACGGGCTCGTGCGCGGCCTTTCCACAAAGCTTAAATTTTTCTTTCAATTTTTGATTGCGGGGCTGGGGAGCTGGTGGTTTTATTACAAGCTCGAGTTTTCGGAAATCCGCATACCCCTTGCCGAGTTTTTGGGGTTACCCCAGCAGCTGGATATCGGCTGGCTGTATATTCCGCTTTTTGTCCTGACGATGGTGTTTTTGACTAATGCGGTAAACATCACCGACGGCTTGGACGGCTTGGCCGGGGGGACGCTGGCCGCAGGTTTTGCGGCGATAATGGGAATTGCTTTGGTACAGCAGCAAATCGGGATTGCGGCTTTCGCCGGAACGATCATTGGCGCGCTTTTGGCTTTTTTGTGGTTTAATATCTATCCCGCTAGGTTTTTTATGGGAGATACCGGGGCTTTTGCTTTGGGTGCGACGCTTTCGGTGCTGGCGTTTTTGACGAATACGGTGCTGCTGCTTCCGGTAATCGCTTTTGTTTTCGTCATCGAGGCTTTTTCTTCGATCATTCAAAGGTTCAGCAAAAAATATTTCTCAAAAAAGGTATTTCTGGTTGCGCCGATTCACCATCATTTTGAGGCCAAGGGCTGGCCGGAAACAAAAGTCACAATGAGATTTTGGGTGATAGCCGCCGTCACGGCGACAATTGGAATGATTATAGGACTCATATGACATTTGATATTCTCGTCAAAAGCGGGATGATCTACGATGGGGAAGGCAAGGAGTCTTACCAGGGAGACTTGGGAATTAACGGCGAAAAGATCGAGGCAATCGGCAAACTTTCCGGGGCAAATGCGAAAGTTGTCGTAGACGCCGCTCAAAAATGCGTTGCCCCAGGGTTTGTAGACATTCAAAACCACTCGGATTCTTACCTGACAATTTTGGAAAATCCCGGCGCAGATAGTTTGGTGACCCAAGGCATTACTACAATTGCAGTGGGGCATTGCGGGACTTCGTTAGCGCCTCTTCCTACGCCTCAAGCCTTGAAGTCCGTGCAAAAATGGCGAAGCCTGGCCGGAGCCAATATCAACTGGCTGGGATTTGACGAGTATCTTCAAGCTTTGCGCAATCATAAATTGGGCGTTAATGCTTTGAGTCTTGTTGGCCATGCGACCCTGCGGCGCGGGCTTTTGGAGGACGACGTGAGGACAGCCACCAGAGAGGAAGTTGGGATTATGAGCAAGCTGTTGCAAGAGAGTTTGGAGGTTGGGGCGGCCGGCTTGTCTTTTGGTTTGCTTTACGCTCACGAAGCGGATTCAAGCGCGGAGGAACTTCTGGCTTTGTCAAAAATCACGGCTGACTCGCAAAAGATGTTAAGCGTGCATCTGCGCTCCGAAGGAAGCCATGTCGTGGCGGCTTTGGATGAAGTCTTGGAATTGGCGGCGAAAGCAGGCGCCAAGCTCAAAATTTCCCATCTCAAGATTCGAAATAAACCGAATTGGAATTTTTTGGATGCCGTGTTTTCCAGCATCGATCGCGCATACCAGAAAGGAGTTGACGTATTTTTTGACGCGTATCCTTATATGACTTCCTGGTCGGTGCTTTATACTTACCTTCCCAAATGGGCTTATGAGGGAGGAAGAGCGGCGATTTTGAGAAATTTGAAAAATGAGGATATGCGCAAAAAAATTCTTGCTTATCTTCGCGATCAAGAGCGAAATTTGGGCAGCATAATTGTGGCTTCTTCCGAGACCAATCCCGCCTTTAACGGGAAGACCATTTCACAAATCGCCAAAAATCAGGAATCGGCAATTGAGGAGGCTTTTGTTAACGTCATTGGCGGCACAGATGCGCAAGTTATCGGCTTTGATCACAATTTATCGCCTCAAGTTCAGGAAGCGTTCCTTAAACATTCTCTTTCCGTAATAGCCACTGACGGGGCGGGATATGATTTTGCTTATCGGCCGCAACAAGGTTTAGTGCACCCGCGATGTTTCGGGACGATGCCGAAGTTTCTTTCTCTCGTTCGTGAGAAAAAACTTTTGTCTTGGGGCGAAGCTATCAAAAAAATCACCAGCCGCCCCGCGCAAAAATTGGGGCTGGCAAAGCGCGGGATAATCAAAGCCGGACATTTTGCGGATATCGTCGTATTTGATCCTAAGACCGTTGACAGCCGCGCGAGTTATGAAAATCCGTATCAGCAGGCTGACGGGATCGAGCATGTTTTGGTCAACGGCAAGTTGGCCGTGCTTAATGGCGAGATGATTTATCATAAGGCGGCAATCGGCCGGGTTTTGCGAGTGTAGCCAGCCCATCCCGTCATTGGACGGGACAAGTTTATAGGCTCTTAGTAATGATTTTTTTCGATCCCAACCCTAAAATTTTTCAGCAATTTCCCGACATAAGAACCTATTTCGCAGTTGGGAAATTTAATTTTGTTTTGGCTGACCAAGATTCGGTTCTGAAAGAGCGTAGGCAACTTTTGGATTCTCTGAAAATTCAGCTAAACCGGCTTGCTACCTTATCGCAAATCGGAAGCGATAAATCAATTTACATTAAGCCTGATTCCGGAATTGATTTTTTATCTGAAAAGTTGCCGGAAGCCGACGGGATGTTCACGGACACGCCGAACGTTTATCTCGCGGTCCGCACAGCTGATTGTTTGCCGATTTTGATTTATAATAAGTTTGCGAGAGTAGTTGCGGCGGTTCACGCCGGCTGGGAGGGAACGAGCAAAAAGATTCTTAAAAAAGCGGTGCAAGAAATGACAGACGGGTTTTCGGCAAAACCAGAGGATTTTTATTTCCATTTCGGACCGGCCGCACAGGTCTGTTGTTATGAAATCACTAAGCACCCCGAACGAGTTGGGCTATTTCCGGAAGCAGTGATTAGACGCGAGGGTGATAAAATTTTTCTGGATTTTGTCAGGGCTAATAAATTACAGCTTCTGGATCTGGGCGTAAAGGATGAACAAATTGAAGATTCAGGCATTTGTTCGGTACACAACGAAGAGTATCCTTCTCATCGGCGACAGAAAGACAAAAGAGAAGAGACTTTATTGAGCATCATTGGGATCAATTATGGCCGATGAATCGGCGGGCTACAAACTATGTAGCATGCCCATCCCGTCATTCGACGGGACAGGTTTATGGGCTCAATTAGAATGACTCTCCAGGACCTCAAATCCAAAAAAATCGCGATTGTCGGGATGGGGATAAACAACCGGCATTTGGCCGAGTATCTTAAAGCCCGCCATATCCCGTTTCAGGTTTTTGACAACTGGAGCTCGCAGGATGAGCTTACGGGAAAACTTGACAAATTTGACATTATCTTCCGCACTCCGGGCCTGCCTTTACTTTCACATCCTATTCAGCAGGCTCAAAAAAGGGGGGTTCTGGTCTATTCGCAAACAAAGCTTTTTTTTGACTTGTGCCCCTGTAAAATCATTGGCGTTACGGGCACAAAAGGCAAAGGAACGACCGCGACACTTACTGGCAGAATTTTGGAGAGCGATGGCAAAACGGTTTTTTTGGGCGGCAATATCGGCAAAGATCCTTTTGAGTTCATAGACAAACTTAAACCTAATGATTGGGTTGTCTTGGAGCTTTCCAGCTTCCAGCTTCAGGACTTGCACAAAAGTCCGCACATTGCCGTGGTTTTGAAAATTTCTCCCGAACATCTGGATTATCACAAAGATGTGCGGGAGTATATTGATGCGAAAAAACCGATTGTTGCCCACCAACTCGCGGCAGATTTCGTTGTCTTAAATCATGATTATGACATTACTTTATCCTTTGCGGATTATACCCGAGCGCAGATTGTCTGGAACTCGACCACGCAGGAAGTGAGCCCGGGATGTTTCGTGAAGGACGGTAAGGTATGGCTGAACGTGGCGGGAACTCCCCCTCCCCCCTCTTTGGCCAAAGAGGGGGTAAAGGGGGAGTTGGAGATCATGCCCGTCTCCCGAGTCAAACTCCTCGGCCGTTTCAATCTGGAAAACGTCACAGCCAGCATTGCCGCCGCAGTAGCGGCCGGAACAACTGACCCCGCGCTGATAAGAAAAGCCGTTTCGGAGTTTGAGGGACTCCCTCATCGTCTGGAATTTGTAGCCCAAGTCAAGGGCGTTAAATTTTACAATGACTCTTTTTCAACGACTCCCGAGACGGCAATCGCCGCGCTTACGGCTTTTACCGACCCCGTGATTTTGATTGTCGGCGGTTCGGAGAAAAACGCGGATTACCATGAACTGGCCAAAGCCATAGCGCAATCCCGGCTCAAGGCTGTAATTCCAATCGGGATAACCGGGCCAAAGATTGCCAGGCTCGCCAGAGAGAGCGGTTTTAACGGCAAGATCGTGGATGTGGAATTCAAAAACATGGAAGATATAGTCAAAAGAGCCAATGAAGAGGCGGGGGCGGGGGATATAATTTTGCTCTCTCCGGCCTCGGCGAGTTTTGACATGTTTGCAAATTACAAGCACCGCGGGGAGATGTTTAGGAAATTTGTTTTACGCCTTTCTCACTAAGGGTCATTGCGAGGAGCAAAAACGACGAAGCAATCCCAAAATCCGCTACTTTAAGCCCATTTTTTTGGCTTAGTTTAGCCAAAATTGGCCCATTAGCCCTTGACTTTTTTCTCAAAATGGTATACCATACGCTGTTAACGATTGATCTTTGAAATTTGGTAATTGTTTTAACAAGCTTTGAGGAGAGCTGGCCGTAATAGTATTTTGTATATTGAATGTTGTATATTGCGCTCTCCTCTCGCAGATCCGCCATAGCCTTGGCGGAGGCGGAATGGAGAGCTTTTCTTATTTTGAACTTCCCTTCCCCTCTTTTCCGAAGAGAGGAGGGGAGTTCTCGGAGAGAATTGTGTAGGGGAGGGATTGAGAAATAGGGATTTATTACAGGAATAATGCCCTTCAAATTCTCAATAACAACTTCCTCTATACAATCCTCTCCGCGAAAAAATGTTTCCTCATGGCGATTTATGTAAGTCCATGAGGCGGTCAATAAGCCAAATGAAGAAGGAGAGATGATCTTTGAAAATTTCTGATTATTCACCCGGCTCCCCAAGAGGAGACAGATTTGGGTGAGTGATCAGAATAAATACTTTCTTCGCCAGCTGGACTACGAAACCTGCGCCACAGGAGACGCGGGGGCAACAAAGCCGGCGATCAAATCGGCGAATTAGGGAATACAGAAGTTAAAATTTAGATGTCATTGCGAGCGCAAGCGAAGCAATCTCTAAATTTTGACCGAAACAATAATTCGCCAGCTATCCGGGTGAAGACCTTGATAGCAGAGAGTGCGACCCAACACTAACCCGACGAGAGGCTATTTGTCAGACGTTGCTTCAATCGTCATTATAATTAAATTCTAGTGCAGGCAGAATTGCTTGTCAATTTACCCGAGCACTAAAAGTTAGTGCTGGATGAACTTGATAACCAATTCCGCCTTTGCTAGAAAAGCAGGCGAGAAATAGCAGGAGGAAATGTTCTTTGAAAAGTGAGTGCCATATGTTCTTGCGGAAAGCGATCTGGTTATTTATGGATATCCTCCCCCTCGTGAGGGGGAGCAGGAGGGGGTCGTAGAGGACTTTGTAGCTGCGAAGTTAACTATGACCTCCCCTCACCCCTCCTCATCAGGAGGGGAGAAAAAAGCATAAGTATCCAGTTTGCTTTCCGTAAGAAAAGCCGGAGCTGGGGTAGCGTAGGCTCTAGTCAAAAAACAAGAAAAATCCCAGAAACGGGATGCGCGACCGCCCGGCGGGGTCAAAATACGCGATAGCCGAGCTGGCGGTACAGGGGGAACCTGAAAAACCAGCATAAAAAATTGCCAGGAGGGCAAATGAATTTCTTTAGGTTTCAGTTGTTGAAAAGGGAGTTTGTTTTTCTGCCGGAGTATTTAGAGTTTATCCGGGAGAGCGATGTTGATGCCGATCCTGCCGATCCGGGTCTCATTCGTGAGATCAGGGTTCAGCGGACAGACGATGCCTTGCTGGACAGCAAGGCGGAAATTGATCGGTATTCGTGGTCTGGCGGGGGACACTATCATTATCGGCTGACTCGGGCGATCTGGCTAGCCGATGGGAGGACCTATCTGGATTTTATTCCCGAAGTTACCGAGGGAGAGTCTGGGGAGACCCATACCGAGCCGTCGCTGACGCTCGGGGAGCAGCTTGCCGAGGGTGGTTACACCCTCCCCGATTTCATCGTGGTATACGAGAAGCGTGACCATGATGATTGGGGAAGGGGTGATATCACCCGTGATATCACCATATACAAGTGCGGCAAGTTCGATCTCGCGGGCTACTATGCCCAAAAGATCGACGAGGCCGCCGCCGAACTCAAAGCGGAGCTGGCTCTCGTCAGCCTTTAGTTCCCGCGGGCCCATCGGGAGCCGACGCTGAACAATCCCGAACCGAGGAAAAAATTCCTTCCTCGGGGCTTGTCGAGCAATTCGGCGGGCTGAATCGCTCTTTAGCGATTTAAGGTAAAAAGTTTCGCACGGAAGGCGCGAGAGTGAGCAGCACTCACACCTCGCGCCTTCCAAATCCTTTTTGAGAATTTAATTCTGGATTCCCGATTAAATCGGGAATGACAAAATAAGAATTGAATTCTGAAAATTGGTACATTGAAAATCTATCGGTAAATATCTTTGCGGTGGCCGATTGTCAAAAATAAAGCGGTCTCTTCCGCGACAAAACCAAAAATCACCCGGTAGCGTCGAGTGATGCGGAAAGAAAACGCCAAAGGATGGTCAGCCACTTTCTTTATATGAAGACGAGAATCCTTCCAGCCGCGCAAGAAAATCTGCTCTTGTTTCCTGTAAAGTTTTTGCGCCTCTTCAGGCAGTTTACCCCGTCACCAGAAAGCCCCGGGTGTAAACCCTCACACCACGGCTTTATGACTGCGTCATGCGGATTATCATTCATCTTGATTTTAGACCATTCCTACCCAGTTTATACTCGTGGCTTCCTGGTGTGGGGGTAAACCCGTGGATGAGTGGTCAAATATTCCCGAAGGGTATACCATTCCAAAGGCCACGGCTCAAAAAGCCGTGGTGACGGGGTTTACCGAACTGCTTGCGGAATTCATCAGTATAGAGAATTTTCATAGCTGGTCTGAAAAGCGGCCAGTTTGAAAATCGGCCAGCGCCCGTCTAAGAGACGCGCGTAATCGTTGGGGATGCTGGTAGTCGGAGAGTTTTTCTTCAGGAAATTCAGAATTTAACTCCTCGAGAATTCTGGAAGAAAATTCGGTCAAGGAGAAGCCGTATCGCAAAGCCAGACGGCGCAGTTTGTCTTTGGTATCTTTGGAAATGGGGATAGTAAGGGTAGTCATAACTTTATTCTAGCCGCGGCAGAATGGCTTGTCAATTTGCCCAAGCGCTAAAAGTTAGTGCTGGGTGAACTTGATAACCAGTTCCGCCTTTGCTAAGGCAAAGGAGACTGGTATTTCAAAAACTCCCCCTGCCCCTCTTTGGAAAAAGAGGGGAGGAGGGAAAAAGGGAAATGGCGGTCTGAAAAGTGGTTTTCATTCGGATGGGCGCATTCGTGGCGCGCTATTCGGATGCTGTTCTTTGAAAATCTATCTTAAGGAGGCGCGTAAAAAGGAAATAAAATCCCGAGGCTTGATTATTGGAATCCGTTGAAACGATTTGAGTTTCAGCAAGTGTTTGTCGCCGGAAGCAATAAAAGAAGCGCCAGAAGATAAGGCGCAGGCGAGAAGATTATTATCTGACGGATCGTCTCTGATTTCCCGAATTTCCCAATGCGCAGTAGTGAAAGAAGCGCGAGTGGAAAGTAATTTTACGATTTCTTCGGGAACGATATTGATTTTCTTAAGTTGTTTGGCAAATTTGCGATAATTCAGCGCTCGGAGAAATTCTGACCAGGTGGCTTCGGTAAAACAAGGGGTTATCCGTCCATTTTTGATAGCTTCGTAAATCGGTTTGAGTCCTTTTCGCCAAAGAAAAGCGGAAAGCAGAACATTGGTATCAAGGACGACAAGCATATTCTAGGACCTGCTTTTTGCCCATCTCGCCGCTTCGTTTAAAAGTCGTGAAGGGATTTTCTTTCTGTTCCTGGCAAGTTTGGCTCCATATTCCTGCCATGCCGTTCCGAGAGGTTTTTGAACTTTTTTGATAATTAAAGTATCGTCTGCTGTAAACACCAAAACATCCGTCTTCTGCCAAGCCTTGCGCAGCGACCGAGGAAGAACAATAGCACCATTTTTGATTTTTCCAGTTTGAGTAGTCATACGCATTTCAATCCTAGCAAGCGCAGAACTGCTTGTCAATTTACCCGAGCACTAAAAGTTAGTGCTGGGTGAAACTGATAATCAATTCCGCCTTTGCTAAGGCAAAGGTAAAAATCTTCCCGTTATTTCGATGGGACAAGAAGGATCCATTCTCCAATCTGTGATTTTCAAAATCATGGCTTGGAATTTGGGATCCCGTCATTCGACGGGACAAGAAGTTCTTTGAAAATACAAGTTCGTGGGGGGATTGCCGTTTGTGAGCTCATTAAAGCTCGTTACTGGCAATCCTCCCGCGAATTCAAACGCGAGGAGTGCTTCCCTGCCAGAGGCGGGGATGAAGGAGAGGAAATGGCAACTACGAACATCGCCCTGCTGAAAACGCTGGGCGAAGGTGGTATTGATAAGGAAGAGATCGTCCTCGTGGCCAAGCGGTGGCTCGACTCCGTCCGCGGGGATATCGTTTCACCCCCCTGGGCAAAGGACCGTGACCGGCGCCGGTGGAACACGCTCGTGCGTGTCTCCGACGAAGATCTGGAACGCCTGCGGGTCTCGGAGACCTATCCGGTGGACCCGCCGATCAGCATCCTCGCGAAGTTTGCGAGGAACGACGAAAGGTGGTGTAGGATCGCCGCGGCGACCCGCTTGGGACTTGATCGGGCTGAAAAAATCCCGGTCAAGTTCACCCTCCTCTACAGTATTGAGGAGGCGCAAAGCCCGGGGTTCCAGGCATGGCTTCGTCGGAAGCAGCTCCGGTTTTTTTTGGAAAGCTGCTACAAAATGGCCGGCATCGCTAACGACCCTGGCCTCGGCCTAGCGGCGCTTGACCAGATCGGAAGGCGGTGACCAATGACCACCATGACTTCTGTCCTCACCGAAGCCTACCCTCGGCGGTGGTCCTCGCGCGACGTGCGCGAGGGAAATTGTTCGCTTGACCTTTGCGGCTCGTCAAAGCGGCGCAAGCCCAACGGCGAACTGGTCAGCGGCCGGTTCGAGTCAACGGCGGGCAGCACCGTCGTCTGCTATGAACCGGAGGATGTGCTGGAGCACATCTTCGGAGATAATCGCTACGGCGTTGTAAACACCCGTGGCGGCGCTACCGATGGTAAGGTGGACGCCGAAGAAGCAAGACGGCTGTGGGCCGAGTGGCAGGTGCGCACTGGCCGGCATAACAGCGCTTACGCGTACCAATTCCTCCAGGAAGTTGGCTTGCCCGTCGAGGGAGGCCTGCTGGTCAGGGGCGGGCTAGACGCCGAACTGGCCGAGACCAGCGGCATCACGGAAGCTGCATGGAGGCGTGCGCTTGACGAGCGCACGTTCTACGTACATGTAGAAACCTTCGCGAGCGGCGAACGGGGTATGTTCGTCACTTGCCAGGAGTGCAGGTACAAGCCGCGGCCAACCAGGGGTATCAACGTTCACTCGCCGTGGCGGGTGACGTCCGCCGAAATCCTCTGGAAGCTGGGGGAGTTGGCCGCCAGTTGGTTTTACAACCACCCGCCCCGTAAGGCGGAGTGGGACTGCCCGCACGTTGCCGCGCTCTAACGCTATTGACTTTTGGCGGACGAGTCATTTAAACAACCGCTCGTGAAGTCTGGCGTGTAGAATCCGGACAAACACTGTCAAAATAGACAGGAGGAATTTGCAGTAAACCCCGGCACCTATCAGTCTGGTGACGGGGTAAATCTCTGGAGGGAGTTGCTCAATCAGCACTCGAGCATGCTTCCTCTACACCCAGCATCAGATACGACACTTTCGGATCTGGTGCTGGGCCCATTCTCCAGACCGTGATTTTCAAAATCATGGCTTGGAATTTGGGAAAAGGAGGATTAGTCCCCGCCTCATCGGCGGATTAGCACTTTGAAAAAATATTCTTGCGGAAAGCGATCTGGGTATTTGTATTAATTGTCATTCCCCGACTTGATCGGGGAATCCAGTCTGTTGGATTGCTGGTTTGCCCCGACGCCAATAAAATTGGGTCAGGGATTTCATGAAACAGCAAGACAAAAAAAGAAAGTATCCAGTTTGCTTTCCGCAAGCACGATCAAATGCGGAAGCTCTTTTCTGGTTCGCAGAGGTGAGAATGAAATTGCTGAATTTTACTCCCGACCCCGTCACGTTGCGCGTGACGGGAAACGGAATCAACTATGGCGAGGGGCGGGATATCACGATTCCCTCCTCTGGTCTCGCGCGACTGGAAACGCGGGACCGGCCAGATGGCCAGGGCTATCTGGCCGCCGATGAGCCGGCCGGGTGGCCGGACGGCGGAAACTTCAATGTCGTAGAGCGAAAGCTCGGTGATATCGTAGGGCTCCCGGAGCCGGCAGAGCGGACGATTTACATCGTCAGTCTGCCGGTGGCCCAGCGGGCCGCAGATCTGGGGCGGAATGACGTATATGCCCCGGACACCATCTCCTCGGCCATCCGGTCGGAGAACGGCCAGATCGTGGCCGTTCGGGGGTTGGTGCGGTTTGCGCCATCCCCGATCGCCGAGGTCCGCCAGCTCGCCTCCGGCCGGGTGTACGGGGAGTTCGACGGCCAGGTCGCTTTAGGGGCGATCTTGGACGTCATCGGCCGGTAGGTTTTTCCGGCCCATCGGGAGCCGACGCTGAAGAATCCCGAACCAAGAAAATCCTCTCGGGGTCTGCTGAGCAATTCGGTAAACTGAATCGCTCTTTAGCGATTTAAGGTAAAAAGTTTCGCACGGAAGGCGCGAGAG